>JAEDIL010000025.1 GCA_016292455.1 Clostridiaceae bacterium
GACGAAAAATCTGACGGCGTAATCTGTACATCAGATTTAATCAGAGCTTCCCTAAGCAGATTTTATGAAAGGCAGGCGAACTGAAATGAAAAACATCAGGCGGATTTTTGCTCTGGCTCTTGTTCTGGTGCTTGTTTTTTCGTTTGCGTTCACTCTCAGCCTTTCTGCTTTTCCCGGTCACGGCGCAAAGCATGTCTGCCCCGAAGCTGACTGTATGGTCTGTGCGGTTGTTATTTTTGCCCAGAACCTTTTCAGGGCGGTCAGCGCGGCGGCTGTTGTTTTGGGACTCTTTATCCTTTTGCAAAAAAGGCGTTTTCTGCCTTTCTTTAAAAAACTGCCTGTAAAACAGGAAAATGAAACTCCCGTTTCTCTCAAAAATAAAATTACAGGGTGAATATTTTCGCTGACGAAGGCTGACTTGCGGTAATGCAGGTACGGTTTTCTCAGCTTGGCAAGCTTTTTTTGCTCCGCAGGGGAATCGCTCCTTGCGGGGCTCTGCGCGGCATTTCTGTGCCCGAAAAGCTTGCTTTAATTTTATGTTGTTATTTTACAAATAAGAATAAAGGAGTGTAGTATATGAAAAAATTCACAGCCGTTGTTTTGTCAATTGTTCTTTTGCTTTCGCTTTTCTGCGCCTGCTCAACGGACAGTAAGGTGCCCGAACAGACCGGAACGGAAGCTGCCGCCGCGGCTCCGGGAGAAAAAAAGGTTTCGGTTGTCTGTTCAATTTTTCCGCAGTATGATTTCTGCCGTGAAATTGCCGGGGATAAAATTGAACTTGAATTGCTTTTGAAATCAAAGGTTGACCTGCACAATTACAAGCCGGGCGCAGATGATATTCTTAAAATCAAAAATTGCGATCTGTTCATAAATATCGGCGGAGAATCTGATGAATGGGCAGATGACGTTCTTGAAACTCTCGGCAGCGAAAAGCCGGAGGTACTCTCCCTCATTGACACTGTTGAAGCGAAGGAGGAAAAGGAAATCGAAGGCGCCGAGAAGGAAGAGCATGAGCACGAGGAAGGCGAAGAGGACGAAAAGGAGCTTGATGAACACGTCTGGACGTCACTTAATAACGCTCAGTCAATCGTTTCGGCAATTGCAGATAAGCTTTGTGAAATTGACAAAGCGAACGCTGACGAATACACAGCCAACGCTTCGGAATACCTCAAAAAGCTTTCCTCGCTTGAAGCTCAGTACGCAGAGGAGCTTGGAAAAGCAAAGCGCAAAACCCTTGTTTTTGCCGACCGTTTTCCGTTCAGGTATCTTGCGGACGATTATTCGCTTGAATGCTTTGCCGCCTTTGCCGGTTGTTCGGCAGAGACTCAGGCAAGCTTTGAAACAATAGCCTTCCTTGCCGGAAAGGTTAAGGAAAAAGAACTCCCGTTTGTTCTTGTAATTGACGGCTCCGACGGTTCGGTTGCCGAAACAGTTGCTTCGCAAAGCGGAGCGGAAATCAAAACGCTCAATTCCTGCCAGAGTGTTTCTCAGGAGGAAATTGACAACGGGAGAACCTATCTTTCAATCATGGAGGAGAACCTTTTCGTTTTAAAGGAGGTGCTTAACTGATGCGCCTTATTACCGCAGAGAATCTCAGCGTCGGTTATGAGGGAAAAAGCGTTGCCGAAAACATCAGCTTTTCGCTCAACAGCGGCGATTACCTTTGCATCGTCGGCGAAAACGGCGCGGGAAAGAGCACCCTTATGAAAACACTCCTTTCCCTGAAAGCCCCTCTTTCGGGAAAACTGGAATTTGACAAGTCGCTTCGCCGCGGCGAAATCGGCTATCTCCCTCAACAGACAGAGGTTCAGAAAGGCTTTCCGGCAACAGTTCTGGAAATTGTTCTTTCCGGCTTTGTTTCAAAAAGCGGACTTCGCCCGTTTTACTCAAAGGACGAAAAAAAGCAGGCTCTTTCATGGCTTAGAAGGCTTGAAATTGAGGAGCTCAAAAACAATAGCTATAAAAAGCTTTCCGGCGGTCAGCAGCAACGGGTGCTTCTTGCAAGGGCACTTTGCGCCGCGGACAAGCTGATTCTGCTTGATGAGCCGACAGCCGGTCTTGACCCGCTTGTGACAAAGAATATGTATTCTCTCATCAGTTCGCTCAACAAGGAAAACAAGGTTTCTGTTATCATGGTTTCCCATGACCTTGACGCTGCATTGCACTATTCGACTCATATTCTTCAGATTACTCATTCGGGCTGCTTCTTCGGAACCGTTGAGGAATATAAAAACAGCAGCTTCTTCACTCTCTTTTCCGGAAAGGAGGGCGAAAACAATGCTTGAAAAGCTTTCGGAATATCTTCAATATGACTTTGTACGTTTCGCGCTCGTTGCGGGTGTGCTCATTGCGCTTTGCTCGGCGCTTCTGGGAGTAACGCTTGTTCTGCGGCGATATTCGCTCATCGGAGACGGACTTTCTCACGTTGCTTTCGGCGCAACAACGGTTGCAATGATTTTTTCGGTTACTCCGCTTTATGTTTCGCTGCCGGCAACAATTGCGGCGTCTGTTCTGCTTTTGCGCGGCGGACGTTCAAAGCTTCGCGGAGACAGCGCCGTTGCGGTCATTTCCGTTTCTGCGCTTGCTCTCGGCTATCTGATTCTTAACATCTTTTCAAAAAAGACAACGAATCTCAGCGGCGACGTTTGCAGTATTCTTTTCGGCTCAACTTCAATTCTGACCCTCAAAAAGAGCGACGTCGTTGCCTGCGTTGTTCTGACTGTTGCGGTGGTTGCGGTTTTTGCGCTGTTCTACAACAAAATATTTGCCGTAACCTTTGACGAAACATTCACAAGCGCGGTAGGAACAAAATGCGGAGTGTATAACACTGTTCTTGCCGTGACAACAGCAGTTGTTATTGTTCTTGCGGTCAACCTTGTCGGTGCGCTTCTCATTTCTGCGCTCATCGTTTTCCCTGCGCTTTGCTCCATGCGGCTTTTCAGAAGCTTCAGGGGTGTAATGCTGGGCGCGGCTGTGCTTTCGGTTATTTGCGCGGTCAGCGGAATTCTGATTTCAATTCTTTATTCAACGCCCGTCGGCTCAACAATTGTGGCGTTTGAGCTGGTGGTATTTATTGTCTGCATAATTGTTGATGTACTTAAAGGAGGTACAAAAAAATGAAAAAAATTCTCGCTCTTGCTCTTGCAATAATGCTCGCAGTATCCCTCTGCGCCTGCGGTGGCAGTACAGAAAACACAAGCGATCAGAATGAAGCTTCCGATTCCGCAATGATTCCCACAGGCTCAACCCTCCCCGTTACCGAAAACTCCGCTGCCGAAGAACAGCAGGCAGAAAAGGCAAAGGAGCTTGAAAAATATGACGTTGATATTGACTTTTCGTCAATGAGCAAAACAATGGTTACCGCTCAGATGTCGTCAATATATAATTCTCCCGAGTCTTATATCGGCAAAACAGTCCGTCTTACCGCGAACTACCAGAAATATCATAGTGACGACACAAACAAGGATTACAACATTGCTTTCGGTTATGATGACACGGGCTGCTGCGCCGCATGGAACATTGAGTTTTACGGCGACTGCGTTCCCGAAGTGATTGAGGACTATTCAACCGTTTCAATGGTCGGAAAAATTGCTCAGTATGATGAATACGGAAAGATGTATACTTATATTGACGTTGAACACTTTGTTGCGTAATTCAGGGCGTACAGTGCCTTTTTGGTGCTGTACGCTTTTTCGTTTTGCACTCATTGACAATGGCAGCAAAGTGTGCTAAATTCAATCTTATGTGTTGCGAAAAGCAGCGGAAAGGAGAAAGAAAGGCTGTGAAATGTGGTTTTCAGGGCTGTTTCGCTTTGGCGCAAGGAGATTATCCGGAAAAGGCTCTTGAACGTTTCATTGCTGAATTGAAATGGTTTTAAAATGATAGTTTTTCTGCTTGCGCTTGCGGTGCTCTGCTTTTTCGGGTTCAGGGCAGATTTCAAAAACGGCTTTCGGGATTATTTGTCGCCGCAGAAAACGGCTGCGGTCAAAGGCGCTTTCGTGATTCTTGTTTTTCTTTCCCACAGTCTGCAATATGTAAAGCTTTCCTCCGGGTTTGCCGACGTTTTGTTCCGCTTTGCAATGGGAACTCTCGGACAGCTTATGGTTGTGATGTTCATTTTCTATTCCGGCTACGGTATTGCGCTCAGCCTTGAAAAAAAGCCAGGTTATGTAAAGACGATTCCGGCAAAAAGGATTTTCCGGGTGTGGTATCACTTTGCTCTGACAATTCCGGTTTTCTATCTTGTCGGCAGATTTGCAGGAAAGAATTACAGCGTAAGTCGGCTGCTTCTTTCCTTTGTCGGTGTTTCGGGAGTCGGCAACAGCAATTGGTTTGTTTTTGTAATCATTCTGCTTTATGCGCTGACATTCCTCGTTTTTGTTTTTGCAAAGGAAAAGCTCTTTGCCGGAGCCTTTGTGCTCACTCTGCTTTGCGTTCTTTCCGTTGCGGTTCTGTATTATTTCAAACGGGAAGACAATTGGTGGTATGACACCCTGCTTTGCTATCCGCTGGGAATGTGGTATTATCTTTTCCAGGAGAAAACCGACCGCTTCCTTTTTAAAAGCGGAAAAAATCGCCTTGCAGCTCTTTTTGTGTGTTTTGCGGTTTTTGTTCTCCTTGCCGTTTTGTTTGAAGTTTCCGGAAAGAAAAGAATAATTTTCATTCCCGAAGCCTTGGCGTTTGCACTGCTCACGGTTTTTTTCACCGCAAGCTTTTCCCTTGACAACAAGGTTCTGCGCCTTTTCGGAAAACACGTTTTCGGCGTGTATATCCTTCAGCGTCTGCCGATGATTGTTTTCAAAAAGCTCGGTCTTGCTTCAAAACCGGTGCTTTTCACCCTCGTCTGCTTTGCTGCAACGGTGGTTCTTGCGGTGGGGTTTGATTATCTGCTTGAAAAAACAGATACGTTGCTCCGTCTGAATCCAAAAAGAAAAGACTGCTGAAAAAGCAGTCCGAGATTCATTCATGAATATGGGGAGCTGTAAAAAAGCGAAAGTTTTTTTACAGCCCCCGTTGTTTATGTCTGTCAGTTTTCTTTTTTGCCGTTTAGCTTGCTCTGAACAAAAAAGAGAAGCAGGGGGAGGGTTGCCCATTGAAGGAGAATTCCGGGCAGACCGGAAAGAATGCTCGTGTACACCGAAGAGAGTGCAATGCTTGTTCCGGAAACGGTGAGAACAACAACAATAGTGACAGCCGCGCGGACTGCTCTGCCGAGGAGCTGAACAAAGAGAAGCTTAAAAAACGAGGGCAATTTTGTGTTGCGAAGAAGTCCGGCAAAAAAACCGTAGGCGGCAAGCTCGCCTATCATGAGCGGCAGCATCGCAAGAGTCGGCATTCCGGAAAGAGCAAAGCTGACAACCGGGGCGAGTGCTCCGGCAGCCGCACCTGCATACGGACCGGCAAGAAAGCCGACGAGAATAATCGGCATATGCATCGGCAAAAACGTTGCACCGAGGGCTGTTCCGAGACCGGAAAGAGCGCCGACAAGGTGGAAAAGCTGCGGCAGCGCAACGGCAGAAACGAGAGCGCCCAGCATTGCAAGAGTCTGTGCCCCGAATGAAAGGCGGGGCAGAACCTTTGTTTTTTCCAAAAGAATCACTCCAATATATACCTGCCGTATCGTGTGCGGTTCGGCAGAAGATTTACAAGTATTATTTAACAGAAAAAGAACGGTTCTGTCAATAGTAAAACAGAAAAAAGCGGTCGGACGGCCGAAAGAAAGAAGCTGCCGGATTCGGGATAAAGAGAACTCTTTTTGCAACCGAATCCGACAGCTTCGGATTTTCAGCTTTTGCCTATATCTTCGTTGAACTGCCTGACGGCGTCATGCCACTGAGAAAAGTTTTTGTCGTTGCGCTTATCTTTGAAAAGCTCTGTTTTTTCAAGATAAGAAGCGAGGAAAACAGAAACCTTTGTTGCTCCGGAATAGTTGAGGTGGTCGCCCTTGTCCTTGGTTTCAAGCTTCCAGTTTATCGGAATCTGCTTTCTCATCAGGTTCATATCCAGATATTCTATTCCGAGCTCATTTGCAAGCTTTTCAACTGCGTTGTGGCGCGGCATATTCCAGTTTTTTGTGCTTGGAGAGCTGACAAGAACGAATTTTGCGCCGTTTGCGTCGCAGAACTCTTTCATCATTCTGACATACTTTTCATTTTCTCTTGAAAAGCTTTCGGAGAACTTTGAAGACTTCATATAGCCGTCGGTTGAAGCGGGGGAGACGGCGTTGTTGTAAATATACCCTTTGTTGATTTCTGTGCTTGAAAGGTCAACGCCGAACGACCAGTCGCGAAGGCTCAGCGTTTTCCAACGGTCATGATAGCGGAAAACACTCAGCTTTTCCGAAAGCTTCTGAGTCAGAATGTCCGAAGCTGAGAACGCGCGGTAAATGACATTGGTTTCGAGCATAACAACACGCGGCTGCTGCCTTTCAAACGTCTTTTCAAGGAATTCGTATGAGTAGCAGAGAATCTGTGCAGATGTTGCGCAAACGTAGGAGGTGATTCCGCTTTCTGCCCAGATTGTGAGCGGAACAAAGGCGCTGTATGCTTCGCTGTCGCCGATTATAAGAGCGTCAATGCTGTTTTCGGGTTCACCGAGAATTCCGTTTGCGGTGGAGTCGAGCATTCCGGCGTCCTTTGAGTTGTCCTTCGGCTGAAAAATGAGAGACGCGCCTAACATCAGAAGAAGCAGAACAAGTGCAAAGGAAAGCAGACGCCAGACAAGCTTCAAATACTTTTTCATAAGTCTGCACCCCCTTAAAACTCTGCGTACATCGGGTCAACGGGAACATAGCCCGGACCGTAAGCGCCGAAAACAATGATAAACATGATGAGTGCGTAAAGAATTATCCTGCGGACAACGATATTCTGGCCGGCAACTCTTTCGTTGACGTCAATTCCCTTTTCTTTGAGCAGGCTGATTATGAAAACGAGAAGCACGGCAACGCCGACAATGAAAAGGTCCTTTGTATCAATCCCGAACGGACGGAGCGTCTGGTCATTGAGCGCGGTGAAGTTGACCCTGGTGAACATTATTTTTGTCATTGCAAAGCCTGCGCGCAGACCGTTGGCACGGAAAAACAGCTCGCCGAACACAACGAGAACGGCGGAACGGAGAATCTGAAAAATTCTGTACGGCAGTTTTTCCGGGTTGATGTGAAGCTTTGTCTGGAAGAACTTCACAGCCGGAAGAATGATGTCGCCGCAGAGAATGAGCACAAAATGATACATTCCGAAGAAGATGTAATTCCACGCCGAGCCGTGCCACAGTCCGTTGCAGAACCATACGCAGAACAGCGCAATCGAGCCGGAAAGCAGAGGACCGAAATGGTTGCCGAGCTTTTTGCGCGCTGAGCCGGTCAGCTTTTTCATCGGCTTTGACATGGTTACGGGATAGAAAATGTAATCCTTGAACCATGTTCCGAGCGTGATATGCCAGCGCTGCCAGAACTCGGAAATGGTTTTTGAAAAGAACGGTCTGCGGAAGTTTTCCGGCATTTCAACGCCGAAAATCTGACCCATACCGACAACGGCGTCCATTGTTCCCGAAAAATCCATATAAAGCTGAACGGTATAAAGCAATGCGCCGAGTGCAAGCATAGGACCGTCATAGCTTGCGTAATTGTCAAACGCTTCCTTGACAAAGGGGTTGAGTCTGTCGGCAACAACAAGCTTTTTCATGTAGCCGAAAAGAATACGCTGAATTCCGAGAAGGAAACGGTGGTAATCAATCTGGGTAACATTCCAGAGCTTTTCCGCCGTCTGATTATAGCGGCAGATCGGTCCTTCAACAATCTGAGGGAAAAACGACATGAAAAGACCGAGACGGAAAATATTGTCGTCTGCCTGCGTTGTTCCGCGATAGACGTCAAAAAGGTATGATACCGCTTGAAGCGTATAAAACGAGATGCCGATCGGCATGAGATATGACGGAACTTCAAGCCTTGTTGAAACATTCAGAACTTCAAGAAGCGAGTTGAGATTCTCCGTAAAAAACGGGGAGTATTTGAGAACAAGAAGAAGCCCGATATGAAGAACAGCGGCAAAGCCGAGAACAAGTCTGCTCTTTTGCTGAAAGCTTTTTTTAATCTGTTTTTTTTCCTCTTTTTCCGCCTCTTTCAAAGCAAGAGTCTGCTTTGTCCGTATCCGGTCAAGCCACAGACCGAAGTAGTGAACGGCAAGAATTGAAAGGAGAGGATAGATTATCAGCTTTCCTGCCACGAGCCAGAAGTAAATCAGGCTTGCGGCAAGGAGAAAATATTTCTTTGCTTTTTTGGGCATCACAAAGAAGCCTATGATGCTTGCGGGCAGAAAGATATATAAAAACACGTTTGCAAAATACGAGGTCATTATTGAGTATTTACCGGCAAAGAGCAGGTATGACAGGCTCATGTTCTTCCCTCCCCGGACTGCGCCGCAACAGAAAATGCAAAGCGCAAAACTGAAATTTTCATTGTTTTCAAATCCTTTCGTCTCCGGCAGGACTAATCATGCCGGTCGATGTTTGCTGTCATTATTTTTTTCGTACGCCGAAAGGCGCACAAAGTACAACTATTATAATTGATTCCGGTTACGCTGTAAAGACAAAAATATGTATAATTTATCACAAATCTGTTACAATATTCCTGCTTTTTTCTTACCGTTGCCGTCGGTAAAGTGGCGGGGCGGATGACGGTTTTGTCGGAAGTGGGTAATAAGGTGAATATTTTTTACAAGGAATGTATATACAATTTTTCCTGAATAATGAATAATCCTCAACAGTTTTGTTGAAAACCCTGTTAGGAAAGTTGAAAAGTTTACATTTAAACAGAGTTATATTTTCAAATTCAACTTTTGGTGTTAAAAACTAAAAGTTTTAGACGTTTTTAACCGAGTTTTCAACAATGACAAGACGATTACTTTACAAAAGAAAAAGTTGTGTAAAGAAAAACGCTTTACACAACTTTTGGTTACAGAATGAATGTTACTTCTTTTTTCTCAGCCTTGAAAGCAGAATTGCTTTATAAATCAGAGTGTTTTTGAAAAGCGTTTTGTGCAGCAGATGGCGTTTGACGCAACAGATTGCCGCCAACATGAAGAGCACACTGAGCGTTGCGCAAACTTCGGCTCGGAGAACAAAGAAGTCCGGTCTGATGGTCAGCCATTCGGTGTTCAGATGCGGATTCAGAATCAGATATACAGAATCGTTGACAAGCAACGCCGTTGAAACCGAGATTGTCAGGTGCATGAAAATATGAAGCACATTCGGCAGTCTGTCTGTAAGCGCATACTTGGGCGCTCCTGCGCGTTCGCGTCTGCCCGAAAGGCAGATCAAAAGGACAGTAAGCGCCAGACCTGCCGCCGAAACAATAACGGCAACGGTCAGGTGTCCGGAAACCTCATGATAAATTTCGTTGTATTTGCTTTCAATTTTTTCGCAGTCTGAGTTGAAAACCATGTCCTCCGGGAATGAGACGAAAATGTCAAAATCCTGAGGATAGTTTTTCTCAATTTCTTCAACTATGCCGGACATATCATCAAGCGAACCGTGGACGAAATAGGGATTTCTTGAATCGAAAACCATAAGGGCATTTTCTTTCGAGGAAAAGAGTTTTTGTGCCTGATCAATATCGGAAACATTTTCGCTGGTTATAATCCGATCTCCTGTTCTGTCAAAAACGGCGTAGCTTACCGAACGCAAAGAGTTGATAGTGTCGGTGGCAGCGCGGTAGCCGTCGTCAATCCTTTTGTGAGATTCAATCAGTTCGTCACGCTGCTTCTGATAGTAGCTTTCGATGGCTGCTTTGTTGATTATGTAGCCGTCGGCGCTTTTTGATACGAAACCGTTTGCGATATATTCCCCGTCAACGCTACCGGTCAGAATTTCATAATTCAGAATTTCATTGACGCTTTCAATCTGCTTTCGGCAGGTTTCCTCTGCGTCCTGGATTGTCAGGCGAATTGTGTCAGGACTTTCAAAACCGTCCGGAGAGGAATAAATGAGCGAGTAATCAAGAATAGCGCTGAGAGTTTCTTCAACTTCAAGGCGGAGCGGTTCGCTTTCCCGGTAATCGAAGTTCGGTCCCTGCTTGAAGAAATTGACAACGTAGGCTTCGTTTTCGGTATAAAGCAGAACAACATCAAGCAGCTGAGAGGTTGCGACAAAGGTGGTCAGCGCAATCAGAAAAGCAACAACGGCTTTTGACGTTGTGAGATAAAGAGCATTGATAAACGAGTTGAAGAAGTTGGCTGAGCGATTTTCTTCGGTTTTATTCGTCTTTTCTTCATTTGTCATATTCTTCACCTCTCAAAGATTTTCATAAAGAAGCGCAAATTGTTCAAGGCTGAGTTGCTCGGCGCGTACATTGTGGTCAAGTCCGGCTTTTTCAAGGGCTTCAAGAAGCTGCGGCTTTGAAATACCCGCAGCAGAGCTGACAGAATTGAGCAGTGTTTTTCTCCGCTGGGCAAAGGCGGCTCTGACAAGGCGGAAAAAGGCTTTTTCGTCACTGACCTGAACGGGAGGGTCTTTTCTCTTGTCAAGACGGATTACGCTGCTGTCGACCTTGGGCGCAGGGAGAAAAGAGCCTTTTGAAACATCAAAGAGCTTTTTTGCCTTTGCGTAATAATCAACGCAGACGGTGACTGCGCCTGCCGAACGTGAACCGCAGCCGCTGCAAAGGCGTTCGGCAACCTCCTTCTGAACCATGACGGTGATGCTGCGAAGCGGGAGGCGGCTTTCAAGCAGATGAGTGATTATCGGCGTTGTGATGTAATAGGGCAGGTTCGCGCAGACAACAACGTCAAGCCCCTGAAACTTTTCCTCAATCAGCTTTTGAAGGTCAACTTTTAAAACGTCGGCGTTTATAACTTCTGTGTTGAGGCAGCCGTCAAGTGTTTCCGAAAGGACGGGAATAAGCCGCGGGTCAAGCTCAATGGAAACAACCTTTGCGGCTCTTTTTGAAAGCTCCTTTGTCAGAACGCCGATTCCTGCGCCGATTTCGATTACGCCGGTCTTTTCGTCTGCACCGCCTTCCTCTGCCATTCTCGGGCAGACAGAGGGGTTGACAAGGAAGTTCTGACCGAGCGATTTTGAAAAGGTGAAGCCGTGGCGCGAAAGCACATTTTTTATCACGGATATGTCCGATAAGTTCTGCATAACACGAAATGCTCCTTGCATTTTTTAAAATTCTCTGTATAATACATATAGTATTATAAACGAGGTGATGAATAATGTCAATTCTTGTAACCGGAGGCGCCGGCTTTATCGGCTCTCATACCTGCATTGAGCTTCTCAAAGCCGGTTATGATGTTGTTGTTGTTGACAATTTCTATAACAGCAAGCGCGAAGCGCTCAGAAGAATTGCGGAGCTTGCAAAAAAACAGTTTGCTTTTTATCAGTGTGATATTCGCGACGAGGCAGGGCTCGATAAAATTTTCAAGAGCGAAAAGATTGAAGCGGTCATTCACTTTGCCGGACTTAAATGTGTTCCGGAATCCTGCAAAAAACCGCTTGAATATTATGACAACAACATTGCCGGAACACTGACGCTTTGCCGCGTTATGAAAAACAACGACTGCAAGCGTATGGTTTTCAGTTCTTCCGCAACGGTTTACGGAATGAACAATGTTTCGCCGCTTAAAGAGACGATGCCCACCGGCGGCACAACCAATCCTTACGGCACCACGAAATACATGATTGAGCTCATTCTTCAGGACCTTTATACCTCGGACAACGAGTGGTCAATCAGCCTTCTGCGCTATTTCAATCCCATCGGAGCGCACGAGAGCGGAAGAATCGGAGAAGACCCGAACGGAATTCCCAACAATCTTATGCCCTATATTACTCAGGTTGCAGTCGGAAAGCGCGAATATCTCAATGTTTTCGGCGCCGATTACGACACGCCTGACGGAACGGGTGTCCGCGATTATATTCACGTTGTTGACCTTGCCCTCGGTCATGTCAAGGCTGTTGCGAGGGTTCTTTCGCAGCGCGGCTGTGAAGCTATCAATCTCGGAACAGGCGTGGGTTACAGCGTTCTTGACGTTGTTCACGCTTTTGAAAAGGCAAGCGGCGTAAAAATCAATTATCAGATAGGTCCGCGCCGCGACGGAGACGTTGCAGTCTGCTATTCCGACCCGACAAAGGCGTATGAGCTTCTTGGCTGGAAAGCTGAAAGGGACCTTGAACAGATGTGCGCCGATTCATGGCGTTGGCAGAGCACCAACCCAGACGGTTATCCGGATGACTGATAACTGAAACTTCATAATAACAAAAGAGTCCGTCGATTTGACGGACTCTTTATTATTTGGTCAAGAGGTTTTCAGCCTCTGATTTCGGCAACAAGTTTTAATATCGGCATGAGGTAAAGCATAATAAAGTTGTAAATTGCCGAAAGCAGATCTTTGATTCCGAGGAAAGAGAAAACTCGGTCAGCAACGCTGCCGCCGATGTGCTCGTCAAACGGGTCAGCAATGTCGGCGCTGCAATAGGGCTCGTCCGCGTTGTATTCAACGTCTTTGCCGCCGACAATTGTGAAGTCAAATGTTCTGGTTCCGACCGCGGAAACCGAGCCTGCCTGAACATAGATGACGGTCAGTTCGTCTTTTGCCGCGTTGAGATCGGGAATTTCACCGCGCATGGGCAGATAAACCGTTTCGCCTGCCTTGATGATCTGGTCATTCAGAGTGTTGAAGTAAAGCTTGCTGCGTTTTGCCGAAACACCGACAACTTTTACTGAATACTCTTTTGAAAGGTTAGTAATATATACGCCCTTGCTTTCCTGTGAAGCATAGCCGACGGGAGCATTGTCAAATTTTACATGGATCTCATCTTTCGGATTCTGAGAATATTCAAACTGCGGGAATTCTTCGCTTGAATAGATGTCTTCAATTTCATCGGTGAACAGAAGCTTTGAGCAAAGGTCTTTGGTGAAATCGTCCCACCAGACCTGACCGTGGAGCTGACCGTCAACAAACCATGTGTTCTCGGGGAGGTACGCGTATGAAGCGTCAACTTCCATTGAGGGCGAAACATGGTTGTGGGAAGAGTCGGTGCAGTTTGTTCCGGTTTGCTTGTAGCCGTCTGCAAAGCGCTGGCCCCAAGGAGCGCAGACGCTGCCGCTGGTTGAATAGCAGGCGAGAATTCCGTCAGCGTTGACCTGACCGCCGGTGAGTACCGGTCTGCCGGTGCCGGAAATGATTGAAACTCTCGTTCCGGCTGCCTGAGCGTTTTTGAAAGCTTCGGCGTAGTTCGGCATAATTTCATAGTGCATCTTGTCGCTGGCTTCAATAATCTTTGCATTGGCTACCGGGTCAAGATACATTTCCTTGTATTTTTCATATACTTCCGGCGGCATGAAGTCCCATATACTGCCCCAGTTGCCGGCGATGTCATCAAATACCTCATCAATAAGAGCGTTTGCAAGGTCGTTGATGAAACCGATACGGTGGAGAACCATGAGGAATTCATACTCGGTCTCCGAGAAAGCGCCTACCTGAGCGTATTCAACAATGGTGTTGAAGTCGATGTCAAGATTTCTTGAAATAATATCATTGAGGAAGTATGCGCCGCAAAGAGCCGGGTGGAACATTACTGCGGACTCAATGTCGCCGAGGTCGCCGTAAAGGCTGAGATAAACGCCGACGGTCATTCCGCCGTGGCTGAGACCGTAAAGGCTGACCTTGTCGGAGCCTGTGTATTCCTTGACGGCTTCAACATATCTTCTCAGATCCTGCGCACATTTGATTGCACCCTGTCTGAAATCGATGTGAGCGTTGAAAATGTTTTCTCCGCCGATCTGGGAGGCAAAGTGGCAGTTGATTTCGTTGAGGTGGAGCATTCCCGAATCCTCGCCGTAGGTGTCAACAAAATATTTTGTTGTGGTTGTTGCCGGATCGGTGAGGGCGGCGGTGACGTTATATTTGCTTGTTCCGTCGTCATTGTTGGCAAGAACGCCGTAAAGCTCGCGGATGGCGTCGCCGAGAGTTTTGATCAGCAGCTCCTTGTCGCCTGCGCCGAGAGCGCCGAGGCTGATTCCGAGAACGCCGAGACGCTCAATAACTTTGTCGATGATGGGCTGCATCTGAACACCCCAGACATGTTCCTCGGTTTCAAGACCATAGTCAAGGTAAAGCTCGGAAGCACTGTAACCGGGAACGATGATGAGCGGTGTGACCTTTTTTTCTTCGGCAGCGGCTGAGGCGGCCGAAACCGAGCAGAGAATCATCACCAGAGCGAGAAGAACGCTCAGAAGTTTTTTCATTTTTTTTCCTTCTTTCCATATTCTTTCCGGGATTCCACCCAAATCCCGTTTTTGCCACAAAATTATATCACACTTGTGCAGTGTTCGCAAGATGAAAGCGACATTTTTTGGCGACGGATGTCTGCGAGATTTTTGGGCGACGGATGTATGATTTGTTGCCGATGCTGCTGCAACTTTTCTTAATCGGTAGCCGGAGGTGTTGGGAAGTGGAAATTTTTTCTCCTATCTTTTCTGTTCATGTTGACAAATTCCGACGGAATGGTAAAATCAACATAAGGCAAAAATAAGTATAAAGTGTATGAAGAGGTACAGTATGAGCAGTTTTTCAAATTTCACCGCAAGAGTAAAATCCATGAGCTTCAGGCGCATGAATATGTATATCCGTCAGATTCACGAAACCTACGGCGCCAACCGCCTTGCAACGGCGGTCGATATGTGCCTTTGCGCCGCAAAAAGGGGAGTGGGCTATCTTGACTACACCGTTTTCGGCTTTGCAAAGGTCAAGGGCGAAAAGCGCGACACCTTTTTGACCTACAACAAAAACATTGCGCTTTCTTCAACTGCGAATGATCCGGAGTACACGCCGTTTTTCAAGGACAAGCTCAAATTTGACGAGGCTTTTTCGGATTTCATCGGCCGCGAGTGGCTGAATCTTGAAAAAGCAGATGAAGCTGAATTTTCCGCTTTCTGCAAAAAGCACGGAGTGGTTTTTGCGAAGTATCCGCGCTCTTTCGGCGGTCAGCAGATTGAAAAGATTGAAACAGACGAAAGCACCGATTTTTCCGCTCTGTACACCCGACTGAAAGAAAACGGACAGGTGCTCATTGAAGAAAGAATCAAACAGCACCCGGTAATGAACGAGCTTTGCCCAAGCTCCGTAAACTCGGTCAGAATCGTTACTCTGCGCGACAGGAACGGCGTTGTTCATTACCTTTATTCCCTGCTTCGCATCGGCAACGGAACAAAGGCGGTTGACAACATAACAAGCGGCGGAATGTATATTCTTCTTGACAAGGACGGCAAGTCCGCTTCAAAGGCATTCTGCGACAAGACCGGGCTTTTCTATGATACCCATCCGATGACGGGAGTTGATTTGCTGAACTTTGAAGTTCCGCTTCACAGTCAGGCGGTTGAGCTTTGCAGAAAAGGCGCTGATGTAATTTCGCAGGTCGGTTACATCGGCTGGGACGCGGCTATCACCGAAAACGGTCCTGTTCTGATTGAGGGTAATGTTCTTCCCGGCTACGACATGTTCCAGAACTATAACCTTTCCGGAAAAGACACCGGAATTCTGCCGCTGATTCATTCCCTGCCGGGTTACGAGACTCTCTGAACCTGAAAACACAAATAAAGAAAAACCGCACAGCTTCACGTCAGGAGGTCTGTGCGGTTTTAGGTTATCGGATCGGGTTTCAGATTTTTTCAATGTCATCCTTGTCCTCAACAGCGCCGACGAGACCTGCGCCGAGTGCGGCGAGGAGCTTATAGATGATTGAATAAAGCTTTTGAAAAAGTGTTGCAGCTGCGCTCATGAACAAAGCCCTCCTCATTGATTTTTCTTTGCTGTATACTATTATATACGTCTGGCTGAGATTTGTAAAGAAAAACTTTTAATTTTTTGCGTTTCCGTCCGGCGAAAAAATTGAAAAAATTTTCAAAAAAGGGTTGACAACATCTTGATACCGTGTTAGTATGTTACCACAGTAAAGTGTGAGGCGGAACAAAGCCCCACGAAAAATCAAAAAAAAACAGACGCGGCTTTGCCGCAGAAAAAGGAGTAGTTATCATGAGCAAAAAAATTATCGCACTCGTTCTCGCCGTTATCGTTGCGGCAATCGGTTTTGTTTTCGTTGCATGCAACGGAAATGAAGGAACAGAAACCACCACAGCAGCCGGCGAAAGCCAGACAGAAGCAGCAAAAGAAAGCGACCTTGAATATGTTAAGAGCAAGGGCAAGCTTGTTGTAGGTATCACCGATTTTGCACCGATGGATTACAAAGAAAAGGGCAGCGACGAATGGATCGGTTTTGACGCAGACCTTGCAAAGGCTTTTGCAAAAGAACTCGGCGTTGAAGTTGAATTTGTTGAAATCGTCTGGGACAACAGAATCATTGACCTCAACGGCAAAAACATTGACTGCGTATGGAACGGCATGACTCTCACCGAAGACGTCAAGGCTGCAATGGAAACCTCAAAGGCATACTGCAACAACGCTCAGGTTGTTATCATTCCGGCTGACAAGGCTGACTCAATCAAAACTGTCGAGGATTGCAAGGATCTTGCTTTCGCAGTTGAAAAGGGCTCCGCAGGTATGGAAATGGCAGAAGAAAACAAGTTTAATTTCACAGAGGTTGCAGCTCAGTCCGACGCACTTTCAGAGGTTGCAAGCGGAACCAGCGACGCCGCAATCATTGACTCCCTCATGGCAGCGGCAATGGTAGGCGAAGGCACAGGTTTCTCAAAGCTTACCACCACCGACATCAAGCTCAACAGCGAGGAATACGGCGTAGGCTTCCGCAAGGGCTCAGACCTTGCAGCAAAGCTTGACGAATTCTTTGCAAAGAGCCTTGCAGACGGCTCAATGGAAAAGCTTGCAGAGACCTACGGTGTTCAGGCAGCTCTCATCAAATAAGAAAAGTTAAACATTCAGGCGGACAGGGGGCTTTTCAAAAAGTCCTCTGTCAGCTGTCATTATATAAGTTCAGATTACAGGAGTAATAAAATGTTTGATAATTTTGCAACGCAGTTTCCGGTGGTGTTTGACGCCCTCAATATCGGTTTTTTGCAGACATTGAAGCTGTTTTTCGTCACCCTGGCCGGCGCATTGCCGCTCGGTCTGATAATCTCTTTCGGCTCAATGTCCCGCTTCAAGCCGCTTTCCGCGCTTGTCAAAACAATTGTGTGGATTGTCAGAGGTTCGCCCTTGATGATTCAGATTATGATTATCTATTACTTCCCCGGACTTATTCTGGACAACAACATCTGGGGAACGGGCGAGCAGGGACGTTTCATTGCGTGCAGCGTTGCATTCATTGTGAACTATGCGTGCTATTTTTCCGAAATCTACCGCGGCGGAATCCAGGGTGTTCCGAAAGGTCAGCAGGAAGCCGGTCAGGTGCTCGGAATGACAAAGAGCGAAATCTTTTTCAGGGTTACTCTTTTGCAGATGATCAAGCGCATTGTTCCGCCGATGTCGAACGAAATTATCACTCTTGTCAAGGATACCTCGCTTTCAAGAATAATTGCCCTTCAGGAAATTATCTGGGCAGGCTCGGCATTTTTGAAATCTTCGCGCGGAATATCCGGCGAAATCTGGCCGCTGTTCTTCACGGCTGTCTATTACCTTGCTTTCAACGGTCTGCTTACGGTTCTGTTTGCAAGGCTTGAAAAAAAGCTTGACTATTTCAAAAGCTGAGGAGGGTGCAAAATGGCAATTCTTGAAGTTCAGAACATCTGCAAATCATTCGACAACACCGAAGTCCTCAAGGGCGTTTCCTTTGAACTTGAACAGGGCAAGGTGCTTTCAATAATCGGTTCCTCCGGAAGCGGAAAAACAACGCTTCTGCGCTGCATCAACTTTCTTGAAACGGCAGACGCCGGCAGAATCACCGTTGACGGCGATGTGATTTATGATTCAGAGAATCCGACAAGGATTTCTCAGAAAGCGCGCAGGGAAAAGCAGCTTAAAATCGGTCTTGTTTTTCAGCAGTTCAACCTTTTTCCGCAATACAACGTGCTTGACAATGTAATGCTCGCCATGAAGCTGCAGGCAAAGGAGCGCCCCGACTTTAAAAAGAACAAAAAGGCAATCTACGCCGAAATTGAAAAAAAGGCGCTTTCAATTCTGAAAAAAATGGGACTTTCCGAAAAGACGAAGAACTATCCCTGCGAGCTTTCCGGCGGTCAGCAGCAGCGCGTTTCAATCGCAAGGGCGATGGCGCTCGAACCGAAGATCCTTTTCTTTGACGAGCCGACGAGCGCTCTTGACCCGGAGCTTACCGGAGAAATTCTCAAGGTTATCCGTGAACTTGCCGAGGAGCACATGACAATGGTTATCGTTACCCACGAAATGAACTTTGCAAAAGAGGTTTCGGATAAAATCATTTTCATGGATGACGGCGTCATTGCAGAAGAGGGAGACGCGAAGAGTCTTATTGAAAATCCGCAGACGGACAGGCTCAAAGCATTTTTGAGCAAAATTTCGGATTGACGGTCAAAACGCTTAAAAGAGTAAAATCATTTTATATTTAAAAGACAAAGACTATACTTCACATAGAGCTCCAATTAGCTGCTCATTGCGAAGCATAGTCTTTTTTATGTTTTACTCTTTGTTCTGCGCTGAATAAAACAGTCTCATTTTATCATTCCGCTGTGGTTTGTTTCAGCTTGTATACTTCGTTTTCGATGAGGGCCGTCACCTCGTCAACATCAAAAACAAGTCCCTTTGAAAGCAGGAAGCTGACGACATAGTCCTTTTTGAGCTTTCCTGAATTTGCCTTGTTCCTGAAAAGCTGTTCTGCTGCCCGGACAGCCGCAGAAAGCCAGAATTCAAGCTTTTCTCTCTTTTCCGTTGTTATTCTTGAACGGACAAGCGGAATCAGAAAACCGGTCAGCACAGCCGAAATGACGGTGACCGCAATCTCAATAATTACAGTTATATCTTTCATAAATTTTCTCCTTTCATCGGGCAGCCCCGGCTTCAAGGCTGCCTATTCTCCTTTCCAGATCTCTGAAACGTTCTTCAAGCAGCTCCTCTCCCTTTTCAAGGTCATAGGTGCGCTCAATCACGCCGTTGTGCTTTTCAACCTTTTTTTCAAGCTGTTCAAGGCGGAAGTTTGTCAGCTTGCTCGATGTCAGTATTCCGCCGAATGTTCCTGAGAGTGTTCCGAGGAGAGCAACGAGCGAAACAATTACGGTGTCGCTCACTGAATCACCCCGCAGTATTTAAGGCACACCCAGCCGCTCGGCGTTCTGCCCCATTCTCCGGCAAC
>JAEDIL010000026.1 GCA_016292455.1 Clostridiaceae bacterium
AAACAAAGCTGCAATATTGAATTTAAGAAAACAGTTTCCGGTTTTCCGAAACACTCTGACAGATTTTTCCCGGGAAAACCGTGCGTTCAACCTATTACAAAATGATACTATGGCGCCTTGAAAAAGGCAAGTGAGGATTTTTCACTATTGAAAAATTCCGGAAAGTATTATTTAGATCAAGTATGTGATCGGCAATGCGATTTTTCGTTGTTCGACCATAAACAAAATCCTGAATAATATGTAACACTCCGTAAATAATACTAACACAAAAAATTGTAGCAGAAGGAGTTTTTATATATGAAGGCAACAGGAATTGTAAGACGAATTGATGACCTCGGAAGGGTTGTCATTCCGAAAGAAATCCGCCGCACAATGCGTATTCGGGAAGGCGACCCGCTGGAAATTTATACAGACTCAAACGGCGAAGTTATTTTCAAAAAGTATTCGCCTATGGGAGAACTCAGTCCGTACACGAAGCAGTATGTTGATGTTCTCAGCAGAACAACCGGGCTTCCTGCCGTAATCTGCGACAGAGACCATGTCATTGCCGCTTCGGGAATATCAAAAAAAGAGGTTCTTGAAAAGCGAATTTCACCGCTTCTTGAAAGCTATATGGAAAAACGCAGCAGCTTTGTTTTTGACGGCGGAAAGGAAAAAATTGAGCTTTGCGACGGGATTGAAAGAGAAGTTTCGGTAATGTTTCCGATAATCGGCGCAGGTGATGTAATGGGAGCGGTAGTGCTGCTTAGTGAAGAGAACGTCAAAGAGCCGACGCAAACCGTTGTCAAGCTGGCTCAGGTTGCGGCAGGATTTCTCGGAAAGCAAATGGAAGAATGAGAATATATCAAGTGAGAATATATAAAAATAATTTGTTCGGCAGCCGTTGCTTTGAAACACGGCTGCCTTGACAATTCGACGATTTAAAGTATAATGTTCACAGCTATATTTTAAGCGTGAAAGGATGTTTTTATGAGAGCAATCGTTACCGTAACAGGAAAGGACACGACCGGCATCATTGCAAAGGTCTGCACTCTTCTGAGCGAGAATGACGTAAATATTCTGGACATCAGCCAGACAGTTATGCAGGAATTCTTCACCATGTCAATGCTTGTTGAAACCGAAAACAGCAAAAAAGGCGTTTCCGAGCTTGCTGCTTCGCTTGATGAACTCGGAAAGAGCATGGGACTTGTGATACATACTCAGCGTGAGGATATTTTCACGCTTATGCACAGGGTGTAACGGGGTGATGCCGTATGATGTTTGATGCAAAGGATATTATCAGCACTCTTGACATGATTGACAATCAGCATCTTGATGTAAGAACAATAACCATGGGTATTTCGCTTCTTGATTGCTGTGACGAAAGCATAGACAGGTGTGCCGGAAAGATTTATGACAAGATTTGCCGCCGAGCGGAGCATCTTGTTGAAACCGGGGAACAGATTGAGCGCGAATTCGGAATTCCCATTGTAAATAAACGTATTTCAGTAACGCCGGTTGCTCTTGTCGGTGCGGCCTGTCGTGAAGAAAGCTTTGTTCCGCTTGCCGGTACGCTTGACATGGCAGCAAAGCAATGCGGAGTGAATTTTATCGGCGGCTTTTCCGCTCTGGTCAACAAAGGCTTTACCGATGGCGACCGACGCCTTATTGCTTCGATTCCTGAAGCGCTTGCCGTCACCGAAAGAGTTTGTTCAAGCGTGTGTGTGGCTTCAACAAAGTCAGGAATAAACATGGATGCAGTTGCACTAATGGGAAAGACCATTAAACAAACTGCCGAAAGAACCGCGGATACCGGCGGCTTCGGCTGCGCAAAGCTTGTTGTTTTTGCCAATGCGGTTGAAGATAATCCGTTCATGGCAGGTGCATTCCACGGTGTAGGTGAGCCGGATTGTGTAATAAACGTCGGCGTCAGCGGTCCCGGTGTTGTTTATCATGCGCTTCAAAGCTGCAAAGGCGCGCCGTTTGATGTTGTTGCCGAAACAATCAAAAAGACTGCTTTCAAAATTACCCGCATGGGTCAGCTTGTTGCAACCGAAGCTTCTCAGAGACTCGGCGTGCCGTTCGGAATTGTTGACCTTTCCCTTGCTCCGACGCCTGAAAGGGGAGACTCTGTCGCCCGTATTCTTGAAGAAATGGGACTTGAAGCCTGCGGCACTCACGGAACAACAGCTGCGCTTGCCCTTCTTAATGACGCAGTCAAAAAGGGCGGAGTGATGGCCAGTAACCACGTTGGGGGGCTTTCCGGCGCTTTCATTCCCGTCAGTGAAGACGAGGGCATGATAGCTGCCGCTCAGGGCGGCTCGCTCTCGCTTGAAAAGCTTGAAGCCATGACCTGCGTTTGTTCTGTCGGACTTGATATGATTGCCGTTCCCGGTGATACGAGTGCAGAAACTCTCGGCGCAATAATCGCCGACGAGGCTGCAATCGGCGTTGTCAACTGCAAAACAACTGCTGTCAGGATCATTCCCGCACCGGGAAAGAAAGTCGGAGACATTGTTGAATTCGGCGGTCTTCTCGGATCCGCTCCGGTAATGGCAGTCAAACCGTTCTCCTCATGTGACTTCATTTCGCGCGGCGGAAGAATCCCCGCTCCGATGCACTCGCTTAAAAACTGACAGGTTACATAAATATTTCAGCCGTGAACACACTCGGAAGTTTTTTTCGCGTGTTTCACGGCTGTTTTCATATTGCGGACAACGGGCGAATATATTTTTTATGAAGTCAAGCAGTCTGAACTGCGGCAAAAAGGAGATGTCAACATGAGTTTTGAATTGAAAAAAGAAGAACTGTCCGCTTTGAAATGTACCTGTACCGTCTGCACGGAGCAGAGCATTGACCTTGAATTGAATCTTCCGGACTACTGTTCGGACATCAAGCGTATTCTTAAATGCTCTGTGAGCCCGAATGTTGTAACTCTCAGCCGTTCCGGGGAAAGAGCGAGCGCTGAGGGAGAAATTGTTGTCAGGCTTGTTTATGTGAACAATGAAGAAAAAACCGATTGCTTTGAACACAAAATTGAGCTGTCAAAAAGCGCAGAGCTGAAAGATGTTACGCAGGATGCTGTTGTTGTATGCAACGCAGATACGGAATATGTTAACTGCCGAGCGGCAAGTCAGCGACGCTGTTCGGTCAACGGAAACATTTCGGTCACATTCAAGGCGTATTCCTGTGAAAGCAAACACGTCATTTCGCAAATTGAAAGCAGCGGAGCACAGACACTGAGGGAAAAGACTGATTGCGTCAATACTGTTGCCTGCGGTGAAAAGTGTTTTGATTTGTCCGAAACGGCGTCAATTGAGCAAAAAATGCAACCGATAGGAAAAATCATCCGTTCCGACGCGCTCGCCCGGCTCGACACGGTTAAGGCAGTCAGCGGAAAACTGCTGATTAAAGGGGATCTGCACACGCAGGTTCTCTATTGCGGCGACTCTGCTGACGGAGAAGTTCAATGTCTGCACCATTCAATGCCGATAAGCCAGATCATAGAAATACCGGATATTACCGAGGATACGGAATGTTCTGTGCGGCTTTATGTCCGTTCTCTGTCTCTTCAGCCCAGAGCCGATTCTTCGGGAAGCAACAGATTGCTTGAAATTGCGGCAAAGGTCTGCGCTTTTGTTGAGGGATACGATATTAAAACAATCGAGCTGATTGACGACTGCTATTCGACGCGCTGCAAAATGAAAGCAGAGTTCGGACAGGTCAGCTTTTTAAAAAAGCTTCATACCTTTGACAGCAGAGAAACATTCAGAAAAACTGTTGAGCTTTCAGGTCAGAACGCAAAAACCGTTCTTGACGCAAGGTGTGTTAAAACTGTTCCAGACGTGACGTCTGACGGGAAAAAGCTTGAACTTCATCTTAATCTGATTGTAGGACTTTTGTTCATTGATGAAGAAAACAGAATTCAGTATACTGAAAAAACGGTTGAGTACACCGGTCGCACGGCAGCGGCAAGCGAGTGCAAAAAAATCGTCTGCACACCCTATGTTTCGGTTGAGGAGATTGAGGGGATTGCAAGAACGGACAGCAAAATCGACCTTCGTGTTGTTTTCAGCTCAAACTTCAATGTCTTTTCCTCTGAGGAAAAACGAATATGCACCGGTGTAAGTGAAGATGAAGAGCAGCAGAAAGAAGAAAACGCCGCGCTGATTGTGTGCTACTGCAAAAAGGGTGAAAAGCTCTGGAATATTGCGAAAAGGTATTCAACAACGCTTGAAGCCGTAAGAGAGGAAAACGATCTGCACGGCGATGAAACCGAAGATGAAAGAATGCTGATGATTCCTTGCGTATAGGCAAAAAAGGCCGCCGCTTTTCAGCGGCAGCCGTCTGCTTTATTATGGGGTGTGAGGAAATAAAAAACAGTATATTGCTGCGGCTGCAGCAGCCTGAAAAAGCATTATTGCCGGAAGCCCGAGCATAAACCTTTTGTGGAGTGTTTTGTGGCGGATAGCTTTCATTGTGAGATATTCACAAAGACTTCCGCCAAAGAAAGCCACAAGAAAAAGGCTCTTTTCGCTCACGCGGCGACGACCTTTTCCGGCGTTTATCTTGTCCGCAACAGTCATAACGGACGCGATGAGAGAAATGAAAACAATATATATGACGAAAACCGTAATTATTTGCTTCGTACTCATGGTTTTTTCAGCTTTTCCAGATCGCTTTGAGTCATGGCGCAGGCAGTTCCGCGTTCTTTTTCATGAATGAAGTTTTCATTGACGCCAAAGACTCCGGCACACTGAGGGCATACGGCGAAGCAGCCGCTTTTCTTTTTCAAAAAGAGCGCGACAGAAGAAAGATCAATGTTTTCAAACAAGGAAAAATTGACTTCCTTTCCGCAATCAGGGCAAACCACGAGGTTTGATTTTCCGTGGTTCTTTGTAATAAGCTTTTCGCCTGTTTTAATTGCCATTTCCATTTCCTCCGAAATCAGTATGTGTACATCTTATAATTTTTCCCGTCTCTTGTCAAGCGAAAGGAGCAAACGCCGAATGAAAAGAAAAATCTATGCTCTGATTCTTCTCGTTCTTGTGCCGCTGGTAATGAGTGCCTGCGGAAACGGGCTTCTGAACGGCGATGATGAGGACAAATTCTTTTTTGAAGACGGCGATGTCGGTGAAGCCGTTACGCAGGACGACAGATTTATTGATATTTCAAACGAAATCCGAGGTGTCTGGCTTTCATACCTTGAATTAAAAGCAGCGCCGAAAGAGACTCAGGAGCAGTTTTCTCAGTATATTTCTCAGCAGTTTGAAAAGCTGAAAAGACTATCGGTAAATTCTGTTTTTGTTCATGTGCGTCCTTTTGCCGATGCTGTTTATGAAAGCGACCTTTATCCCTCGTCATTTTGCGTTGTAAAGAGTCAGGGAGAAAAGCTTCCGTTTGATTTTTTGCGCATAATCTGTGAAAAGGGCAGGGAAAACGGAATGAAGATACATGCATGGATAAATCCGTATCGTATTCTTCCGTCCGGCGAGAAAAAGGACGTGCTTTGCGAAAAGAGTGCAGGGAAAAGGCTTTCATATCCGGATGTTATTACGCTTGAAGAGGGAATGTTTTTTTCTCCTGCTTCCGAAAAGGGCAGACAGCTTATTATTGCAGGAGTGCGGGAAATACTCGAAAACTACGATGTTGACGGAATACACATAGATGATTATTTTTATCCCTCTCAGAAAAAGGAAGTGGATTCGGTCTTTTTTGAGAAATACCGCAAATGTGGCGGCAGGCTTTCCCTTGACTCATGGCGGCGTGAAAATGTGAACGCGCTTGTCAGCGGAATATATGCTGCGGTGAAAGAGAGCGGAAACGAAAAGGTATTCAGCATAAGTCCGGTCGGCGATATTGAAAAAAACTATTCGGTTTACTACGCTGATGTTGAGCGGTGGGGAAATGAGGACGGATTCTGCGATATTCTGATGCCTCAGCTATACTACGGCTTCAAAAATGAGAGCAAGCCTTTTGAAAAATGTGCAGTCCGGTGGAGAAATGCGGTGAAAAACAAAAAAGTACGTCTTTGTGCAGGTCTGGCCCGGTATAAGGTTGGAAAAGAGGATGGGTTTGCAGGTGTGAGCGGTAAAGACGAGTGGAAAGAACCCGGCGTAATTGAACGTCAGATTGATACTCTCAGAAAGAATAGCTTTGACGGATTTTGTCTGTATTCGCTTCAATTTGTAAATTTTAATGAAAATTTGTGCCCTGACAGTTAAAATTAAAAACCGGATGTGATATAATACCCCGGAGTAAAAGAAAAAGGAAAGTTACCAGATGAAAAAGACGGAAATTAAAAAAGGCAACCTTGTCTTTGTTTCTATATGTGCTGTTATTCTGATTCTCAGCGTTGTTCTCGCCGTAACCTACCTCGGCTCAGAGAACAGCGCTTCTTTGCCTGACTCAACTGCAAACGGCAAAACGGTCTCGGCAAAACCAATTGAAAATGCGGTCAGGCTATGCGAAGGCAGTGATTTTTCTCTTTCCGGAAGTTCGGCAGAAAGTACCGAAAGCCGCGATAACGTCATGCGCTATCTTGAAGCCTCGGATTTTGCAAGTGTTTTTGTCAGTACAAAACTACTCTCATCAGCAGAAAAAAAGGTGAGTGACAAGGAACTGAAAAAGATATTTGCGTTTTCGGAAAAACTTGCGAAAACAGGAAAAAGCGTTATTCTTGAAATCGATTATTCACATGACGTAACGGTGGCTGAAAAAGTTCTTGAAAACAAATATATCGCGGGAATTGTTTTAGTCGTGACAGAAGAGAAAACCGCTTCGCAGATTGAAAAAAAGCTTTCTGCTTTTTCAAGGATAAACGAAAAAAAGCAGCTTGCCGTGAGAATTCCCTTTGATTACAAGGAGATTGAAAAGCTTAATTTTGATAAAACGGGTTGCAGCTTTGCTCTTTTAACCTTCGACGGAAAAACATCTGAGGAAAACGAAAAGTGGCTTTCAAAGCTTGAAAAAGCATTTAAAGGAAAGAATGTTTCAGTCTGCGCCGGTCTGCGTTTTGACAAGTGTTCAGAAAAGGCTGCTTTTGCTGAAATTCCGCTCAGAATTGCTCTTGCGTGTGATAAATCCGCTCTTGTTTCCTCACGGCTTTTTTACAACCTCAGAGATATTCGCACCGATGAAAATGGCTGTTTCTCTGCTGTCAATGAATATCTGAAAAACGGAACTGATGAGGAAAAAGCTTTTTTGTCTCTCGGTGTTGAGGGCTATGAGGAGGGTACTGTTGCAAAAGCAAATGATTATAAAACACAGATAACCGTATTCGGCTCATATCTTTTCCCGGTTGTTTTTGACGGCGAGGAAATTGAACTTGATAAGGAAGGCAAGGCAACGCTTGAACTGTCCCTCAGAACCGGGGAAAATTCTTTCGTACTGACGCAATGCGGAAGGTCGCTGACATATAAAGTGAGAGTTGATTTTGAGGGCGAAGTGATCCGAGAAATTTCGCCGGCTTCTGCTGTTTATGCTTCACCGGGTAAAAAGGTGAAAATAATTGTCAGAGCCGCAGCTACCGCGGCGGTGACTGTCAAAGTCGGAGCTTCGCGTTACGAAGCTTCGCCGGTTACGGGGGAGAAAGACGGCTGCCGCAATTTCAGCGTTCAGTTCAAAGCTCCGAAAAGCAAGATTGAAATTGACTCAATCGGAAAAATAACTGTGCTGGCGTCATATAAAGGGGAAACCCATTCAAAAGAAGGACCTGTGGTTATTTATGCCGACAGTCTTTCGGCTGAATCAGCGGTGAGTCCCGGAAAGAATGTCACAATTCAGAATAATCTGAGTTCGCCGCCGATAAATGATGCAACAACTGTCATACACAGTCTGACCGATCCTGCGCAGCACACAGCGCCGCAGCAGTACGTCGGCAGTCAGATGTGCATTGTCACTTCTGCCTTTGCGGATACATGGCCGACGCTCACTGAGGATGACAGCTATGTGCCGTATTACACCCCGCTTGTCCGCGGAACGGTCGATTATGTCACCGGACAAAGCCGCATTTACGACAGCGAAGAGGAAACAACGCGCGATTTCTTTGACCTTGCTTCCGGAAGACGCGTTCTGACCAAGGACGTTATGCTCATTCCGCAGACAAGCAGGAGTGCAAACAAAATGAGTGTGGTATCCTCATACATCAGTTCGGGAGAGCTGACAATAAAGCTTTCCACCGACTGGGAAGTTCCGTATTCTTTCAGCTTCGGACCGCAGGAATACTATACTGCCTACAGCAAAAAATATAATGTAAGCGATTTTACCGCTGATTATATTCAATTCACTTTCTATTACACAACATACGCGGACGGAATGGTGAATATTGCGGACAGTGAGGTGTTCTCGTCTGCATACTGGGACGTCAACGCCGCAAATAGAACGGCGACGCTGACGCTCCGTCTCAAAAAGAGCGGCGGTTATTACGGATATAGCGTTGAGCGCAACAACGAAGGGCAGATTGTATTCCGCTTCCGTGGCGAGCCTCTGACTCTTTCGGGAACAAAAATTGTGCTGGATCCCGGTCACGGCGGCTCTGACGGCGGTGCGCAGGGACTTTCGGGCGCACTGAATGAATCTCAGCTTAACTTTGCTCTTTCTGTTGCAATCAAAAATGAACTTGAACGGCGCGGAGCAACCGTATATCTGACGAGAACCGGCGATAATGACATCACGCTTGAAGAACGCAAGACCTTTGCAAGGCTGAATAATGCAGATGTTTTCATAAGCGTTCACTGCAATGGCTCGGTCAACACTTCAAAAAGAGGAACTTCGGTCTATTATTTCCGTCCGTTTTCCGAGCCGCTGGCCGATGCAATATATCAACGCATGAAATCGCTGTTTCAGAATGACTTCTGTGCGGGGACGCAGGCGTCTGAGAATATCGGTCTGGGAAACATTTTCCATCCGTTCAGCGTAACGCGGCTGGAAGAATGTCCGAGCGTTCTGATTGAAACAGGCTTCATTACCAATGAGGAAGAGTGCCGTTTGCTTCTCGACAGCGCAAACCGCGAAAAAATCGCCGCGGCGGTTGCCGGCGGCGTTGAAGAGTATATTGCAAGATAAGCGGTTTTGCATAATTTATTCACGTTATTATGAGTCGAGAGAATAAAAGCGCAGCAACACCGGCCGTGCCGCCGAGTGCGGAAATTGCTAGCGTAGCCGCGTTGACAGCAAGCGAAACTCCGGTTGCCGCCGAAAGCAGATTGACCGCAAACAGCGCGGCAAGTCCCTGAGCGGCTGAAAAAAAGAATGCTTTGAAAAAATGCTTGCTTTTGAGCATTGCCGCGAGTATTATAATTCCGGAAACGGCCAGCATGACAATTATTATTGTTGATTTCGGTTGCATGGCTTATCCCACCTTTCAATAGATTTTATTCGTGATATTACCGAAATATAACAAGGAGAGTGATTATATGAAACCCTTAAAGCTCGAACCGGCAATTAAAGATTATATCTGGGGCGGAACACGCCTTTCAAAAGAATTTGACATGGTTTCTTTCCTTGACCGCCAGGCGGAAGCGTGGGTACTTTCGTGCCATCCGGACGGGGAGAACATTATAGAGAACGGTGCTTTTGCTTCCCGGACGCTTTCTGATGTCCTTCAGAACGAGGGCAGGGCGTATCTTGGAACACACGCTGAAAAGTTTTTGTCTTTCCCCGTTCTCATCAAGCTTATTGATGCGCGCGACAATCTTTCGCTCCAGGTACATCCGGATGATGTTTATGCAAAAGAACACGAGAATCAGAACGGAAAGACGGAAATGTGGTATATCCTTGACTGCGAAGAGCATGCAAAGCTGATTTACGGACTTAAAGAAGACGTGACGCGCGAGCAATTTGAAACGGCGATCCGGGGAAATACAGTTCTTTCCCTTTGCAACGAAGTTGAAGTAAAAAAAGGCGACGTTTTCTTCATAGAAGCCGGAACACTGCACGCAATCGGAAAGGGAATTCTTCTTGCGGAAGTTCAGCAAAGCTCAAATGTGACTTACCGTGTTTATGATTACGGACGTCTGCAAAACGGAAAGCCGAGGGAGCTTCATATTGAAAAAGCTCTCGATGTTCTGAATCTCAGGAGGATGGATTTAAAGGAAGATTATTCACCGTCGAAAGGAGAGAACGGAAGAACTGTTCTTTCCTCATGTGACATTTTTACCGTTTCAAGACTTGATGTTGAAGAAAGCATTACCGTTACGGCGGATGAAACCTCATTTGTTTCGCTTGTTGCCCTTGACGGCAACGGAGTCCTTTGCCACAAAGACAGCGTGCTGACTTTTTATAAAGGTGAAAGTATTTTTCTTCCTGCCGGACTCGGTGAAGTTGAAATACTCGGAAATGTAAGTGTTCTTGAAACAAGAATTTGAGTTGCTTGAAACAAGAATTTGAGTTGAAATCTGTTGACAAAATGCGTTTACCGGTATATAATGCCACTGACAAATAAATCTTCGGGGCGAGGTGCAATTCCTCACCGGCAGTAAAGCCTGCGAACTTTGCTTTCAGCAAAGCCGATTCGGTGCAATTCCGAAGCCGACGGTTAAAGTCCGGACGGAAGAAGAAAAACAAATGATCTTTTTTTGCTTTTCTGCGCCCGCAATTTTTGCGGGCGTTTTCATTTGTCGGAATAAATAAAGAAAGGCTGAATTGTCATGAAAAAGAACAAAAAATTTACCCGCTATGTTGTTACTGCAATGCTTTGCGCTGTCAGCTTTGTGCTGTATCTGCTTGAATTTCCGCTGTTTCCCGGAGCCTCCCATTTGAAGCTTGATCTGAGTGATATTCCTGCGCTTGTCGGTGCAATGCTTTACGGTCCTGTATGGGGCGTTGTTGTTGAACTTGTGAAAAATGTTATCGAGCTTTGCGTCAAGGGCATGGGCACGCAGATGGGCTTCGGCAACCTAATGAACTTCATTGTCGGCTCGGCGTATATTATTCCGTTCTGCCTTGTTTATAAAAGGAGCAGAAAAAAAACCGGAATTGTTTTTGCTTTGCTGCTGGGCATTGTTTCAATTGTTCTTGTCGGAATCGGTGCGAATTATCTGATTGACCCGCCGTTCTTCAAGTATTTTCTCGGAATTGAGCTTGAAAGTGCGGCACTTTGGGGAGCAATCTGGAGTGCAACGGCACTGAACGCAATCAAGGGTGCAATGCTCGGCGTGGTAAGTCTTGTTCTTGTTCCTACGCTTATCAAACGTGTTGAAAAGGAGCATCTGGTCTGAAAGTTCAGTGTAAAAATGTAAGAGTGACACGGTTCGTTTCAGACATTAAGAGGCAGTGCTTTTGGTAAAGCGGAGCTTCTGACTTTGTAATTTATGTATGCGGTACCAAAAAACAGCGCTGTTTTTTCTAAAAATGGCGCTGTTTTCTGTTATTTTGGTTGCTATGGCATAAAAACTGTGGTAATATAAGAAATCATAGAATATCCGGCTGATTCGGATAAGGGGGAATTCATGTGAAAACAATTCTTGCTGCTTTCCTGAGCTTTCTTCTCACGGTTACGTCCTTTCTCGGAATTACTGATGAAACGCTCACTCAGAAAATCAGAGAGCTTTCAAACGGCAATCAGAATGTAAGCGTTATTGTTGAGCTTGAAGAAAGGAGCTTGCTTGACGGCGTCAACGGAGCAAAGGAGCGTAAAAAACTGCTTGAAAGCTATCTCGGCAGTGAAAAATACGAAAAAATCGTTTCTGCCCGTGATAATGTGAAAAAGCTTGTAAAAAAGAGTATTTCGGGTGCTGACTTTTCAGGCTCATATTCATATTCATTTGTTATAAACGGCTTTTCTCTCTCGGTTCCGTATAAGTACATAGACGACCTTGAAAGTCTTCCGGGTGTAAAAAATGTCAGCATTGCCGAACGGTACAGCCGCCCTGAAAGCGTCGAAAACGGCAAGGTTTCCTCAGTGGAAGGTGATTTCAAGCATAACCTCTTTACGGGCGTACCTGAGGCACAAGGTGCAGGTTATACCGGAAAGGGCACTGTCATTGCAATTCTTGACACGGGATTCCAGTGCGACCACGAAGCGTTTTCGGGCAGTGTTGAAAATGCTGTTCTTTCAAAAAAGGATATCAATATTATCACCACTTTCCGCGTTCTCAACACAATTGTTCCTCGCTGGGGCGTGAATTATTATTCTGAAAAGATTCCGTATAAATGGGACTACGCTGAAATTGACAAAACCGTTGATAACGATAATTCCGATCACGGTACTCATGTTGCCGGAATAATCGGTGCAAACGCCGGAGAGATAACCGGCGTTGCTCCGGACGCGCAATTCCTTTTCATGAAAGTGTTCGGCGATGAAGAAAACTCTCCTGCCAAGGAGGAGGTCAATCTTGCTGCGCTTGATGACGCCGTAAAGCTCGGCGCTGACGTTGTAAACATGAGTCTCGGATCACCGAGCGGACAGAATCATGACAACCCTATAAATGCCGCCGTGTTCAACAAGCTTGAACGAAGCGGAATTACAGTTTCTGCTTCGGCGGGTAATGAGTCCAGCATGGGCGAAAACGACAATGTTTCCGGTGACGAAAGGTTGAATATCGACCTGTTTGATTACGGAACTGTCGGTTCTCCGGCAAGTTATAAGTGGCCTGTGGCTGTTGCTTCTTCGGATATTGATTACAGAGTGTCATATTCCACTGATGCCGTCAGCCGTAAGGGCGCAGGCACGGCAACAATTTCTGATTTTTCTTCATGGGGTGTTACTGCCGATCTTCGTCTCAAACCGGAAATCACTGCTCCCGGAAGCAGCATCTATTCATGTGTTCCGGGCGATTCCTACCGTTATATGAGCGGAACGTCAATGTCTGCACCGTATTATGCCGGCTGCTATGCACTTGTAAAGCAGTATGTCAATGAAAAATATCCTTCAATGAACAGCAGAAACAGTGCTGAATTTATCAACAGCCTTCTGATGAGCACTGCCGTTCCTTTCCGCGGCTACGGCGAGCCGGCTTATTACTCGCCCAGAAGGCAGGGGGCAGGGCTTGTTGCAGTAAACAATGCCGTTTCAACTCCGGCATATCTGACTCAATCCGACGGCACATCAAGACCTAAAATCGATCTCGGTGAAAACACAAGCGGAGTTTTTGAATTCTCGTTTGTTGCGCATAACCTTTCAAAAGATGCTCTGACATATAAGGTTGAAGAGGCAGTGCTGACCGACAGCTACATAAAGCAAGGCTCACAGTATGTAAATACGCTGAAATCAAAAAAGCTTTATTCATCTCAATACAGCGTTGAATATACAAAAGGTGTTGAAAACGGCGTCACAACCCTCGCTCCGGGCGAAAGCAAAACGATTCAGGCGAAAATCACTGTTTCTCAGGACCTGATTGATTCATACAGAGAGGTGTTCACAAACGGCTTCTTTGTTGACGGTTTCATTTTCCTCAACAGCACAGATGAAAACATACCTTCTCTTTCATTGCCGTTTGTTTCGTTCAACGGCGACTGGTCAAAGGCAATGCTTTTCGATAACACCATTTATGACAGTGAAAAACCGTATATGAACGGTGAATGGGGTCTTGCCGTTACCGACGGAGAGGATTACTATCCTCTCGGCGCAAACATTTTTGAAAGAGGCAAGGAGTACGGAATTGATACAAAGTACTGTGCTTTTTCAAAATATGCTCTCGAAAGCAAAATGAAAAAACCCTATGTTACGGCGAACATCGGCCTTATACGCAACGGAAAAAGAATGGACTACAACCTTTTCACAAAAAGCGGAGTATTCAGATTCTGCGGTTCTTCGCTGCTTGAATATGCGCGAAAGACAAACGCTCCGTATTACAGCTCGCAAATCGGTGTTCTTTGGGGACAGACGGATCTCATTGACGGTAACAGCTATGTTTATAAGGTTTCAACAAGTCCTGCAAATTACAAGGGCGGTCGGAAAACGATTTCAATGCCGTTCGTTGTTGACAACCGGAAACCGGTTCTTGAACAAGCGGAATATAAGGTTGAGAACGGCGAAGCAGTTCTGACTGTCAGAATAAAAGATAACCGCTATGTCATGGGCTTTGAGATGTTCGACAGCAACGACAGGTCGCTTGGCAAGGTTTCTTTCAAGGGCGTTGAACCTGATTCGGACGGAGTTTACACACATACCGTAAACGTCAGCAAAACTTCACGCCGTGCTCTTTCCTCGCTTGGTGAGGTCAAGCTTTATATTGTTGACTATGCATATAATGAAGCCTACGGTTCGGCTTCGCTTTCCGGTGGTACGTCTAATCAGGTTACAATTGCCGAAAATGCTCTGACCGCTCCGAGAGTTTATTCTCTTAAATCTGCGCAGACGGTAATTGACACAACAAGCAGATAACACGTCTGTTAATCGTTTTTATTAACTGTTATGCCGCAGGGGCGTCAGCGGTTAATTGTGGAGTGTGAAAAAAGAATGAATAAAAGTCAATTGACAAGAACAAAAAAACTCGGCTATTGCAGCGGAATTTCAGCCGAGTCAATCCTCTATAATATGTACTACACATATTATCTTGTTTTCCTCACCGATGTTGCCCATATGTCGCCGTCTCTTGCGGGAACGGTCAGCCTCATTTCCGTAATATGGGACGCGGTGACCGACCCGATAATCGGCCATTTTGCCGATAAGAAGGGCGCAGATAAAAGAAAGTTTATGCTTCGCGCTGCGTTTCCTCTCGGAATCACGTTTGTTGCGGCTTTTATTCCTCTCGGAGATGTGAATGATATTTTCAAGTTCATCTTCTATACTGCAATGACAATGGTTTTCTGGCTTGCATACACGGTTTATACCATCCCGTATTATGCAGTTGTTGCCGAGATTACCGAGGACTATGACGAAAGAACTGACATTCGCGGAAAGAGCTCTTTGTTCAACACTCTTGCAATTCTTCTCGGCAATGCCGTTCCGGCGCTGCTTCCCGGTCTTATTATCGGAATGGGAGTGAGTGCTTCTGTCGGTTGGCTTCTGACTTCGGCATTGCTTGCGGTGCTTGCCGTCTTTTCCGCCGTTGTTGCTTCTCTCAGCCTTCGCGGAATTGAGCTGAAAAAGGCAGAGCAAGCGGGTACTCAGGAAAAAATCAGGGTTTCTCAATACATTCAGATTCTAAGAATCAAGCCGTTTCGTTGGTTTGTAATGTTTGTATTCTTCTTCCTGGTCGCTTCTGCGATGATTCAGACGAACTTTGCATATCTTGTTCAGTCCCGCCTCGGAATGAGCGACGACGGAATGGTGATTGTCATTATCACCCTTGTGGCTTCAATGGGTCTGATGATTCCGGTGGTTACAAAGCTTGCAGAAAAAACGGACAGAAGAAAGACGGGAATACTCTTCATTTCTGTTATGCTTGTTGCTCTTCTTATTATCAAACTTATAGGAATCGACAACACGCCGATGCTGATTGCTTCTGTTTTTGCCGTTGCACTCGGTCTTGCCTGCTTCTGGACAATTTTTTATTCAATGGCGTATGATCTTGTTGAGGTTGACGAGTTTGTCAACAACAAGCGCCGCGAGAGTATGATAACGGCATTTCCTCAGTTTTTCCAGAAATTCGGCGCGGCAATCGGAATGTGGATTGCCGGTCAGGTTCTTGATTTCGGCGGCTATAACGGAGAGCTTGCCGTTCAGTCCGAAAAAGCCAAGGACGCAATTGAAAACATTGCAACTGTTATTCCTGCGGTATTCCTTGTTTTAGCGCTTATCGGAATAATTATGTATCCCGTTACCAAGGAGCGCTTCTCTTTACTCACAGAGGAGCTTGAAAAAAAGCGCGGCGGTAAAGAATATGATACCAAAGGACTCGAAAAGCTGATATAACGGAGAAAAACAATGCTTAGTGTTAAAAACGTAACAAAAAAATATGGGAAGCTGATTGCAAACGATAATGTCAGCTTTGACGTTGCTGACGGAGAAATTGCCGTTCTGCTCGGTCCGAACGGCGCAGGAAAATCAACAATTATAAAGTGTATTTCCGGCCTGCTTCGTTTTGAGGGTGAAATCATTCTGAACGGTTGCGCAAACAAAACTCTTGAAGCTAAAAGACAGCTCGGATATGTTCCGGAGATGCCGGCGGTGTATGATCTTCTGACGGTCGGGGAGCACATGGAATTCATGCTGCGTTCCTATCGTATGACAGATGATAATACGGCCGACAGACTGCTGGAACGCTTTGAGCTGCTTGATAAAAAGAACAAGCTCGGCAAGGAGCTTTCAAAAGGCATGCAGCAAAAGCTTTCAATCTGCTGCGCACTTGTCCACAAGCCCTCCGTTGTGATTTTTGACGAACCGATGGTCGGTCTTGATCCGCACGCAATTAAGCAGCTGAAAGAAATTTTCAAGGAGCTTCGTGAAGATGGAGCGTCTGTTCTCATCAGTACTCACATGCTCGACAGCGTTGAAAGCTATTGGGACAAGGCATATATTATGAAGGGCGGCTCGTTCTGCGCTGAAAAGAGCGCCGGTGATACTGACGGAAAGAGCCTTGAAGAGCTGTTCTTTGAACTGACGGAAGGCGGAGATGAAAAATGAGTTCGCTTTTTTTCCTGCTTTCAAGAAAGCTGAAAAACCGCGTTCGTGAAATGCTTCACCGACCGTCTGAGATTGTTGTTCTGATTCTGCTTGCCGCAATGGTTGCAGTAACTATTTTCAGCGGAAGAGTCGGTGAAGTAAACGGTTTCGGTCTTCGCAATATTGAAGAGCTGTACGCAATTGTTTTTGCTCTTTATGCGTTTGAATTTATTCTAATATCAAAAAACGGCTTTGTGAACGGGGCTTCAATGTTTTCAATGGCAGACGTCAATTTGCTTTTCACAAGTCCTAGAAAACCGCGTACTCTTTTGAGCTACGGCCTTTTTGGCCAGCTCGGGCGTTCATTTTTCCTTGGCGTGTTTATTCTGTATCAGTATTCGTGGGTACATGACAGCTACGGCGTCGGATACGGATTTATTATTGCTGTTCTCATCGGCTACGCGGTGACTGCCTTTGTTTCCCAGATGCTTGCAATGCTTATATATGCGTTTACCTCTTCGAGCGATAAAAAGTGTCTTGCAGTAAAAAGCGTTTACTATCTTATAATTCTCACCTTTATCGTCCGCTTTGCACATTTGACGTTTTCTGGCGGTGCCGACCTTATACCTTCTGCCGTCAAGGCTGCAAACATGAGTTTTATGCGCTTCTTCCCGGTTGCCGGCTTTGTACGCTATGGTGTAGTCAGCGCAGTGAAAAGCGAGCTTTTGGGAGTGCTTGTTTCACTCGGAATTTTCGTTTTGTGCGTTGCGGTGTTTTATGCCGTCATTTCGTTTCTCAAAAGTGATTACTATGAGGATGTTCTCAAAGCCACCGAGGTTTCCTTTTCAGCCATCACTGCCAGCAAGGAGGGCAAGGCTGCGGAGAATACGCCGCGCAATATCCGTGTCGGAAAAATCGGCTTCAAAGAGGGTGAAGGAGCTTCCGCTATCGCAGCAAAGCATAAAATTGAAAACCGCCGCGCAAGGGTGTTTGTGCTTGATACGCTGAGTCTGATTTTTGCGGTTATAACCGTTGCGCTCGGCTTTATTATGAAAGACATTACTGCTGCGTTTGTAATGAATATATACTTTTCGGTGTTTACTGTCGGAACGGGAAGATGGGCGAAGGAGCTTCTGCTCCCGTATGCCTATCTTATTCCGGAACCGCCATTTAAAAAACTTCTGAACATGATAAAGGAGCAGTTCCCGTCTTTTGTTGCCGAAGCGCTGTTAACATTTGTTCCGTTTTACTTCATTTTTAAATGCTCACCGATTGAAGTGTCCGGTCTCGTTTTTGCAAAGGTCAGTTTCGGTTTCCTTTTCATCGGCGTCAATCTCGTTTTGCAACGCTTTTTCGGCAACGGCGGAAACAAGGCGCTGCTTATTATGCTTTATTTTGTTCTTGCGGCGGTCTTTTCCGTTCCGGGAATCGCGCTCGGATTCGCGGCGGCTGAGTTTGTTCCGCTTGGCGGCAGCATGTATCTTGTTATGTCTGCGATGAACTTTGTTGTCGGAGCTGTAACGCTTTATTGCTCGCGAAATGTGCTTGAATTTGCGGAGTATAACAACAAATAAAAGGAGAAAGCGAACATGAAAGGAATTATTCTTGCCGGCGGAAGCGGAACAAGGCTTTACCCGATAACCATGGTGACGTCAAAACAGCTCCTGCCTGTTTATGACAAGCCGATGATATACTATCCGCTTTCAGTTCTTATGATGGCTGAAATTCGTGAAATACTCATTATTTCAACACCGCAGGACATCGGAAACTTTGAACGTCTGCTCGGGGACGGCTCCGACTTCGGTCTGAAGCTCAGCTATGCGGTTCAGCCGTCGCCGGACGGGCTTGCCCAGGCATTTCTTATCGGAAAGGAATTCATTGGCGGCGACAGCTGCGCCATGATACTCGGTGACAATATTTTTTACGGAAACGGTCTCGGAAAGCTTTTGAAGCAGGCAAAGGAAAACGCCGAAAAAGGAACAGCAACTGTTTTCGGATATTATGTTGACGACCCTGAACGTTTCGGCGTGGTTGAATTTGACGAGGAACAGAATGTTGTTTCAATTGAGGAAAAACCGAAGAATCCGAAATCCAACTACTGCGTAACGGGACTGTATTTTTATGACAATACCGTTTGTGAAAAGGCGGCGCAGATCAAGCCCTCTGAAAGAGGGGAGCTTGAAATTACAGATTTGAATATACTTTTCCTCAAAGAGAAACGACTTTCTGTAGAATTGCTCGGACGCGGCTTTGCCTGGCTTGATACGGGTACGGTTGAAACGCTTAACGAGGCTGCAAATTTTGTCCGCATTGTTGAGGGCAGGCAGTCTGTGATGATTTCCGCACCGGAGGAAATTGCTTATAAAAACGGTTGGATAAGCAAAGAAAGGCTGCTGATTTGCGCCGAAAGATACGGCAAATCACCTTACGGGGTGCATCTTCGTCAGGTCGCCGGGGGAAAGGTGAAGTATTAACCGCCATGCTTGCTGATACTGTATTTTCAGAACAGCCCCTTTTTTATAAATGTTTCAGTTTGGTTTGATTTTTTTAAAAATGTGTGATAATATAATTCGAATGTTTATTTTATTCGGCGAAAGGAGATTTCCGGCTTGAAGGAAAACTTTCT
>JAEDIL010000117.1 GCA_016292455.1 Clostridiaceae bacterium
GTTTCATTGGGATTCCTCCGTTTAAAAAGTGTTGAGTAACAGACCGTGAGCTCTCTTTATTCAAGTCCATGGCACTATGGAGAATTATAGCACATAAAAGCAGACAGTTTCAAGAGAAACTGTCTGCTTACAGTTATAAAATAGCGCTCATTTTTTGTGCAAATAGACAACAACTATTTCAGCGGCATGATATAAAACTCAAATTCAAGCTCATCCTTGATATGCAGGTCATAAGGAGTAAGAACGCCCGGTCCGCAGCTTGCTGTTCCCGTTCCGCGAACAAAGCCGTCAATGTTCAGAAAAGCTTTGTTTTCATGTCTGAGGTCCTCAATATGCTTTGCTTTTCTGAGCGTTGCATTGGAGTATGGGGATACCGAGAATGTAAACGGGATTTTTTTGCACTGGATACGGATTCCGCAACCGTCGTCATCGACGAGTTCAAGAAAGCGCGTGTTCATATGCATTGAGTTTTCCTGCGGTTTGATATAATATTCAAACATTTCGTCAACTGTTGCAGAGTAAATGCCCATTGTTGACTGTTCCTTGAAATCAGGAAGGTTTTCAAACTCGCCCAGACCATAGTATCTGACATTTTTAAGCGAACCGTCAAGTTCAATACTCACACCGAATCTCGGCAGCTGAAGCTTTGAAAATTTCGGGAACGGGCGTTTGATTTCAGCCTCAACTTTAATTACACCGTTGGAGTATATTTTATACTCCAGCTCAAAATCAAAGAGTTTTTTGTCAGCATGTTTAAGGACAGCGTGGGATTCAAGCTTGATTACGCCTTTCTCGTTTTTGCAATTCACAAGCTTAGCCTGAGCAACGGTAAAGGAATCCAGACCGGCTTTTTTCCAGCTTTTGACTGCATGAACGTCATTGTCAAGAGCAGCGCGGAAAAGATTGGGCACAAAACCGTCAGAACCGGAAATCATCTCTTTTGAACCGAGCTTGTAACTATAAAGCGCCCCGGTCTTTTTGTCAAAGACAGCGGTTCCGCCTTCAAAAGCAACAATTATTGCATCGCCCTTTTTGGTATAGGCAACAGAGCCGCCCTCAGGCAGTTTTGTTTTTCTGATTTTTTCAAAAACTGTCAATTGTTCCGTTGCAATCAGCGCACCGTTTTTACGTCGATAAACGAAGTTAATGAACCAATCATTCTTCTCGTCAGTCATCTTATGCGCGATGACAAGGTTCTTAGAGGCGCGCGGTTCAAGATCAAGCTCAACTTTTCCTTCGTCAACAACCTCGCCGTTGCAGAGAAGCTCATATGTAATATCATATTCAGCCGCATTGAGAAAACGGTTTGTGTTAGTGAAGCAATATACGTTATCACTGATTCTCTTGCTTCTCACCGGACGATAAACGGACTTCATTTCAAAAGCACCGGTGTGCGGTCTTCTGTCAGGGAAGAAAAGACCGTCAACGCAGAAATTGCCGTCATGATATTTTTCGCCGTGGTCACCGCCGTATGTATACTTATATTTGGCGCTCTTGTCATAAACGCTGTGGTCTGCCCACTCCCAGATGCAGCCGCCGACAAGCTGTTCGTTTGCGTAAATCAGCTGCCAATAATCTTCAAGTCCGCCGGGACCGAGACCCATTGCATGACAGTATTCACAAAGGAAATACGGCTTGTTTTTATAACGTGAGCCCATGGCGTGGTTTGCAATTCGTGAAATTATCATCGGGTGCTGATACATTTCGGAAATCACATCATATGAACCGCGCGGAGTATATATTACAGACTCATAATGAACCGGCAGAGGTGAACGTTCTTTGAGAAGTTTGTAGCACTTATCCTGATTCTTCCAGCCGCCGGACTCGTTTCCGAGGCTCCACATTGTTATTGACGGATGGTTCTTGTCTCGTTCGTACATTCGCAGAACGCGGTCCTCAAAGCGCGGAAGCCATTTTTTATTATTGCTGATAATATTCATTTTAAGCGTCGGTTTCAATTCAAGGTCAACCTGAGTTCCGTGAGTTTCAATATCTGCTTCGTCAATAACATAAAGACCGTATTCATCACACAGTGAAAGGAAAATCGGGTCCGGCGGATAGTGAGAAGTTCTGACGGCATTAACGTTGAATTCTTTCATAAGTTCAATGTCGCGCAGAAGATCGTCTGCACTCATAACATAGCCGGTTGTTGCGTTTGTGTCGTGATGATTCACACCCTTGAACTTGATTGGAGCATTGTTGAAAAGGAAGAGCTCCTTTTTAATTTCCACCGTCCTGAATCCGATTTTTTGCCGGACGGTGACTGATTTCTGCCCTTTGCTTCTCAGAGTCAAAAACAAATCGTAAAGCTCCGGCTTTTCAGCATTCCATTCAAGAACGTTAAGGTTGGCAAAAAAGAAGCCCGGCGCGTCATCTGCGCTGTGCGTCTGAGAAACAATTACCTTTCCGTCCTTGATGATTTCAGCTTCGATACTCGCATTTTCACTCGTCCCCTGCATTTCAACAGAGAGTTCCAGTTCATATTTTCCGTCTGGCTGCCTTGCGGTTTTTGAGTGATAATCGCGAATATAGCACTCAGGATACTCTGAAATATACACGTCACGGAAGATTCCGTTCTCTCTGAACATGTCCTGACATTCAAGATATGTTCCGTTTGACCACTTTGTAACAATGGCAAGCAACTCGTTCTCACCGGCATGAATAATGCCGTCAAGGCTGAATTCGGCTGTGTTGTGACTGCCCTCGCTATATCCTACATATACACCGTTAACATACAAGGTCAGCGAGGAGCAGACTCCGAGAAAGCTGATTATACAATGCACGGTATCATCTTTGACCGAAAAGCGTTTGAAATAAAGTCCGGCTGACATTTCATCAGGCACATTCGGAAGATTCATCGGAAAAGGGTATCTTGTGTTGAGATATACCGGGCTCTCATAGCCGGTTCTCTGCCATGTTGACGGAACGGTAACAGTGTCAAAGGTGAGAGTATCCGTGTCAATTCTTAAAGGAAGACGGGAAAGCTTCTCATAATACCTGAACCCCCAGTCGTTGCCCGAAAGAACAGTTACGATGTCGCTTGAAAAACGTTCGGTGAGCACACTTTGCTTTTCGAGCAGTTTCCTGTCGGAATACGGGATAAAATAACTGCGCGGTCTGAGTTTTCCAACTTCAAAAACATCAAAGTTATTAGCTTCAAGCTTCTTTATCTGATACTTCATTTTCCATACCCTTTCTTGCTTTTTTTCATCATCATAATATCATAAGTTCATTCAATTTGCAAATATTTCCTTGATATATGAGCAAAACTCCGGCAATACTCAAAATGAAGCACTAAGTTAATTTCGGCTGTTCAGTATTGGGGGAAGAAATTTGCATTTCAATAAGGTTGAGATCTGCGGTATTGACACTTCAAAGCTCAAAGTACTTTCAGAGGCAGAAAAGGTTGAGCTGCTCAAAAAAAGCCATGCCGGTGATAAAGCGGCAAGAGACAAACTGATTAACGGAAATCTCAGGCTTGTTCTGAGCGTTATTCAACGCTTTACGAACCGTGGGGAAAATCTGGATGACCTTTTTCAGGTGGGATGTATCGGCTTAATCAAAGCTATTGATAACTTCGGGCTTGAATTCAACGTCAGGTTTTCAACTTATGCAGTGCCGATGATAATCGGTGAAGTGAAAAGATACCTGAGAGATTACAATCCTATAAGAATCAGCCGTTCAATACGCGATACGGCATATCACGCAATGCAAATCAAAGAGAAGCTTCAAAACGAAACGCAGAGAGAACCCACAGCTGAGGAAATTGCAAAAGAAATGGGAGTTAAAAGAGAACAGGTTGTTCTGGCCCTTGAAGCAATTGTTGACCCGGTCTCTCTGTATGAGCCTGTATACTACGACGCAGGCGACACGATTTATGTTATGGATCAGATTGGTGACAGCAACACCGATGTAAACTGGATTGATGAAATACTTTTGAAAAAATCAATCAGAGAACTTCCGGAACGTGAAAGAAAGATTCTTTCTTTGCGCTTCATGCAGGGTATGACTCAGACCGAAGTTGCCAAGGAAATCGGTATTTCGCAGGCTCAGGTGTCCCGTCTTGAAAAAGGCGCGCTTGATAAAATCAAAAGCCACAGAAAAATATATATATAAAATGACAGGCGGCAGCGCTAATGATGTGTATTCCCTCGGTGTAATGGTAAATTCAGCCAAGAATACCGCTGAATCCATCCGCACGAATAGATCCACATTGGACAGCAACAAGGATAAATACAAGCTGAACATGTTCAGTTCTGCGATCGGCAAAGAGACGGCAAAGAACAACGTGCTCTCCGCAGAGGACGGCAAGCGTCTGGCAGAGAAGATGCTGCAGGATTATGAACTGTATACCAAGGCAACGATTCTGGCGGGAGCCAATGCACAGCTCGCAGGCTCCATTCAGTCCCAGGTGGCGGCACAGTCCGGCTTAAAAC
>JAEDIL010000118.1 GCA_016292455.1 Clostridiaceae bacterium
CTTCGGCAAGGCTCATTCAGGGTCACCACGCAATCGGCTTTTTGCCGATGAACCACACCTTTGCGTGGGCAAGCGCTCTGTTCCTTGTCAATGTTTTCGGCGGCTGGGGCTATATCTGCCGTTCGCTCAAAGACATTCCGCAGGATATGAAAAAATATCATCCGCAAAACATCGCCGGCGTTCCCCTCCTCATTGAAACCATATATAAAACCATCTGGCGCACCGCGGAAAAATCAGGCCGCGCCGACAAGCTCAGAAAGGGCATCAAGCTCAGCAACTTCCTGCGCGAGAAGCTCGGAATCGACATCAGAAGAAAGCTCTTTAAAGAGGTTATCAACGGTCTCGGCGGAGAGCTTGAATATATAGTTATCGGCGGCGCTTATCTTGACCCCGTTTATGAAAAGGGTCTGAGCGACCTCGGAATTGAAGTTTTCAACGGCTACGGCTCAACGGAGTGTTCCCCCGGAATCACGATTTCCACCTACGAAAACTATAAGTTCGGCTCCTGCGGAAAACCCATGGGCTGCGAAATTAAAATTCTGAACCCCGATGAGGACGGAATCGGAGAAATCTGCGTCAAGGGTGACAATGTCATGGTCGGATATTTTGAAGACCCCGAGGCTACGGCATCTGTTTTTGACGGCGATTGGTTCATGACCGGAGACTTCGGCTATATTGATGAGGACGGCTTCCTTTTCTATGTCGGACGCAAAAAGAATCTCATTGTTCTCTCAAACGGAAAGAATGTTTCTCCCGAAGAGCTTGAAGACCAGCTGACAAGAATTGACTATGTCAAGGAAGTCATCGTCTCCGAAGAGGATAACCTCATCACCGCCGAATTTTACCTTGACGAAGAGCTCTGCCCCGACGCAAAGGAAAAAATCAAGGAAGATGTCAAAGCCTATAACGCCACACTTCCGTCATACAAGAGAATTCTCCGGATTAAAACGAGAGACACGGAATTCCCGAAGACCACAAGTCTTAAAATCAAGAGAAAATATAAGGATGATTTAAAGGTATGATGTCTCAGATAAACACAGTCAGGGAACTGGTTGATTATGCAGCCGCAAAATACGGTGAAAAGGATTTTTGCCGCTTTGTCAAAAACGGAAAGATTGAATGCAGAACCTATTCCCGCTTTCGCGAGGACTGCCTTTCAATTTGCCGATATATCCGTTCAATCAGAAAAGAACGGCTTCACATTGCATTCATCGGAAGCACGAGCTATGAATATATCACCTGCCTTACCGGTATGATTTTCAGCGGCAATGTCGTTGTTCCGTTTGCACTGGACATCAGTGTTCAGGAAGCTGTTTCGCTTTTTGAAGACGCCGACATTGAGCTGCTTTTCTGCGAAGACGCTTTCACCGAAAAAGCAGCTGAAATTCAGAGTCTTTATCCGGGTCTGAAAGAAATTGTCTCACTCGGAAACGCTGAATGGTTTGAAGAAATATTTGAAAAATATAAAACCGGCTCATTCTGGAACGGACTTTCAAAAATCAGGGAATACCCCGATCACTGTTCGCTGATTGTCTATACCTCAGGCACAACGGGAGTCCGCAAGGGCGTTATGCTTTCAAACCGCAATCTTGCGGCAAACACCTGCTATAACGAATATGCCCTCGAAGATACAGATGTCAGCTTTTCGGTTCTGCCGATGCACCATGTTTTCTGCTACGCTTGTGATGTTCTCAAAACACTTTATGACGGCGGCACTCTCTGCCTTAACGGAGAGATGAAAAATCTATATAGAAATTTCCTTCTCTTTGAGCCCACCATAATGAGAATCGTTCCGGCTCTTTGCAAGTCAATTCTCACCAGAATAAAAATCACGCAAAAGCACGACCCCTCTCTTTCGCCGAGAGAAGCAGCGGAAAAGGTTGTCGGCAGAAATTTCAGGCGTATGATTTCCGGTTCGGCCTTCCTCAGCCCTGCAATCATTGACGCTTTCGAGGAATACGGAATAACAGTCCGCCAGGGCTACGGAATGAGCGAATGCAGCCCGAGAATTTCAACCTCTGATTTTTCTGACAATGAAAACAAATATTCAAACGGACGTGTTCTTTCCGTCAATGAAGTCAGAGTATCCGACGGAGAAATTCAGGTCAAAGGCCCTTCGGTAATGCTCGGATATTACAAACGACAGCAGGAAACAGAAGACGCTTTCACGGAAGACGGATTCCTTCATACAGGCGACCTCGGTTACCTTAAAGGTAGCCACATCTGGCTGACGGGAAGAAAAAAGAATCTGATTATTCTCTCAAACGGTGAAAATGTTTCCCCCGAGGAGCTTGAAAACCGTTTTATTGACGACGGAATAATCAAAGAAATTGTTGTTGTCGGAGAGAACGACCGTTTTGTTGCACAGGTTTTTCCCGACCTTGCGTTTGCGGAAGCTAATGGCATTACGGACATTGAAAATGAGGTCGGAAAAATTGTTGACCGGGTGAATCTGTCTCTTCCGACAGACAGACAGATTTCTGAGTTCAGGCTGACAAAAACTCCGTTTGAAAGAACTTCCACAGGAAAAATCAAAAGATCAGTCTTTTACTATTGATCAGCACAGCTTTTTACATTAAGGAGGAGAAAAGACAATGTTTGAAAGAACACTTCCCTCGGGCAAAAAAGTAACGGCATATCCGCTTTCGGCACCGCAGCAGCTTATGCTCTTTATGTCAATCCAGTATGGCGCAGACTACCCCGTCAACAATATCGGCTCCGGATATTATTGGAAGGGTGAAATGGATTTTCCCCTTATGGAGCAATCAATTCGCGAGGCGGTTTCGCGCTGCGACACAATGCGCCTGCGTTTCATTCCGGATGAGCAGTACAAGGTTCTGCAATACGTTTCGGAAGAAAGCGGGATTGAAATTGAAACACTCGATTACAGCGACATTCCACTTGAAGAGGCACACGAAAAGCTGCTTGCATTCTCCCGTATTCCCATCGATATGTTCTTCAAAGAAATTCACACAATAAGGCTTATGAAGCTTGCCGAAGGCTACAACGGAATATTCATGAAGCTTCAGCACCTTGCAATGGACGCGTTTTCAGTCAAGGTCTTTCTGAGGGACATTATGGAAATTTATCTCCACAAGCTCAAAGGCGCGCCGTATCCGAAGCCGATGCGCCCCTATATTCCGGCGCTTATGAAAGAGCTTTCTTATCTCAGAAGTGAGCAATACTCTATTGATAAAAAATATTGGGAAGAATCGCTTTCAAAAGCCAGCGAGCCGATTTTCACGGACTATATGCTTGAAAGCCGTCTTAAAGAGCAGCGCAAAAAATTCCCCGACCATCGTTTTGCCGATATTCATACAGGTTCGCCGGCTGCAAAGGCAAAAATCTTTGACCTGACGAAAGAGGAAACCGACGCACTTTCAAAAATGTGCCGTGAAAACGATCTTTCACTCTGTGCGGCTCTTTCGATGGGCGTCCGCACTGCCCTTTCGGTCTTCAACGACAATGAAGAAGACGTTTCATTCAAAATGATCGTTGACCGCAGAGGCTCCTTGGCTGAAAAAAAATCCGGCGGAATACGCATTAACTTTTTCCCGATGAGAAGCATTGTCAAACCCGAAGACAGCTTTGAAGATGCAGTCCGCAACATTATGAATGTTCAAAACGAGATTTACAGTCACTGCTCACTCAGCTTTGCAGAAATGCTTTCCGAACGTCATAAATCAATGCCTTCCGATGCAAAGCCCGACTCAACTTATGACAGCATGGGCTTTTCTTACCAGCCTCTCATGGTGATACCCAACATTGATGAAGAAACCGCAAGAAGCGCAAAGGGCGTCTGGTATAACAACGGAGCTTCAATGATTCCTCTTTACCTCACAGCGAGACACAGAGCCAATGACGGCGGACTTGAATTCATTTTTGAATATCGACTCACTCCAAATCCGGAACACGACCTCGATGTTTTCTTTGAAAAAATGCGTCTTGCACTCAATCTGGGTGCAGAAAACCCAAAGATTTCCGTCGGAGATCTTCTTGAAAAATGTGCTGTTGAAAGGTGAATAACGTATGGAAAAAATTATCAGAATAATTGAAAACTATGTTGAATATGACGGAGAAATCACGCGCGATCTGAGTTTTAAAGGCGACCTTGGTCTTTCATCTTTTGACACGGTTTGCATGACTGAGGAGCTCAATACCGAATTCGGCAAATCGCTCACGCCCAATGATTTTATCAGATACAAAACAGTCGGAGAAATGTACGACTATCTTTCCGAATAATTTTCATTTTCTTTCTCTATTCCCGGGGACTGCCGCATTTAGATGCAGAAACCGTTTTCTTCACCCCGAAGCTGTATACAGATACTGCGAGTGGGTGAAAAAACGGTTAAAAAAGAAAAATGCAACCATACAAT
>JAEDIL010000119.1 GCA_016292455.1 Clostridiaceae bacterium
CTGAAGACCTTGTTGCAAGGATTCAGGGCGAGGGCTGGATGGAATTTGACGTTGCAATCGCAGCTCCCAACATGATGGGACTTGTCGGACGTCTCGGTAAAATCCTCGGTCCGCGCGGACTCATGCCTTCTCCCAAGGCCGGTACTGTTACTCCGAACGTAGCTCAGGCTGTTACCGAAGCGAAGGCCGGTAAGATCGAGTACCGTCTTGACAAAACCAACATCATTCACTGCCCGATCGGCAAGGCTTCATTCGGTCGCGAAAAGCTCATGGAGAACTTCACAACTCTCCTTGACGCAGTTATCAAGGCTAAGCCCGCCGCTGCAAAGGGACAGTACATCCGCTCCTGCGTTGTTTCCGCAACAATGGGTCCGGGTGTCCGCATCAACCCGAACAAAGTCGGCTCCGCCGCTTCTCAGGGCTGATAAATTTCTTAATTGATACTTGACACAAAGCAATTTGTGTAGTATACTATTCAAGCTGTCGCCCCTAAGACAGCAGGTGAGTTTCTTAAAGGCACTTTGCCGCCTGCCGAGGATAATCAGCATAAGTTCAATTTATTATTGATTTTTATGTTGCGTCCTTTCTCGGCCTTTCGTGGAAGGACGCTGTTTTTATCATACAGGGATACGGCTGAAAACAATTTTTCAGGAGGTGAATTCATCTTGCCAAGCGCAAAAGTTTTGGAACAGAAAAAGCAGATCGTTGAAAATCTTGTTGCCCGCCTTAACGCGGCCTGTGCCGGCGTTATCGTCGATTACAAGGGCATCACCGTTACCGATGATACTGCTCTTCGTAAGGAACTCCGCGAAGCAGGCGTTGAATACACGGTTGTTAAAAACACTCTTCTTCGTCTCGCAATCAAGGAAACAGAACTGAATGGTCTTGAATCCGTTCTTGACGGAACCACCGCCATTGCAACCAGTGCAGATGATTACGTTGCAGCTGCCCGCATTCTTTGCAAGTTTGCTGACACGCACAACGGCTTTGAGGTCAAAAACGGCTTCATTGACAAAGACGTTATCGACGTCGCAAAAATTACCGGACTTGCAAAACTTCCCTCACGCGAAGTTCTTCTTGCCCAGGTACTCGGTGCTTTCCAGGCTCCGATTTCCGCCTTTGCACGTGCTGTTCAGGCTATTGTTGACAAGGACGGCGAAGCTGCTCCCGCAGAGGAAGCTGCTGAAGCTCCCGCAGAGGAATAAGCTGATTTTCTTATTATTAACAAATTGGAGGTATAATTACCATGTCAGAAAAAATTGCTGCTATTATTGAGACTTTGAAGACTTTGACGGTTCTTGAGCTTTCAGAGCTCGTTCACGCTGTTGAAGATGAGTTCGGCGTTTCCGCCGCTGCTGCTGTTGCTGTTGCCGGCCCCGTTGAGGCTGCTGCTGCCGCAGAAGAGAAGACCGAGTTCGACCTTGAACTTACCGAGATCGGCGCCAACAAGATCGGCGTTATCAAGGTTGTTCGTGAGCTCACCGGTCTTGGCCTTAAGGAAGCTAAGGAAGCCGTTGACGGCGCACCGAAGGTAATTAAGGAAGCTATGAGCAAGGACGACGCTGAAGCTGCTAAGGCAAAGCTTGAAGAAGCTGGCGCAAAGGCTACTCTTAAATAAGAACAGTTCTCAGACAAAACCGTCGGTTCAAAAGAGCCGGCGGTTTTTTGCGTCCGGAAACAAAAGAGTGAGAAAAGCGTGAAAGCCCGGCTTTCTTGTGATGCGTTTTGTTTTGCAAAGGCGAAAGTGAATTTTCACTCACTTTTCTGAATTTATTGTGAAAAAATTAACGTTGTGTTAACAAATGCTGTTTTTTAATACTGTATACTCGTAACGTAAGACTGTAAAAAAATTCTATGAAATGGTGGTATGTGAAAATGAAAAAGACAGTTTTTCTTACCGGCGCTTCGGGAACAATGGGCTTTGCAGGCTTCCAGGAGCTCTATGTCAGACGCAATATGTACAACATTGTTATCCTGCTCAGAGACAGCAAGAAAAACAGAGAACTTTTTGCTCCCTATATGAGCGACTCGAGCGTAAGAATCGTTTGGGGCGACCTCACCGTTTATGAAGATGTTCTTGACGGCATCAACGGCGCAGATTACGTTCTTCACGTCGGCGGTCTTGTTTCTCCCGCTGCCGACTATTTCCCGAAGAAGACTCTCTATACCAACGTTGTCGCAATGGAAAACATCATTAAGGCTGTTAAGTCTCAGCCTGATCCGGATGCGGTAAAGGTTGTTTATATCGGTACCGTTGCTCAGACCGGTGACAGAAATGCGCCCGTTCATTGGGGCAGAACCGGTGACCCGATCCAGATCAGCGTTTATGACCACTATGCAATCAGCAAGACCAAGGCAGAGGCTCTCCTCGCTGATTCAGGTCTCAGATATTGGGTATCCCTTCGTCAGACCGGTATTCTTTATGCCGACATTCTTAAAAACATGGATCCCATCATGTACCACGTACCCATCAACGGTATGCTTGAATGGGCAACTGTTGAAGACAGCGGCCGCCTTTGCGCAAAGGTCTGCAACGACAGAATCCCCGAAGAATTCTGGCGCCGTTTCTATAATATCAGCTCCGGTCATGATTACAGACTCACCAACTATGAGTTTGAAGTTCTCCTCCTCAATGCAATCGGCATGAAGGGTCCGGACATTCCGAAGAAGATTTTTGATCCGCATTGGTTCATCAACCGCAACTTCCACGGTCAGTGGTATACCGATGCCGATGACCTTGAAAACTATCTCCATTTCAGAGCAAATATTCCGGTTAAGGAATACTTCAAGTCACTTGCAAAGAAAGCTCCGTTTTATTTCAAGCTGTCCGGTCTTGCACCGATGAGTGTTGTCAAGAAGTTTATGATGGAGCCTATCGCAAACGCTCCTCTTTACGGAACCCAGACCTGGATCAAGAACGGCATGAAGGAAAGAATCACTGCCTTCTACGGCTCCAAGGAAGAGTTTGCAAAGATTCCCAGAACATGGGATGAGTTTGAAGTTATTATTCCCGACAAGGAAACCCCGGAAAATCTCCTTGACCATGGTTATGACGAGAGCAAGCCGCTTGACAAGCTCACTCTCGCAGAGCTGAAAAAGGCTGCTGCTTTCAGAGGCGGCGAATGCCTTGAAAAGAAAGCCCCGAAGGATATTTACTCTCCCATCAAATGGAAGTGCGGCTGCGGCTGCGAATTTGAAATGTCCGTCAACCTTGTTCTCGGCGGCGGTCATTGGTGCCCGGATTGCCTTCCGATGCCCTGGAAGTATGACGAAGTTGCAAAAATCAACCCGTTCTTTGCTCAGGTATGGTATGCTCACCACAGCAAGGACGAGAACAATGTTTACACCGAGGATATTTACTACGGCTACGACGAGAAATAAGACTCTTGCTTTTACGGCATAGTTTAAGAATTATGGGGCTGTCCCATTTAGCGCAGTTTCTGCATCTAAATGCGGCAGCCCCTTTTGCGTCCGTTACCTGTTTTACGCGCAGCTTTCGTATTATCTTTGCCGGGAGACATCTGTAAAATCAAGAGATGTAAGCTTATATGCCATGCCGCGCGGCAAGAAAATGAACAGGCGGCGTATAGTTTTATGAATGTTGCGCTGTTTATTCCGACGGTTATTTGTCAAAAATACCCACAAAAGGGGAAAAGGCGTGTCCGCAAAATAAGCAAGTTCACAAAATCGCAGTTTTTGCCCTTTTCGGTCAAAACGGTTGTTGACAAAGGACGTTCTTTGGTGTAAAATATGCGGGTATGCTGTATTGCTGCGCTTATGTCCGGCAATGCTCAGACATAATTTTCAGGAAAGGAGATGCTACAACTTGCCTACCTTTAATCAGTTAGTTCGCAACGGCAGAGAAACTCTCATCAAAAAGCCGAAGGCTCCTGCTCTTCTCAAGGGTCTCAACTCAAAGAAGAATGTTATGACCGATCATAACTCACCGCAGAAGCGCGGCGTTTGCACAGCAGTTAAAACCGCTACCCCGAAGAAGCCGAACTCAGCTCTTCGTAAGATCGCCAGAGTTCGTCTGACCAACGGAATCGAAGTTTCGGCTTACATTCCCGGCGTTGGTCACAACCTTCAGGAGCACTCGGTTGTTCTCATCCGCGGCGGCCGTGTCAAGGACCTTCCCGGTGTGCGTTACCACATCGTCCGCGGTACGCTCGATACTCAGGGTGTAAACGGAAGAATGCAGGCCCGTTCAAAGTACGGTGCAAAGCGCCCGAAGGCTGCCAAAAAGTAATTCTGAACTTTAAATCAGAAACTTTCCGCGAGTCAGGCGGAATTATTGAATTGACAAATCTTCTTGCAGGCTGAGCGAAAAGCTCGCAGTGCGAGAGTGT
>JAEDIL010000120.1 GCA_016292455.1 Clostridiaceae bacterium
ACAGGAAAACGAGCATACAAACTGAGAAACATAGAAAAACAGCAGACCGGTGTAGTAGGTTCACACAAAAGTGCTAGCCTAATCACACGATCTGCTGACGTGAGAACTATATCAGATTTGTTCAAAATTGTCAAGCAAAAAGACTTGGATTTCAATCCCAATCAAGCGAATAAGGTCTTGTTAAATGAATACGGCACGCCTAAGGTGTTTTACCACTCGACAAATGCAGATTTTACAGTATTCAAACCCGGAAACGGTATGCTGGGAAGGGGAATATACTTTTCTGATTACAGTCAGGGTATTTATGGAAAAAACATTGTTCAGGCATATTTGACGGCTAAAAATCCGGTAAGGCTTTCTGACTTGCCAAAAGGTTCAAGAGAGATTAACAGCGCAGGATTTGAAACGTGGGTAATTGACGATTTTTTTGAAAAGTTTCCTCAATATGACGCTATTGTTGGACGAGATGAAATTGTGGTAAAAAGTCCGGCTCAAATTAAATCCGTCACGGACAATATTGGTACATTTAGCAAAGACAACCCCGACATCAGATATTCCCTTCGTCATTCGCTCGGAATCGTTGAAGAAAACCCTGCAAATCAAAGTCTTATTGCTCAAAACGAAGCGTTCAGACGCATTATTTCCGAACAGCAGCACGTTCTGAACCATCATTTTGTTGACTCAAAAAAGGTCAGAACGCTTGCAAAGGTAATTAAAGAGGACTATCGGTCTGCAATCAACCTTGATGAGCTTCTCAACTCTACTTTTATGATAACACTTCACAGTTGACTTACAAAACTTGCATTTCATTTAAAACCGTGCGTTTGATTTTACAACCTTGCATTTCACTTAAAATTGTTGCAATTCATTTTTCAAATGTGGCATCCCGTTTTACTATTAAGCCAAAACACACGATTCGGAGAAGTATAATTTACAAATAGTTTCATAATGTCCGGTATTACGAGAAAAAATTACAATTTTTTAATACTTGGTATTGATTTATTCCCATTTTGTGATAGAATTGATCGTGTGTGACAGTAAGGTCTGCAACTTTGCTGATTTTTAATATGGATATATGGCAATATGCATTGTATTGCGATACGTTCCCTGATTTGAAAATTTGGGGAGAATCGGTTCGGCTTTGAATATATAACGAGTCCTGGGAAAACTCACAGTTGGTCTGGGTTCTCTTATACGTGCAAACATATATCCAAAACGGAAGGAAATGAATTTATGAAAATCAAGCTTGCTATTCTCGAAAATGATCAGAACTATCTCAATAGGATTGTTTCCGTGTTCAGCACAAGGTACGCGGATAAGCTCCAGATATATTCATTTACCAATCAGGAGATGGCAATGAATTCGGTTACTTCGGAAAAAATCGATGTTCTGGTAGCAAACGATTCTTTTGAAATTGATGTGCAGAAACTGCCTGCGCGCTGTTCTTTTATATATTTTGTCAACAGCGCCGATGTTGACACGGTGAAAAATCAGAAGGCAATCTGCAAGTTTCAGAAGGCTGAGCTAATATATAAGCAGATTCTTTCCGTATATTCAGAAAACGCCGGTTCGTTTGCCGGCCTTAAGTTCACAGATGATGACTGCAAAGTTACAATGTTTGTGTCTCCGAGCGGAGGAGTCGGAACATCGACCGTGGCAGCGGCATACGCCGTTCATCTTGCAAGACAAGGGAAAAAGGCATTGTTCCTGAGCTTTGAAGACTTCGGTTCAGCAGATGTTTTCTTTTCGGGTGATGGTCAGTTCGATATGAGTGATGTTATTTTTGCCCTGAAAAGCAAGAAAGCCAATCTGTCAATGAAGCTTGAAAGCTATGTCAAACAGGATGTCAGAGGCGTGTTTTTCTTTTCTCAGACAAAGTTTGCTCTTGATATGCTTGAGTTTAAGCACGAGGAGCGTATGCAGCTTCTTAACGTACTTCACACGATCGGAACATATGACGAGATTATTGTTGACCTCGGATTTGGTCTCGACAAGGATCACCTGGATTATTATAGGGAGGCTAACAACGTCATTATTGTGGGAGACGGAAGCGAACTGTCTAACATCAAGATATATAAGGCATATACAGCGTTGGCAACGATGGACCAGAGCAGCGATATGCCGATTGCGAACAGATTTTCTCTTATGTATAACCGGTTCAGCAGTAAAACAGGTCGTTCTGTCGGGGATGTTGATTTAAGAAATGTCGGCGGCGCACCGGTTTTTGCCCATGCAACAACGGCACAAATTGTTGAGCAGCTTGCTGCGGGTGATCTGTTCAAAAAGCTTGATTGAGAGGAGAAAAAAGGATGAACGAAGAGCTCGCCCAACAGGTTGTTTCTGAGGTAAAGAGATATATTCAGGATAATCTTCCGCTCAGCAAACTCAGTGATGAAGAGCTTCAGGAGCGGATTGAGGAGATTGTTTCTCAGAAAATAGCCGGTGTTTATTGTCCGATTGAGGAAAAGGTTTCGATAATACAGCAGGTATATTCTTCAATCAGAGGTTTCGGGCTACTGGACAGTATAATTTCTGACGATTCGATAACGGAAGTAATGATAAACGGACCTGAGAATATTTTTATTGAGCAGAATGGTCGACTTTTTAAACTTGACAAGCAGTTTGAAAGCCAGAGAAGACTTGAAGATATTATTCAGCGAATAGTAGGCCTTGCAGGACGTGAGGTCAATCAGGCAAATCCGATTTGCGATACCCGTCTTCCCGACGGTTCCCGTGTCAACGTTGTATTGCCTCCTATTGCTCTTTGCGGTCCCACTGTTACCATCCGAAAGTTTTCAAAAACACCAATGACAATTGAAAAGTTAATCGAGTACGGCTCAATCACTCAGGAAATTGCAGACAAACTTGAAATGTTGGTAAAAGCAAAATACAATATCTTTATAAGCGGCGGTACCGGCTCGGGTAAAACAACATTTCTGAACGCTCTTTCAAACTTTATTCCGCACGATGAGCGCGTTATAACAATTGAGGATTCGGCTGAGCTTCAGATTGTTAACATCGATAACCTTGTAAGTCTTGAAACAAGGAACGCAAACGCCTCCGGTTCGGGCCAGATCACAATCAGAGAGCTGATCAAGTCATCACTCAGAATGAGACCAGAAAGAATAATTGTCGGTGAATGCCGTGGAGGAGAAGCTCTTGATATGCTTCAGGCAATGAATACCGGTCACGATGGGTCTCTTTCAACAGGTCACGCCAATTCAACGCAGGATATGCTTAGCCGTCTGGAAACAATGGTCCTTCAAGGTTCGGAGGGACTCCCGCTTGAAGCTATTCGTCAGCAGATTGCGTCTGCCGTTGATATTATCATTCATCTATCCAGATTGCGTGACAAGACCAGAAAGACAATGGAAATCACGGAAGTTGTCGGATATGAAAACGGAAAGGTTATTTTGAATCCGCTGTATAAGTTTGAAGAGGATGAAAACTCTACACTTGAAAAAGTTTCAGGTACACTCAAGAGGACTGAAAATCCGATGAAAAATACATTTAAGCTCTTGCTGGCAGGGGCAAGTACGAATTTTTAAGGAGGAGATAAAATGAAAACAAAAAGATTTTTGGCAGCAGCTTTGTGCGTGGTGATGGTTGTTTTGTCGTTGACCGCCTGTTCCGGAAATGCTGGAACATCAAACGAAAGCAGCGCTGGTGCATCGTCAGAAGCGAGTGACAAGAATGTGGAGAACGTAGACAACAGCTCAATTCCGGAGATTCTTGTCTGCGGTGAAAAAGTCAGTTTTCCTCTCGATTGTTCTGTTTTCACCAAAAACGGCTATACGTTTGCCAGTGCAGACAGTGAAGAAACCTTGCTTGCTGCAAAGGCCGGGGAAGTGGTAGAAGACATTACTTTCATAAACGAGGGTATTAAACAAAGCGAGGTCGTTGGAAATCCGTCATTCTTAACGGCTGTGTACTGCGAAAAAGAAAAGTCTCTTGATACTCTTATGGCAACATCACTGAAAGTTTCACTTCTGGAAAAGCAATATTTTTCTGTTGACGGTTTGGGTATTAACGATAAAATGTCTGATTTTCTTGACAAGTTCGGAACAGGTTATGTTGAGTTTATCGGAACAGTCGATAAAAACCTTGAAAACGATACGTTGCTTGTTGAGTATAGTTTTGACAATCTCCGAATGCAGGTTAACTCATATAACGGAACGGTAGATATGGTTTGGATTTATCTTCAGGTGGTATAATTTATGAGCAAGAAAAAAGAGAAAAAGATTGAAGAACCGGAATTTGTGAAGTCACTGACAAGCGAAGATGCCTACAACTATAAGGTTTATAATCTGACAAAGAAAGAAAGGATTATCTGGTCGGTTG
>JAEDIL010000121.1 GCA_016292455.1 Clostridiaceae bacterium
ATTTCAGGATCCTCTTCGCCGAGAATATCATAGGCAAGCTTATAAAGGAAAACGAGTCCGATAATTTCATCGGCGCTGGTGTCGCCTGTATAAACGATGTCGCTGACATCATAGCCGGAGCCGATGAGGTCATTCCAGAGTCTTTCCGGAATTGAGCCGGAAGCGTCAACCTCTACGCCGCGGAGATTTTCGCCGTTGAGCAGATAGCCTTTCTCGGTTTCGGGCTTGGCTGAAATTCCGGTTGCGGTTCCGTCACCGTTATGACTCCAATGAATGTAGCCGTCAAAATCTCTGCCCTCATCCTTAAAGGAATAGGTCCTTGCCCAGAAGCCTTCAAGAAGCCGTGTTCTCTTTGCGGTGTCTCCCGAATCAGGAGAGATCCAATCGCTTTTTGCAAAGGCTTCAAGGTTCGAGTCTTTCATAACATAAGAACCGAGACCGAATTTCATATATCTGTTATACATGCTGTCAAACGCGGCAGCCGGACTTTCGGCGGGAACATTCTGTGAATAGTTTCCGCCTGCTTTCAGAACATCTTCACCGTACCACTTGCCCTCATCAAGTCTGACAACAGAGCCGTTGCGCTGAGCGTGAACAAGCGATTCAACCGTTCCCGTTCTCATTGAAATATATGTGAGGAGCAAAACAGCCTCAGTTGAAAGATATGCGGTTTTTCTTGCGGCGGCAATTTCCTCTGCCGTTGCGCTCGGGTCATTTTTCAGAACGGCATAGCGCATCAGCTCGCCTGCACCGTACATTGAAGTCCAGAGTCCGTCATTGTCGCTTTCTTCGGGAACCCATTCGCCGTCAATAAGGTCAGCGTTGGAAACCATGCCGCGTCTTGCAACATACTTCTGCGACTGCTCACTCATCATTGCCGCCTTTTCGGTACCGCTGATTTCCTTCATTTCGATGTGACTGTACCCCTCAGACATAGCTGTCCAGATTCCGTTTTTTCCGTCTGCAAAAATTGCAAGAACCTTTCCGTCAGTTGTGTCTGCGGAATAGAAATATCTGTCACCCATAAAGCGCTGTTCAACGTCGCGCTTGTTTGCTGCGTTTTCGTCAACCCTCAGAACGCCGTAATTTGTGATGCTCCACTTTGCGCCGTCAGCGGTAACTGTCGACTGAGCGTCCGGATAGGAAGCGCTGTCTCTGACAAAGGACGGAACCTTTTCGTCGTCGGCGTCATAACGGGTCACAATCTTCTGGAGATTTTCACCCTCTGCAACAGCTTCGCCGTTATAGTCAACCTTGCTCTTTTGCACGCCGGACGCGGTTGCGGTTTTCACAACGTTCAGAATAACGCTGTCGCTCAGTCCGTCAGAGTTTTCGGCGGTAATTGTTGCCTTTCCCTCGCCCTTGGCGGTAACTCTGCCCCATGAATCAACCGAAGCAACCGCAGAAGGCTCGGCGCTCCATGTCAGGGTGCGGTTTTTCACCGGTTCGGAAAAGACCGCTTCAACAGTTCTGCTGTCTCCGATGTCCATTTCCCAGTTTTCGGGAACAACAAGGCGGAGCGTTTCTTCTTTCTTGCAAAACAGTGCCGACGCAGGGGCACAGAAGCCGACAACGAGGACGAGTGCAAGAACAACTGCAATAATTCTTTTCATCTGGTATGCTCTCCCTTTCTTTTTCGGCGCGGACCGCACCGATTTCGCGTAAATGATAGCATACCATATTTTGTCAGTCAAGTGAAAAAATATGAACAAAAGAAAAAGAAGTTGTACGATTCGCACAAAATAAAAAGCTATAATTCACAGTCGGAAAACAAAACCGTATTTCCGTGAATTATAGCTTTGTTGTTTTGTAATTCTTTCCTCCCGGTTACGGTAAAGCCGTCATAACGCCCGGGTTTCACAGACAAAACGGCTTTTCCCGGCTCAGACCGAGAGCTCGCTTTCTATGTTCTCGTCCTCATAGCGCGAAAGAACAGGGGCAACAACCTGTGCGAGGAATTCGTCAACCTGACCGACGCTGCGGCCGATGTACTTTTTAGGGTCGAGCTCAGAAAGAATTTCTTCCTTTGAAAGCGGAAAACTTCCGTCAGCAGCAATGCGATCAATGAGATCGTTGCTTTTTCCTTCAAGCTTCACCCTTGCCGCAGCAGCGTGAGAGTGAACTCGCAGCCTTTCGTGAAGCTCCTGTCTGTTGCCGCCGCGTTTGACGGACTCCATCATAATATTCTCTGTTGCCATGAACGGCAGCTTTTCCATGACGCGTTTTTCAATAACCTTTTCATACACTTCAAGACCGCTTGTGACATTGATACAGATTCCGAGAATCGCATCAACGGCAAGGAACGCTTCGGCAACGGCAATGCGCTTGTTTGCGCTGTCATCAAGGGTGCGCTCAAACCACTGTACCTCGCTCGTGAGCGCCGGGTTGAGCGCGTCAACGGTGACATATCTTGCAAGCGCACAGATTCTTTCGCTCCTCATCGGGTTGCGTTTATAGGGCATTGCGGAGGAACCAATCTGCTTTTTTTCAAACGGCTCTTCAATTTCCTCGTACGATTGAAGAATTCGAAGGTCATTTGCAAATTTATATGCGCTCTGTGCAAAGCCGGAAAGCGCGGAAAGAAAGAAATAGTCCACTTTCCTTGAATATGTCTGACCTGAAACGGGAACACACGATTCAAAGCCCATTTCTTTTGCAATCAGCTCTTCGACTTTTTTGACCTTTTCTTCGTCACCGGCGAAAAGCTCCATGAAGCTCGCCTGGGTTCCCGTTGTGCCCTTTGAACCGAGCAGGGAAAGGCGCGAAAGCTGAAATTCAAGGTTTTCAATGTCATTCGTCAGCTCATACATCCAGAGAGTCGCCCTTTTGCCGACCGTTGTGAGCTGGGCAGGCTGGAGATGAGTGTATGCAAGACACGGCATTGCCTTATACTTTTCGGCAAACGCCGAAAGATTGCGAAGCACCTGCGCCGCCTTTCTGAGAACAAGCTTTGACGCTTCACGCATGATTATTACATCGGTATTGTCTCCGACATAGCAGCTTGTTGCGCCGAGGTGAATTATCGGCTCAGCCTTCGGACACTGCTTTCCGAAAGCGTAAACGTGGCTCATCACATCGTGGCGGACTTCCTTTTCTCTTGCCTCGGCAACGTCATAATTTATGTCGTCTTTAAAGCGCTCCATTTCCTCAATCTGCTCGTCGGTGATTGCAAGTCCGAGCTGCTTTTCCGCCTTTGCAAGGGCTATCCAGAGTCTTCTCCATGTTCTGAACTTGAAGTTCTGAGAAAAGATGTGCTGCATTTCATCGCTCGCATAACGCGTTGAAAGAGGAGAAATATATTTATCTCTGTCTGTCATTGCTTTTATCTCCTTTTGTCGTGAAAAATACACCCGAAATTATATTATATATCCGCTCAAAAGTCAATCAGACTCTTTGACATTATGAATACCGTATGGTAAAATGATCTTCATCACATTGCACAAGGAGGGCAACATCGGTGGAAGATAAAACAGCAAAGCTGAAAAGCATTATTGAAAAGAGCGAACGGCTCTGCGTTTTCACCGGGGCAGGAATAAGCTGTCCCAGCGGAATTCCGGATTTTCGCTCTGAAACCGGTCTTTATAAAACACAAAGCGAATTCGGCTATCCGCCGGAGCAAATTCTTTCGCACTCCTTTTTTAAAAAATACACAAAGCTTTTCTTTGAGTTTTACCGCTCGTCAATGGTTTTTCCCGATGCAAAGCCCAACAGGGCGCATGAATACTTTGCAAAGCTTGAAAAAAGCGGAAAGAACGTCACCGTAATTACACAGAACATCGACTCTCTCCACACAAAAGCCGGAAGCAGCAATGTTGTTGAGCTTCACGGAAGCGTGATGAGAAACTACTGCGAAAAATGCGGTAAGTCTTTTTCTCTTGAATTTGTTCTTGAAGCGGACGGTGTTCCGCTCTGCCCCTGCGGCGGTGTTGTTAAGCCCGATGTTGTGCTTTATGAAGAACCGCTTGACGAAAAAAGCGTTTTCCGTGCTGTAAATTCAATTGAAAATGCAGACACCCTCATCGTTATCGGAACAAGTCTGAGCGTATACCCTGCCGCCTCATATATCCGCTGCTTTGGCGGAAACGAGCTTGTCCTCATCAACAAAAGCGAAACACGGTATGACCGCCTTGCTTCGCTTTGCATATATGACGACGTTGTCAGGGTGATTGAAATAATTGAAAGCGCGTGAGCAGTCTGAACAGAATCGAGGAATATAAGGAAGCTCTGATTAAATCTGATGTACAGATTACGCCGTCAGATTTTTCGT
>JAEDIL010000027.1 GCA_016292455.1 Clostridiaceae bacterium
CAAGAACCATTCCGAAGCAGTGGAACATCGGAACATGAATCATCATTCTGTCTGCCGTTGAAAGGTCCATTCTGTCTCCGATGCACTTTCCGTTGTTGACAACGTTATAGTGAGTGAGCATGACGCCCTTGGGGAAGCCCGTCGTTCCCGAAGTATACTGCATGTTGCAGACGTCATTCGGGTCAACGCTTGCGGCAATTCTTCTGACTTCGGAAAGAGGAACATTTTCCGCCCTTTCCATTGCCTGCTCCCATGTCAGGCAGCCCTTTTGCTTAAAGCCGACAGTAATGACATTGCGGAGAAAGGGAAGGCGCTTTGAATGGAGCTGCTTTCCCCTTTCGGTGGTTTGCAGCTCGGGGCAGAGCTCGTTGATGATTTCGGCATAGTTTGAGTCGCGGTAACCGTCAATCATGACAAGCGTGTGTGTGTCCGACTGACGAAGCAGATATTCCGCTTCATGTATTTTATAAGCGGTGTTCATTGTGACAAGAACCGCGCCGATTTTTGTTGTTGCCCAGAATGTGATGTACCACTGAGGAATGTTGGTTGCCCACAAAGCAACGTGACTGCCCTTTTTTACGCCGAGGGAAAGCAGCGCACGGCAGCACTCGTCAACATCGTCCCTGAACTGTGAATATGTTCTTGTGTAGTCGAGGGTTGTATATTTGAACGCATATTGATCCGGAAACTCCTCAACCATTCTGTCAAGCACCTGCGGAAAAGTTTTTTCAATCAGAAGATCCTTTTTCCAGACATATTTTCCGGTGTCCGACTTGTTTGAATAAAGAAATGCTTTTTTTCTTGACGGGGTCTGAAAACGCTCCATATAACTTGCAAAATGAGAAAAAACAACCTCCATTTCCGTCATTTCAAGCATCCATTTCGGGTTCCAGTCAAGAGAAATATAGCCGTCATAATTCACGCAGGAAAGCGCGCTCATAATATCGTCAATGGGAAGATCTCCCTCACCGATAAGGCAGAAACGGCGTTCGCCGTTCTGAATGAAGCTGTCCTTCATGTGAACGTGCCTTATGTATGCGCCAAGGTTTTTTATTGTCTGTTCGGCGTCCTCGCCGTTGAGATAATACGGCGAATAAACATCCCATATTGCAGCAAGGTGATCATCTGCATACTCCATGAGAAGGTCAAGCAGCTTTTTTGTGTCGCTGAACATTCCGGAAGTTTCAACAAGCAGCGTTATGCCTTTCTTCACGGCAACGGGAAGCACTGAGGAAAGAACTGCGCGGACATTTTCGTCACCGTCTGCACTGTCACCCGTTGCAAAAAGTCGCAGACAGGATATTTTCAGTGAAGAAGCAATGAATATATACTCCTCAATTCTTGCGACAGTATCGTCAATTTCATCGCAGGAAATGTCCACGCCGGTATCGGAGCAGACAAGAGAAATCCCTTTGTCAAAAAGCGTTCTCAGCGTTGAAGCTGAATTATATTTATGAAACGGACCGTCTTTTTCCGTGAACTGCGTTCCCTCAAAATTATTCAGTTCAATCCCCTCAAAGCCGAGCTCCTCGGCAGCGCTGACAAAATCAGTCCATTCATAGCCGTTCCAGCCTCTCGTTGAAAAAGAAAGCTTCATTCCTCTTCCTCCTCATAAACAATTTTGTTGAGTGCGTTGACATAAGCCCTTATGCTCGCGCCGATTACGTCGGTTGAAATTCCGTTGCCTGCATAAACCTTTCCGTTTGAACGAAGGCGCACAAGTGCGCTGCCCATTGCTTCTCTTCCCTCTGTAACGGCCTGAATCTGAAAATCGTCAAGCTCATAATGATGTCCGGTAATTTTTTCAATGGCAAGGAAAGAAGCGTCAATCGGACCGTCGCCGCCGCAAAGACCGCTCACACTTTTTCCGTCCCTTGAAAGAGTAACATGTGCGGTCGGTGTAATAATGTTTCCGGCGTTCACAACATAACTTTCAAGGAAATACGTTGACGGAACCTGAAGCGCCGCAGTTGCAACAATAACGTCAAGCTCCTTCGCCGTAACGCTCTTTTTGTCGCTGATTGCCGAAAACGCCTCATAAACATTTGCGTTCTCCTCGTCCGAAAGGTCATAGCCGAGGCTCTGAACCGCGGCGGCAACCTGCTCCGGGGTATCATATTCGCTGAGAACAAAGCTCTGATTTGAAGCGGCAACACCGGTTTCAAAAGGCGTTGTTTTGCTCTTTTCAGCGTTGCATATTCTTGAAATCTGACCGGAAATGCGTTCAAGCATAGTGGTTTTGACAGAAGTTCTCATTGAAAACTCGCTGCCCCTTGCACCGAGGAAGCGTGAAAACGCTTCAATTGAAACTGTGTTTTCACCCCAGACCGCTGTTTTGATTTCATTTGCTCCGGCACAGGCAGCCGAAAAAGCACAGGCACAGCCGAATGAAAATGCATCGCTGCACTGCGCGCCGAGCTGAACGTTTTCAAGCTCGGGAAAATTTTCATAAACATCTGCGATAAATGCAGAAAACTCTTCGCTCGTCATTATTCCGGCGTCGTCGCAGAGCGTGACAGAGGTTGCTCCGCAGGAAATTGCATTTCTGATTGCGTCATAAAGGAATTCGCGCTCGCTTCTTGTTGCGTCGCGGGCAACAAATTCAACGTCGGAGCAATACTTCCTTGCTTCGGGAACAATAACGCCGATCATTGAAAGAACAAGCGGCGGTTTCTTTCTGCAAACAAATTCCATCTGAACCGTTGAGGTCGGAACAACAAGCTGCAATCTCGGTTTTTTTGCTTTTGAAATTGCGTCCCACGCCGTTTTTATTCCGTTTTCTGAAAGTTCACAAGGAATGGCAACGATTCCGTTTTCCACGGAGGAACAAATTGATTTTGTAAGGAGCATATCGGTTTTTGCATCCTCAATCGGCGCAAGCTCAATAACATCAACAGAAAGCTTGTCTAGCAGCTTTGCAATTTCAACTTTTTCCTTGAAGCTGAGGGAATGGGAACGATTTTTCGCCGCCTGTCTGAGAGTTGTGTCGGCAATGATAATCCTTTTCATTTTTAAACCTCCGATAATAAAAAAATAAGCCCTGAAACGGCATCTGCCGTTTCAAGGACGAAAATACTTCGCGGTACCACCCTGATTGCCGCCCGAAAGCGACCGCTCATTAAGGCTCAATCAAGCCTTCTGCCTTGGTAACGGGGCAACCGGAACCGCTTACTCAGCACAAAACGTTGGGCGGTTCTGCTCGGGAATGAGACTGCTTTTTCGTCTGACTTCCGGCTCGCACCGAACCGCCGGCTCTCTGAAAGCTCAGGGCGAAAAGCATAGTTCCGTCATTGCATTTAGTGATCTATTCCGAATATATTTAAGATTTTAACAAATCAAAGCGCGAAAGTCAACTAAAAAAGATAAAATCAATGATACAAATATTTTCCGAATTGTCATAATTTTTTATTGAATGAAACGAATCCGCCCGATTTTGGTTCCATTTTAAAAAGTTCGCCGTATTATGCCCGGCATTTTCTTTTCAAAAGCTGTGCAAGGGTACCGCAATCGGGTAAAAAACACTGAAAAGAGCAAAACTGTTTTAATTCAAAAACAAAGACTATACTTCACATAAAGCCTCCAATTATTGCTCAATGCAAAATATAGTCTTCTTTATTTTGATTTTACTCTTTGATCCGCTCTCACCGCGGCAGCACCGACAGAGCCCTATGACAACTGTTAAAACAGCATTCCCCTGAATTCTTCAAGGTTTTCGGGATTGATTTTTCTTTCGCCGCGCTCAATTTCGTGAATCATTGCGGTGAGCTTTGTGTTGACGGGAGTTTCAATATCGTATTCTCTTCCCAGCTTCGCAATATAGCCGTTGAAAATTTCAATTTCGGTAAGCTCGCCTTTTTCAAGCGATTGAAGCGTTGAGGGCTTGACCGAGGAGTATTTCAGCTTTGAAACAAGCCAGACTATGTAACGGCAGACTGAGTTATACAGCGCATTGTCGGCAAGCATAAGAAGCTTGTAGTTGAGCATTTTTCCGTATTTCGGAACGTCAAGTCCCATTTTCTTTGCAACACGCATTGCTTCACGCGCAATTGCAAGGTAAAGGGTTCTTGCGCGTTTGTCATCAACCATTTTTCCGAGTGTGAGACCGGTGATTGCAGCCGTTGCATTGATGCAGGAATTGATGATGAGCTTTGAATACTGCTGACGGAGAATGTTGTCGGAAATCTCCGTCGGAAGAACGGCGCAGTACATCTCTTTCAGGTAATCAAGATTTCCCGGATGATAGCCGCCGGTCATGCCGATGTACATCTCTCCGAGCGAGGTCATGGTGACATCGTTATCGGTATTTCTCGTTGCGCCGAAGCCGATCATAACGCCGACAGCACGCTTTTCACCGACGATTTCTGCAAGCTTGTCGGTGAGAATTCCGTTCTGCATTCCGACAACGAGCGAATCCTCTTTAAGATTGCCGAGAACCTTTTCGGCAAGCGCGGAAACAGCCTGGAACTTCGTGGCAATAATTACGATGTCGAACTTTTCATCTTTGAAATCTTCAAAAGAAGCGTATGTATTAAGGCTGACGTGATGCTCACCCTTTGCGCCGTGAAGATAATAGCCGTTTTCGTCAATGAGTTTTTTAATTTCGTCGTTGTAGCAAAGAACGGAAATATCATATCCCGCTTCTTTCATCAGTACGGCAAGCGTTCCGCCGATTGCACCGGCTCCGATAAGTAAAGTTTTTTTCATAATCCGTAACCTCCTTTAATACTTCATGCGTACACGTTCGGCAAAGCACATTAGGTCTTTGATTTCAAGAACGGTTCCGTCGTCAAGAACGGCCTTTCCGCTGAGTCTTCCGAAAACCTGGTGCTGATCCGTTTCAATAACTTTCAGGCTGATTTTTGCATTGCGGTCAATTACCGGAACAAAATCCATTTCAAAGCGTCCGTCGCTTGACGTAAATGTCCACGGATCGGTATAGCCCGAAGCCGGAATATTGAAGGAAACATCGTCAAGCTTATGAGCAACGCCGTCATAAAACAGAATGTTTTCCGAAGCGGCCGTGGTGTCGCCAAAGCCGTAACCGATATTGAAGCCGAAGGGCTTTCCGTTGACAATACCGTTGCCGCTGCCCCAGTTCCATGTGTTGTCATAAGTCCATACGCCGCGTCCCCAGTCAAGAGTTCCGAAATCGGTTTCCGGGTTGAATTCATAACGTACGCCGTCAAATTCAGCATATCCGGAGGCCCTCATGCAGTTGATCTTCTGGTTATAGTAAAACGCCTTTTTGTTCTCTTTCCACGGCGTTGCAATGACCATTGTATCCATCGGAGGCTGGTCAAGCGTTACATCAACTTTGAGAGTTTTTCCGTCCTTGAAATTGCGGTATTCACCGACGATGTGACGAGTTCTTCCGTTTTTCACAAAGTCCATGTCGAGAGTCTTGTCGTGGTAGTGAAGATCTCCCTTTTCCGAGGTGCGCGGAAGATTATACTTGCCCATCGGGAAAAAATTGAGAACGGAATTCGTGATTTCCCACGGATTCTTTTCGTCAAAAACAAGCAGCGAAGCCGACTGCATTCCGATGTATCCGTCATCGGAAAGAGTGAGCGCAACAGCGTGTTTGTCTGAAAGAATGAGATAATAATCCCACTCCTTGATTCTGAACTTCGGAGCTTTGATGTCCTCGCGGTTATAGATCTGAACAAGGCTCTTTGACCAGCCGGGCTCAGCCAGAGTTCCGTCCTTGTTCAAAAGGTTGTGTCTTTCGGTAACCTCATGGTTTCTTGCCATTTCAAATCCCTCCAATAAACTATTCTTTTTCAGCACGGTTCACAATACAAACTGTCTGAAATTTACACCGTATCAGTATACAATAATCAAGCAAAATAATAAAGTATTTTTAATAAATTCATTGCTTCGCACAAAAATACCTTTTGTTTTTTGTCAATTTTTCCCGACCGTTTTTGACAAAGCCGGTTCTGAATTAAGATTTTCTTACGCTTTTGTAATTTGCCGAAAACATCTTGCGGTTTTGCGTACAATATTGTAAAATATGAAGGAAACAGTTTTGCCCCGGCGGCAAAGCCGTAAGTCCTCTCTTGCGCTTTCACACGGGCACGGACAAATATTAAGGAGAAAGACCGTAATGGATGATATATTTTTTACCGACAGCAAAAACAGAAGCAGCCGCAGCGAAAAACCGCGTTCCCCGTCAAAAGACCGCTTTTCCGACGAAACCTCCGTTTCACCGGGAAGCAGCCGTCTGAGAGACGAGGACCGTTCAGATGAAAATTTCGTTGTCCGGATTCCGCAGGAGGAAAGCGACCTTTTTACTCCTCAGAGCCGCACTCCCAGGGGCAGACCCGTTGCAAATCAGAGTGTTTTAACTTCCGGCTCACCGAAACGCACGGTTCAGGAAGGCAGCGATATTTATTCCTCTTCCTTCCCCGGCAGAACTCCCTCCGGAAAAAGACTGAGCAACACACCGGGCTCGGCTGCTGCGTCGCAAAACAGAACTCCGTCCGGAAAAAGACTCGGCGCAGCGCAGAAAGAGACCGCGCAGCAAGCCGCAGCTTCTGCCGCTCCTTCGTCCGGCTCAGAACCTCCGGCTGCGAAAAAAGTCGCACCGAAAAATACATCCGAAGCGTCGAAGAGCCACACTGCCGTGCCGGCTTCGGGCACACCGCAAAAGCCCTCCGGACAGGCTCGCGTTCCTCAGAAAAGCGGGAAAGCAAAGTCTGCGTCCCCGGTCGGACCGAAGAAAAAAAGGGGCAGGGGTTTTAAAATTTTCGTTGCCGTTGTGTGCATTATTGCCGTTCTTCTCGGCGGTGTTTTTGCATACGGCTATTCCCTGCTCGGAAAAATCAGCTATGACACAAAAAAACTTGAAGGCAACGAATACATCAGCGACAGCAAGCTTGCAAAGAGCAGCGATGTAAGAAACATTCTTTTCATGGGCAGCGACGCACGCGGCGATGTCAGCGGTCAGCGGTCGGACACGATGATTCTCTGCTCAATTGACCGCAAGCACAAGAAGCTGAAACTGACCTCATTTTTGCGTGACTCATACGTTTTTCTGCCATCCGGAAAATATTACAACAAACTCAACTCCACGTTCAGCTACGGCGGCGTTCAATATACGGCGGACACCCTTGAATATAACTTTAAGGTAAAAATTGACGACTACATTATTGTTGATTTTGAGGCATTCGTAAAGCTCATAGATATGATGGGAGGTCTGACCGTTACAGGCGTTACGGAAAGCGAAGCGAAGTATCTTCGCGAAACAGTCAAGATTCTGTATGCAAAAAAGGGCACAAACAAATTTTCCGGTGCCGCAACTCTGTGGTACTGCCGCATACGCTATCTCGACAACGATTTCAAGCGTACCGAAAGGCAGCGCAAGGTTATTTCGGCAATGATTTCCCAGCTGAAAAAGACAAGTCCCGCAAAGCTGATTGAAATGATGGAAACCGTTCTGCCTATGATTCAGACAAATATTTCACGAAACAGCCTTGTTTCGCTCGGCGTGGGCGCAGTATTCAGTTATCTCAGATATGACATTATTCAGCATCAGGTTCCGGCTGAGGGAACATGGAACAGCCGGAGCGTTCCGGGAATCGGCGATGTTCTTGAAATGGATATTGACAAAAACGCGGAACTTTTGAAAAAGTTCATCTACAATTCGGATAAACCGGTCAAATCAAAGTAAACTATTAAGACAGGGAAAAGAGGTGAAGAAGCCTGAAAGAGAAAAACATTGAAACTCTGCGCGATATGCTTTATTCAAATTCTCTGCATTACGGACTCAGACCGGCAGTTACACTTGAAGACGGCAAGGAGATTTCATACAAACAGCTTCTTCGCCGTGTCAACTATCTCGGAACCGCGCTTTGCAGGGAGCTTTCCCTTTCGGGAAAGAAAATTGCCGTTTGCGGAAAAAACTGCCCCCAATGGTGCATTTCCTATCTTGCCGTTTCCTGCGGCGTCGGCACGGTTGTTCCGCTCGACCGCGAAATGGACGCAAAGCAGCTCTGGAACGCGCTTTCCTTTGTTGGCTGCAAAGCAATTATTGCAGACGAAAAGGTTTGCAGAAAGCTGCTTGAAGAAAAGAAAAGGCTTCCCCGGGGGTTCATTCTTATCTGCTTTTCCCCCGACAGACCGGAGGGTACTCTTGACTTTTCAACGCTTCTTGAAAAGGGAAAAGAACTTCTGGACGCAGGCTGTGCCGATTACACCGGACGCGAACTGAGCAAAGACGAAGCTGCATTTTTCCTTTTCACCTCCGGAACCACCGGCAACGCAAAGGTTGTAATGCTTTCTCACCGGAACATTATCTCCGACCTGAAAGGTGTTATGGAAAGAATCTCCCTTAATTGCAGCGATTCAACGCTGTGTGTACTTCCGCTTCATCACACCTACCAGGCAATAGTCATGCTTGCTGTTTTTTATATCGGCGGCTCGGCGGCGTTTTGCGAATCACTCAGAAAAATCAGCAATGACCTTGCACATTACAAGCCCACAGTTTTTGTTACTGTTCCGCTCATGCTTGAAAAAATGCACAAACGGATTCTCAAACGCTTTTCCGAACAAAGCGGGCTGAAAAGGGTGTTTACAGTCGGAAAGCTTTCGCAGCTTCTGACGAGGACTCCTGAAATGAAAAAGCGTGTTTACAGCGATATTCACGCCGCACTCGGCGGACGGGTGCGCATGATAATCTGCGGAGCAGCGGCGCTCAACCCGAATGTTGCCGAAGACTTTTCCTCCTTTGGTCTGCCCGTAATAATCGGCTACGGTCTCACGGAGTGCTCTCCGATTGTAATCTGCAACAGCTTTTTCTCCCCCCTGCCGGACAGCATCGGAACACCGCTTGACAACTGCCGGATAACCATTGAAAACCCCGATGACAGCGGCGTGGGAGAAATCTGCGTGGACGGTCCCATGGTCATGCTCGGATATTTCAAAAACAAAAAAGCCACCGCTCTTGTCAAAAGCGGAGGCGTTTTCCACACCGGCGACCTCGGTTACTGCGACGGCAACGGGAATTACCACATTACCGGAAGAAGCAAAAATGTAATCGTTACGAAAGGCGGAAAAAATATTTATCCCGAAGAAATTGAGTCCTATCTCAACAGCGACCCGATCATTCTTGAATCGCTCATCTTCGGTGAAGAAGCGAAAGGCGATGAAACCGTAGTGGCTCAGGTTGTTCCGGACGAGGACGCAATCAAGGAAAAGCTTCAGAAACAGGAACTGACCCATGACGACATAAGCAACGCGGTTTCCGACGCGGTCAGGGTTGTGAACAAAAGGCTGCCCTCATATAAAAGCATCCGCCGTTTCAGCATCAGACGCAAGGAATTTGAAAAAACTTCAACGCAGAAAATCAAGCGAAAAAGCAGAAACGAGAATTCCTCAGCCGCCGGAAACGGCGACAATAAACACGATTAGGCGCTTTGATTCGTTTTACGGATCAAAGCGTTTTTGCAAGCTGTTTTATATATGATTTGAAATCTTCACCGATTTCGTCGTGGGCAAGCGCAAACTCACAGTTCGCTTTCATAATTCCGAGCTTGTTGCCCATGTCATAGCGCGTACCCTCAAAATCAAGGGCAAGGAGTCCGTACTGCTTTGCAAGAAGCACCATGGAATCTGTGAAATAGACCTCACCGGCTTTTTCATTCACAGGCGTGTTGTCAATAATGTCAAAAATCTCCGGCGGCATCACAACGCGGCCGAGAATTGAATAGCAGGAAATTATCTGCTCTTCCGTCGGCTTTTCAATGATGTCAAAGCACTCCATGAGCCTTCCTTCAAGCGGCTTTACATCAAGCGAGCAATACTTGCTCACATCCTTGCGCGCAACCTCTTTCACTCCGACAACGCCCTTTCCGAATTTTTCAAAAGCATCGCAGAGCTGACCGATAACCGGCTGTCCGCCAGGATTTGTTATGACGTCGTCGCCGTAAAGGATTGCGAACGGCTCATTGCCTATGAAATTGCGCGTTTTTGCGATTGCGTCGGCAAGACCGTTGGTTTCTTTCTGGCGCAGGAAATAGATGTTTGCCATATGTACCGGTTTGATTATATCCTCATAAATTTTCTGCTTTGAGGGATTGCCTTTGAGGTTCGCTTCAAGCTCAAAGGAATGGTCAAAGTGATCCTCAATTGCACCTTTTCCGCGGTTGGTAATGATGAGGATTTCTTCAATTCCGGCCTCAACCGCTTCTTCAACAATATACTGAATCGCGGGCTTGTCAACGATGTTGAGCATTTCCTTCGGAATAGATTTTGAAGCGGGAAGCACCCGCGTTCCGAGTCCGGCAGCGGGAATAATTGCTTTTCTGATTTTCATTGTTTTTTCTCCTCTCACGCAAACATTTGAGTTATAATGCCCGGAAGCATATTTCCGAGAAAAATTGCAAGTCCGGTAAGAAAAACATTGACTGAGCTGAATTTCAGGAAATACTGGGAGAATGAAATGGGTTCGGTTATTCTTTCGGCAAAGCCGAGTTTTTCCGTCACATACTTTTTATAAAGCTTATCGGCAATAAGAGCCGAAACAACCGAAATGAGAAACATCGCTCCGAGGTGCAGATATACGGGCGCAACACTGGCAAGAAAGCTTTGCATCAGCGCCTGAATCTCCGCCTGCGCCATGTCGGGATTATTCTGAACAGCCGCCATAAAGCTCTGCATAGCTTCATTGGCTTTTGTCACAAACGGAACGGCAACAACGGAAAGCGCAACATGAAGCGAAAGAAAGACAAGCCCGACCTTATAAAGCTTCCGGTAAAAGAACCAATACGGTGTAAAAAAGAAAGCAGCCCAGTTCCATGTTCTTTTGCCGGCTTCCATTTTTCTGAATTTATTGACGTAGCTCAGAGGATTGGACGAAACAAAAACCAGAACGCGTTTAATCGGCTGAGAGCAGAGCCTTTCCTGCTCCTGTTCTTTCGTCAGTCCGGGAGCAATAACGCGCGCCCTTGCATTGAGCATCCGTTCAATATCAGATTCAGGCTGTTCATGAGAAGCGTCGTTCCTGTTCTGTTCTGCCCGGTGACTGCCTGCCTGCTCGCCGGCGGCTTTTTCCTCATCTATTTTGGCAAGTTCAAGCTCCTTTTCAAGAATGTTCACGCCGAAGAAAGTGAACTTCTGTCCGCACGCCTCGCAGGCGGTTGCTCCCTGTGGGTTTTCATGTCCGCAGGTCGGACAAACAAGCTTTTCTTCTCTTTCCCCGGTCTTTTCCTCTGCTTCGGGTTCGCTTGCGTTGCCTTTCCAGAGGAAGTCCGTGCCGTGCAGGGCGGCATTGACACATTCGTTTTTATTCTCATAGCAGGCGCGATGCTGCGGTGTTCCGCATTCGGGGCAGACGACTATATCATCGTTTTCCTCAAACATTCTGCCGCAGCCTGCGCAGGTATCCTTTTCGTATCTCATTTTTCACCTTTCCTTTTCCGTAACAGATATTATGCCGAAAGAAGCTGATTATTACTTAAAATCGGTTAGTTACTGTTATTTTAACCGATTATTTAAAAATTTCAATTGCTTTGAAGATATTTTAACCTTTTTTTTGAAAAATCTCCGCATTTTTTCAAATTTCTGTTGCTCTTTATGAACAATCGTGTATAATATATAGGTTATGTGATTCAAAAAGGATATGTCTCAGCATAAAATTCAGATTTTTGCCATCCTGTATATTACGAAAGGAATGTATTTTCAATGATTCAATTTGAAGAACTCAGACTCCGACTTCTCGAAAGCGAAAAGCCCCTTGCTGAGCTTGCAGACGCACTCGGTCTGAAAAAAATGAGTGATGAAATTTCCGAACTTGAAGAGCAGACCGCCGCCGAGGATTTCTGGGGCGACCTTGCCAACTCGCAAAAGGTTCTTCAACGTATTGCCGCGCTGAAAAACAAGATAAAAGCCTATGACGACCTGAAAACCGCTTATGATGATGCAATGATGATGATTGAGCTTTCCGACGAAGAGGGTGACCTCGGACTTGTTGACGATTGCCGCGCAAGCGTTGAAGCGGTTGAAGCCGAGCTTGAAAAGCAAACTCTTTCCACCCTCCTTTCCGGTGAATATGATTCAAAGAACGCTATTCTTACCTTCCACGCAGGAGCAGGCGGAACCGAAGCTCAGGACTGGTGTCAGATGCTTTTCAGAATGTACGGTCAGTGGTCAACAAAACACGGCTACAAATTCACAACGCTTGACTTCCTTGACGGAGATGAAGCCGGTCTCAAATCTGCCGTTGTTCTCGTTGAGGGCGAAAATGCTTACGGCTACCTCAAAAGCGAAATGGGCGTTCACCGCCTTGTCCGCGTTTCTCCTTTTGATTCTTCCGGAAGAAGACACACTTCATTTGCTTCCCTCGAAGTCATGCCCGAAATTGACGACACAATTGAGGTTGAAATCAATCCCGAAGACATCAAAATGGAGGTTTACCGCGCTTCGGGCGCAGGCGGACAAAAGGTCAACAAAACCTCCTCTGCCGTCCGTCTGATCCATATCCCGACCGGAATTGTTGTAAGCTGTCAGGTTGAACGAAGCCAGCATCAGAACCGCGAGGTATGCATGCGTATGCTCAAATCAAAGCTCATTGAAATCAAGGAACGCGAACACCTTGACAAAATTGAGGACATCAAGGGTGACCAGAAGGAAATCGGCTGGGGCAGCCAGATCCGCTCCTATGTCTTTATGCCCTACACCCTTGCAAAAGACCACAGAACCGGCTTTGAAATCGGCAACATCAACGCTGTTATGGACGGCGATATTGACGGCTTCATCAATGCCTACCTCAAAAAGCAGTCGCTTGACGCACTCTCTGCAAATCAATAAGTGAATAACCGGGAGTTGCCGCATTCATTGCCGGATGCAGCAGCTCCTTTTGTTTTTGAGAATCACACTCTTTCGCTTGACCGTCAGGCTGCTTCGTGGTAAAATTATTGTAGGCAATAAAATGTATGCCTCAGGAAAAAGCACCTGTTTTTTAGTCTGAGGCTGACAAAAAGGAGAAATTTCAATGGAACTTAAAGAGATTCTTTCAAAGGTTGACCACACCGTGCTCGGTCAGGCTTCAACCTGGAACGACATCAAGTTGCTTTGCGATGACGGAATCAAATACGGCTGCGCAAGCGTCTGCATTCCGCCGTCATTTGTAAAAAGAGCAAAGGAATATGTGGGCGACAAGCTTAAAATCTGCACCGTTATAGGCTTTCCCAACGGCTACAACACAACCGCTGTCAAGTGCTTTGAAACAGCCGAGGCGGTCAGGGAGGGCGCAGATGAAATTGACATGGTAATCAACATCGGCGCGCTCAAAGACAAGCAGTATGACTTTCTTTTGAACGAAATCAAGGCAGTCAAAGAAAGCTGCGGCGGAAAGCTTCTCAAAGTAATTATTGAAACCTGTCTTCTCACCGAGGAAGAAAAAAAAAAAATGTGCGAAATTGTTTCCGATTCCGGTGCAGACTATATCAAGACCTCGACCGGCTTTTCAACCGGCGGCGCAACGAGAGAGGACATTGCCCTTTTCGCCGCCAATGTCAAACCGCACCTTAAAATCAAAGCTGCCGGTGGAATTGCAAGCCTGAAAGACGCAGAGGATATGCTGACTCTCGGCGCTTCAAGACTCGGCACAAGCAGAATTGTAAAAATTGTCAAGAATGAGGAAGGTCAGGGATATTAAGGCATAGGTTTTCACTAAGCAGACTAATAGTCAGACGCTGAAAAAAATCCAAGCCCCGACACATTCAAATCAAGAAAAACCAGCAAAGGAGTGCATAACAATGCTCAACACACCGCATATCAATCCGAAAGACGAAATCGGCTTTGCAAAAACCGTTCTCATGCCCGGTGATCCGCTCAGGGCAAAAATGATTGCAGAAACTTTCCTTGAAAACGCAGTCCTTGTCAACAACGTCAGGGGCATTCAGGGCTACACCGGATACTACAAAGGACATAAGGTTTCCGTCATGGCAAGCGGAATGGGTATTCCGTCAATCGGAATCTATTCCTTTGAGCTTTTCAGCTTTTACGGCGTTGAAAACATCATACGCATCGGCTCTGCCGGAGGTATCGGCGAGGGCATAAAACTGCGTGACGTTGTTGCCGGAATCGGCGCAAACACAAACTCCAACTTCGGCAAGCAGTACGGCGTCACAGGAACAATCGCTCCCACCTGTTCCTTTGAGCTTCTCTGCGCGGCGGTTGAGTCCGCAAAGGAAACCGGCGTTCCCCTTAAAGTCGGAAACCTTTATTCCTCGGACACGTTCTACGACGCAGACGAAGACAACCTCAAAAAGTGGGCAAAAGCAGGCTCGCTCGCCGTTGAAATGGAAGCGGCAGGTCTTTACCTGACCGCAATTCACCTCAAAAAGCGCGCTCTTGCAATCTGCACCATATCCGACCTCCCGTTCACCGGCGAGGGCTGTTCAGCCGAGGAAAGGCAGAACACTTTTACCGACATGATGAAAATTGCGCTTGAAACGGCAGTCAGAATGGACTGATTTTCCCGGGAAATTCACGAAAGGACAGCACAGTATGAGCATAAAAAGAGTTTTCCTTATTGTTCTTGACAGCGTGGGAATCGGCGAACTTCCCGACGCGGCGGATTACGGCGACGAGGGCAGCAACACAATAAAAGCCTGCTGCTTGCAGCCCGGCTTTTCGGTTCCGAATCTCAAAAAAGCAGGTCTTTTCAACATTGACGGCGTCGGCTTTGACGAGGGCGTTGACCGTCCGGAAGGCGCTTACGGAAAATGCGCCGAAAGCTCAAAGGGCAAGGACACCACAACGGGACATTGGGAAATCTGCGGTCTGATTTCCGAAAAAGCAATGCCCACCTTTCCGGACGGTTTTCCGAAAGAGCTCCTTGACGAGTTTTCAAGGCGAACAGGAAGAGACGTGCTTTGCAACAAGCCTTATTCCGGAACAAAGGTCATTGCCGATTACGGAAAAGAGCACCTCGAAACCGGCGCGCTGATTGTTTACACCTCGGCAGACAGCGTTTTTCAGATTGCGGCCCACGAGGATATTGTTCCCGTTGAGCAGCTCTATGAATACTGCCGTATTGCGCGTGAACTTCTGACTGGCGAATTTGCCGTCGGAAGGGTTATTGCAAGACCGTTTGAGGGCGAATATCCCTTTAAGCGTACGGCAAGGCGGCACGATTTTTCCCTTGCTCCGCCGAAAGACACGTTGCTTGATTTTCTGAAAAAAAGCGGTCTTGATGTTATCGCTGTCGGCAAAATTTATGACATTTTCGCCGGCAAAGGACTTGAAAAAGCGAACCCCACCACCTCAAACGCTGACGGAATGGAAAAGACGCTCAGCTTTTCAAAGACCGACTTTCACGGTCTGTGCTTCACTAACCTTGTTGATTTTGACATGGTTTTCGGTCACAGAAACGACGCGCCCGGCTACGCAAACGCTCTTACGGAGTTTGACAGCTGGCTCGGAGGATTTCTTCCGAAACTCAATGAAGACGACCTGTTAATAATAACCGCAGACCACGGCTGCGATCCGCTCACTCCGAGCACCGACCATTCAAGAGAATACATTCCCCTGCTCGTTCTCGGAAAAAAGGTCAGGAGCGTGAATCTCGGCGTAAGAACAACCTACGCGGACATCGGCAAAACCGTTGCGGACATTTTCGGCGTTCAGGCGGACATTGCCGGAACAAGCTTCAAAGACTTAATTCTGTGAGGAAAACGCCATGACTGAACTTGAACTCATCTCTCTTGCAAAGCAAGCGGCAAAAAATGCCTATGTGCCGTATTCACACCACACTGTCGGTGCGGCTCTGCTTTGCAAAAACGGAAAGGTATATCTCGGCTGCAACATTGAAAATGCCGCCTATTCCCCGACAAACTGTGCCGAACGCACAGCTTTTTTCAAAGCGGTCAGCGAGGGTGAGCGTGAATTTGAAGCAATTGCGGTTGTCGGCGGCTATGAGCTTGACTTTTCCGGCTATTTTGCACCCTGCGGCGTCTGCCGGCAGGTGATGGCGGAATTCTGCGATTTGAAAACTTTCAGAGTCATCTTCGGCAAAAACTCAGATGAATTCAAGGTTTTCACCCTTGAAGAAATTCTGCCGTCCGGCTTTTCTCCGCGCGACCTCAGGCAGCCGTAAACGAAAATGTTACGGTTCGGTAACAATGCTGTTTATTTTGTAAAAAAAGCATTGCTCACTGTTGTAATTTTTGGATTATATGGTATAATGTAGGCGGTCATGGAACGGATGGCAAGATCCGTTCAAAATTCAGACCCAAAATTAAGGAGGAAATCCAGTATGAAAAAACTTCTTGCAGTTTTGCTCGCAGCTCTCATGGTTTTCGCTCTCGTTGCATGCGGCGGCGCAAACGGCGAAACAACCACTGCCGCTCCGGGCGACAATTCTGAAAGCACCCCCGCAGCTGACACATCTGCTTACAAGGTTGCAATGGTAACTGACTACGGCGACATCACCGACGAGTCTTTCAACCAGACCACCTATGAAGCATGCAAAGCTTTCTGCGAGGAAAACAAGGTTGATTTCAACTACTTCAAGCCGTCGGGAGACAGCACTCCCGAACGCGTCAAGACCATTGAAAAGGCTATTGACGAAGGCTTCAACGTTGTTGTTATGCCCGGTTATGCTTTCGGCGGCGCAATCTTTGAGGTTGCTCCGAAGCACGAAGACGTTAAGTTCATCGCTCTCGACGTCGGCAAGGGCGACATCCTTGAAACAGCTGTTGCTGCCAAGGGTGAACAGTACAGCTACAATGCAGACGAATACAAGCTTGAAGATTACTTCGACATGAAGAACGTATACTGCGCAGTATACCAGGAAGAGCTCTGCGGCTACATGGCAGGTTATGCTGCCGTTAAGCTCGGCTATGAGAAGCTCGGCTTCCTCGGCGGCATGGCAGTTCCCGCTGTTGTCCGCTACGGTTTCGGTTTCGTTCAGGGCGTTGACGCTGCTGCAAAGGAACTTGACAAGAAAGTTGAACTCAACTATGTATACGGCGGTAAGTTCAACGGCGACGCTGACATCACTGCTGTTATGGACACCTGGTACGGCAAGGGCACAGAAGTTGTCTTTGCTTGCGGCGGCGGAATCTACACCTCAGCTGCTGAAGCTGCCAAGAAAGCAGGCGGAAAGGTTATCGGCGTTGACGTTGACCAGGCTGCTATCATCGACGGCAAATACGGCGAAGGCATCACCGTTACCTCCGCTATGAAGGGTCTCTATCCTGCAACATACGACACCCTTAAGGCTGTTATCATCGACGGCAAGTGGGCTGACTTCGCAGGCAAGATTGAAACTCTCGGTCTTGTAAACGGCGACGACGCTTCCAAGAACTATGTTCAGATTCCGCTTGAAAGCACTCAGTTTGCTGACGGCAAGTTCAGCAAGGATGATTATGCAAAGCTTGTTAAGGATATGTTCGACGGGAAAATCAAGGTTTCAAACGACATCTCCAAGATGCCGGCAGTTACCAACGTTACAGTTGACGACCAGGGCAAGATTAAATAATTAACCCTGAAATATCGGCAACTTACTGTGGGGGTGTCTAAAACAGGCACCCCCTCTTTTTATCCGGCCGAACGGGAAAGCGGCTCTGTCCTCCCTCTTCGGCTCAATAAACACGGCAGTTTCGCCTTGAAACGGAGATGAGGCAATGGAAGAAAAATACGCAATCGAAATGTTGGGGATCACAAAGCGCTTCCCCGGAATCGTTGCAAACGACAATATCACACTGAGGCTAAAACGTGGAGAAATCCATGCTCTGCTCGGAGAAAACGGAGCAGGAAAATCGACTCTGATGTCGGTTCTTTTCGGTCTTTATCAGGCTGAGGAAGGCGAAATCAGAAAAAACGGAAAAAAAGTTCAGATCAATGACCCGAATGACGCAACGGCGCTCGGAATCGGAATGGTACACCAGCACTTCAAACTCGTTGAATGTTTTTCCGTTCTGGACAACATCATACTCGGAATTGAGCCGAACAAGTTCGGCTTCCTGAAAAAAAACGCGGCCCGGAAAAAAGTTCTTGAACTTTCAAAAAAGTACGGACTTGAAGTTGACCTCGACGCGATTATTGAGGATATAAGCGTTGGCATGCAGCAGCGCACCGAAATTCTCAAAATGCTCTATCGGGATAATGATATCCTGATTTTTGACGAGCCCACCGCTGTGCTGACCCCCCAGGAAATCGACGAGCTGATGCAGATTATGCGGAACCT
>JAEDIL010000122.1 GCA_016292455.1 Clostridiaceae bacterium
TGCTGCTTCTGCCATTTCAAGCGGAGTATTACTTCCGTAGCAAAAATTAGTGTGGACATGGCAATCAGATTCGATCATAGCTTTCTCCTTGCACTATCAGTTTAGAAAAAAGCAGTCGGGCACAGTTCATTGTACTGTACCCGACTTTTTTACCGGTTATATAGTCTGATTCGGCCTTCTTTTGCTGTTTCTTAGACGCCTCTTGTGCTGACGTTTTTCTTTGCCTTTGAGTTTGAAATCAAACGGCCTGTTTTCAACACGATCATAAAGTGCAGTGTTCAGACGAACGAGGTGTGCATCGTTGCTTTCAGTTGCAGCAAGAATAATAAGACCGCTATCACTCGGCAGAACAACTTCATCAAAACGCTCCGTATTTATTTCATACATGAAGAAGAAAAGACGGCTTGCAACATTATCACCGCTCTTTGAATGGGTGTGGGTACACTCCCACGCAAGCTTTCCTGTTTTGATGAAGGCGGTTTCAGCCAGATTATAAAGATCCCAGCCGCCGATTCTCTCATTGACGGCGTTGACTTTTATTGAAGTTCTTGCAGTATCACCAAGTCCGAAATCATACGCTCTGTCTCCGTAAAGGCTTGCAGCAATGAAATACAGCTTTTTGCCTTTTGTTTTAATTCTCTGTCCGTTACAGACAAGCGCATTGAATTCATCGTGAACATTTCCTGTTTCAAAGCGGACACCACAACAATCAATAACCTTCGGGAAAATCTCGGACGGAATTGAAACGTTGATTGTCGGAATTATACCCTCGCTTCTGTCTGAATTGAAGGAGGTTGCTTTGATATTATAAGGAAGCTCAACCACAGTCTGCTCTTCTCTTGAAGAAACGTTGCAGGAAAGAAGAGTCAGTGCAAAGGTCTTGACTTCATAAGGTGCAAGGTCAAAAACAAGTCTGCCGTCAAGAACGGTTGCTTCTCCGATCTCCTCTTCGGTTGCATAAACCTCACGCGCGCTGAGAATACCTTTTCCGAGGAAAACTTCAACTCTGTCCGCTCTGCGTCCGGCGGATTCGTTAACTCTTATGATAACCTCATTTGTTTCCTCACTCTTTTTAAGAGCACGTATAATAACGTCATTATTGCCGATTACACCAAAGGAGTATTCACTGCCGAGCGCACCGACATGCTTATCAGAAGTGAATACAGCCATAGGCTGATTGAAGCAACGCGCTTCAAATTGGGTTCCCTCAGTAAAGTCGCCCTTATGTGAGTAAATAGCATAACCGTAGCGGTTGAGACCGAAGTCCATCATGCCCTGAACACTGTCATTGCGATAATAATGCTTCGGTGAATGAACAACAGTCAGACGAAGCGACTTGTTGTCTTTCATAATCCAGCCGTATTTCGAATCACTGAGAATCGAAACGCCGTAATTCTTTTCCGGGTCGCTTATATCCGCCCACTTCTGGGCAGGAACGCTGTAAAGCTTTTTCGTGGCGCGTTTTCTTGAAATCGTTCCGAGACCGAGATCATAAACAGCAGACTCGTTCTTTGCAGTCAGATAAAAGCCGTTGTGAAGAACACGCTTGAATTCACGCCATTCAACCTCATTGAATACATTGACGGTCTTTCCGCCTGCGGAGAGAGACACATAATATGTGAACGTTGACTTTCCGACAGTCTGAGTAACCTTGATAGTGGCTCGTGCAGGACCTGTTTCAACAATTTCGCTGATTCCCTTTTCGGCAAATTCCCACGGATAGCGCATGACCTCATCATACCTGAGTTCCCATGCCGGATACATGAATGCGCCTTTATACTTGTTAAGTTCAAATCTTATAGGCTTTTCAAGAAGCTCAACCGAACCCAGCGTTTTATCAATTATTGATGATATATCGCCGTTTTTGTTGATAGAAACAATGTACTTATGATTTTCGAGTGTGTTTCCGTTGACACGGACACCGGTATTCATTGAACAAGGTTGATAGCTGTAAAGCACATCAAGGACTTTAAATCCGAGCGCAGGAACATTGACACATACGGTTGCCTTGATAACACTGTTATCAACATAATTTACCTGAGACGGGAGCTCACGTCCTGCCTTGTCGAAAACGCGAATGAAATTGTAGCCGACATACGGTATTGTTATATCAACAGGCGCCATACGAGGCTGTTCAAGGCTGTTAGAAACGACAACAGCAACGCCCTTTGTCCAGGAAGTGTCCATATTCTTAACGATTTCAGCACCTGCACCCTCAAAGGCATTTGAGAACTGATTGAGCGAAGCAATGTAATCGTTCCAGGAGCGCTTATACACGCGTTCAACCGAGGTACCTGTGAGATCATCGTGGAAAGTATGTGCAATAACACGCTTCCATGACTTTTCAAGCTCTGTTGACGGATACTTTGCACCGCAGACGCTTGACGCAATAACGGAACTGCGCTCTGCCATATCGGCAAGCTCCTCGCACCTTCTTGTGCAGCGTTTTGAAAATGAGCGGGAGGTGTACGAACCAACGCCATGGTTAGTCATAACAAGCTCATTGTTCCAGACGGGAAGTCTGCTGACTGTCGAAAGGTCAAGAGACGAAAGGTCATCAAAAAACTCAGTCGGCGTTGAAGAAAGAACTTTGATTTCAGACGACGGATTCTCGGCAATTTCTTCCTCAACCGTTTTGACGGACGCTTCCTTCGGTGCCCCTCCGACATCGCCTACACCATGATAGCCAAAAGTCCAGTTGAAATCGAAATTCTTAATATTCCTATTAAGCTTTTTCAAAAGCTTATCATTCGTCCTTACCTTTTTGAATGTGGTGCAGTATGATTTTGCATCAAGAGAAGCAAAAATTGATTTTCCGTTTGAACCGGTCCAGATTCCGATGTCAAAAGGCACACCGTATGCGCTGCCCCATGAAAGCTTTTGAGTTGAAAAACCTTTGAGGTTTGCATGCTCAGCAATCGCAGGTAATGCCCAACCGAAGCCAAAGCAGTCGGGAAGGAAAATATCGTTGCTGCGAACGCCGAACTTTCTTTCAAAGTATCCGTTGCCGTAGATAACATTTCTGAAAAGAAGCTCCGGTGAAGGAACATTGACGTCACCGTTTTCATAACAGCTTCCCGTTACATTCCAGCGCTTTTCTTTTATGTACTCTTTGAGCTTTTCAAATTTTTCAGGATAATATTCCTCCATAAGCTCATAACGATAAGCACCTTCGAAATTAAAGCGGTAATCAGGATACTTCTCAAAAAGTGCAAAGTTATCGTCAAGCGTTTTAGGAATACAAGTTTCAATAACATATTCAAAGTCCCAATTCCAGACAGTGTCAAGATGTGCCGTTGCTATTGTATAAATACGTTTTTCTTCTGTCATAAATTATTTCAACCTCACTTTTTTGCGCGCTTGTTTTCATATTCTCTTATTCCGCCCTTTTCATCGTAAAGCCTTGCAGCTTCAAGACAAATGTCAAGCGAAAGATTTATGCAGTTTTCATCAATGTTCGTCCATGTGTCCTCACGGGTATGATAATATGTTTTCGGGTCATGGTTTACTCCGCAAAAGCCGCATGCACGTATTCCGTGCTTTGAAAAGCCCTCAGCATCAACCGCTCCCGGGTAAATTCCGGCACGTTTCATTTCAATTCCGTTAGCCTGTCCGGCTTCAAACAAAAGGTCTCCGACAGCCTCGCTGTCCCTGACTGTTCCGGTGCAGCCCTTTGTGTAAATCTGAAGCTGTTCAATTTCGCGCATTGTGTCAAGAGTAATTGCAACAGTCTCGGTCTGTTTAAGTTCATCTTTATGTGCTTTTGCAAAAGCAAGAGCCCCTCTGAGTCCGGCTTCCTCGCTGCCGGTAATCAGGCAGCAGACCTCTGTGTTTTTGAATCGGAAATCATTATCTGCCATCTCTTTAAGTACACCCATGGCGATATAGCAGGCTGAAAGATTATCGTTTGCACCGTCGACAACCACACGCCAGTTGATAAAGAAATACATGGCGACAAGGAACGGAACAAAGACAAGCATGACAAATCCGAGCGGCCTCCACAATCCGGTTTCAATTTCCGGAACAAAGCCGAGAGAAATTGAAGAAAACAGCCTTGCAAGGGTAACAATAAAAACAAAGAACATTCCGATTATTGAGCCGCCCATGACCGGTGCAAGAGTTTTGAGCTGACCGTGAAGAGAATATGTCCATTCGTTTGCGGCATCGGCGTGACCGGAAAAAATTATTCTCCTTTTAACTTCACCGG
>JAEDIL010000028.1 GCA_016292455.1 Clostridiaceae bacterium
CCAGTATAAGACTCCGCTTCTTGAGTTCTCCGGTTCATGCGCAGGCTGCGCCGAGACCTCGTACGCACGCCTTATCACTCAGCTCTTCGGCGACAGAATGTATATCTCCAATGCTACCGGATGCTCCTCAATCTGGGGCGGCCCGGCTGCAACTTCACCCTATACCGTAAACAGCAAGGGTCACGGTCCCGCATGGGCTAACTCCCTCTTTGAAGACAACGCTGAGCACGGCTTCGGCATGCTCCTCGGTCAGAACGCAATCCGCAATTCTCTCATCGCCAAGGTTGAAGAAATCCTTTCCGCAGAAAAGGCTCCCGAATCACTCAAAGCCGCTGCCAAGGAATATCTTGACACCAAGGACGACGGCGAAAAGAACACCGCAGCAACCGCCGCTCTCGTTGCAGAGCTTGAAAAGGTTGCAGACGGCTGCGACCACTGCGCTTCAATCCTCAAAGAAAAAGAATACCTCTCCAAAAAGTCCGTATGGATCTTCGGCGGCGACGGTTGGGCATACGACATCGGCTTCGGCGGTGTTGACCATGTTCTTGCTTCCGGCGAAGACGTAAACATCATGGTCTTCGATACCGAGGTTTACTCCAACACCGGCGGACAGGCTTCAAAGGCTTCTCAGATCGGTCAGGTTGCTCAGTTTGCGGCTGCCGGCAAGAGCATTGCAAAGAAGAGTCTTGCTGAAATTGCAATGAGCTACGGCTATGTTTATGTTGCTCAGATTGCTATGGGTGCAAACATGAACCAGACCATCAAGGCTCTCACCGAGGCTGAGGCATATCCCGGACCGTCAATCGTTATCGCTTATGCTCCCTGCGAAATGCACTCCATCAAGGGCGGCATGACCAACTGCCAGAACGAAATGAAGAAGGCTGTTGAATGCGGCTACTGGAATATGTTCCGCTACAACCCGGCTCTCAAAGCCCAGGGCAAGAATCCGTTCACAATCGATTCAAAGCCCGGCGTAAGAGAAGATTATCAGAAGTTCCTTCTCAACGAGGCCCGTTATTCAGCTCTCACCCGCTCCTTCCCCGAAAGAGCTCAGGCTCTCTTCGCAGAAGCAGAAGCAAAGTCGGTTGAAAGATATAACCACCTCAAGAGACTTGAAGCTCTCTACGCTCCCGACGCTGAATAAGTTCGGACAAAAAAGAATAAAAGGTCGTGCGGAATTTCTGCACGACCTTTTCTGTTTGGGAGATATAACAAGCTGTATCTCCACCAATGCGCCTAAAATCCTTTTCCGGGGAGCATTGGGAGTCCGCCTTAGTGTGAAACCGATTCGACCGCTTCCCGTCGGCGGCAAAAGTACGTACTTAAAACCGCTCACTCAAAAGTAGTCCGTTCACCCGTTAAAATTCGCCTTTGTGCACCTGCTTCGGTGGGCGCACTTTATATTTAAATCGTCTAATGAGCGAGTATTCACTCACAACGCCCTAAAAACCTTGTTATAATGCAAATTTCGCACCAAAAACGGGTAAATTTGCACAAAAATCCATTTATAAGCAATATAAAACAGTAAAAAACACAAAAAAATTCACAAATTATTAAAAAAGACTTGACGAACAAGAAAAACCGGTGTACAATATCACTGTCAAAAGATAGATTTTATGAATAAATCATGAACCGGTTGTCAACGGTTTAAATTACTCAGAATCTTCTGATTATCAGCTTATTATTTAAGGAGGAAGCAAACCATGATCATCACGAAAATCCACAGAAAAAACACCACGAACAACAGTAAGAAGTTTATCGTCGGAATCTCAGCCGTTGTGTTTGTCTTTCTTATGTTGACAGCTTTTGTCTTTGGCACAACCGCAGAAAAAAAGGCAGCACAGTCACCGGCAGAAAGCGGTGCCGCTCAGGTGAGCGAGCAGCAGGTTGTTTCCCTTGCGCTGAACTCATAACCGCCGCAAGGCTAAGCCATGGACCCCAAAAAGTCAGTCATGCATTGTTGCGTTTTTGACGCTCCTTTGCCCGTCTGACAGTGAAAACGTAATTTAAAAGCGGTCGTCCGTTGTGGCGACCGCTTTTTTATGTGCGCTTTTTTTAACTTAATTCGGCGCACAAATAAGGGCGCACCGCCAACCGGAATCGACCTTTAAAGAGCCGATTCCGGCGTTCAAGTGCGCCGTTTTAAACGTTTTTTGCTGTACGGCAAAAGTACCTTTTCTCCGTCCTCAGCGAATGAAGTTTGTTCTTTGAGGCTCCTCTTTCTCCGGAAGACCGTATTTTTCTTTTCCGAGCGCAATTGAGCGCATGAGAAAAACCATGTTGCGTGCAAGAGTTCGCATGGTCTGAAGTCCTTCTTCGTCCTGCATTGCATCTTCGGCGCAGGAGCCGTGGATCTGGTTCCAATACTGGCTTGTTGCAATCGGCATCGAAGAGATTGTGAAATACTTGTTGAGCTGGTCAAAGGAAGCTGTACATCCTCCCCTACGTGCAGAAACAACCGCCGCGCCGACTTTCATTGTTTTATCGAACGGAGTTGAATAAAACAGTCTGTCGCAAAAAGCAGACGCAGTTGCACTTGCGGAAGCATAATGAACAGGCGCGCCGATAACAAAGCCGTCGCACTCCCGGAAATCTTCGGCAAGCTCATTGACAACGTCATCAAAAACGCACTTTCCGGTTTCACGGCAGGAAAGGCAGGCAATACAGCCGCGAACATCCTTTTTGCCGATATTGACCAGTTTTGTTTCAATGCCTTCTTCTCCGAAAACAGCAATCATCTGCGAAAGAGCAGTATACACCGAGCCTTTTTCGTGCGGACTTGCGTTGACAAGCATAACTTTCATTCTGATACCCCCAAGAGCCCATTAAAGAGCGTATTTTGCCGCAAAGCGACCTTAACTTTTATTTTACAGAACAACGCAAAAAAATTCAAGGGAAAGCTTGTCGTTTTCTGAAACCGGAGCATAAAATTTTTCATTTTTCGGGGAGTTTTTTTAAAAAAGCCCTTGACTTTTACCACGTCAGGTGATATATTATATGAGCACTCGCGAGAGTGCTGACAATCAAAAAGATGCGAGAGTGGCGGAATCGGCAGACGCGCACGTTTGAGGGGCGTGTGGGGTGACTCGTACGGGTTCAAGTCCCGTCTCTCGCACCATATCGAGTGTTCATAACGGATTTGAGTTATGAACACTCGATTTTTTTGCATTTCCCGGACAGAACAATCTTAACTACGCGAATTGCGTGTCGAAGTACCGGACTGATTGCAATTACCGTTGCTATTACCGCCACATTGTTTTGCATAAGGGCATCCTACACATTTAACACCTTTTTTCTTTTGCCTTACAAGGTAGAGAACGATACCGACTATGATTGCAAGCAGTATTACAGCTATAATAAAGTTTTCCATAATTTTAACCTAATGCGTACTCGGTCTTCAATTTCTTGTTGGTGTTCATAATCAAAGCAACAATAATTACTGCAAACACAAAAACTGTAACAATTCCGCCCATAGCCGCACCGATATTAAGAGACGCGGGAGCAGTAATAAGTGTGCCGACGGTGTAAACCAAATAGCCGACGGTGAAGCCCACACCGAGTTGGAGACCGATACCGCCGCAAACCCACTTGCCGCTCTTCATTTCGGAGTTCATAGCACCGATAGCGGCAAAGCAAGGAGGAGTATAAAGGTTAAACATCAGGTATGCGAGAGCCGCAACCTTGCTAATTGCCATTATGCCTGCAACTTCTGCACCTGCACCCTCCATAAGGGCAAGCTCTTCGGTATCAATAAGGTTTTCAAGTCCTACAAAGCAAACTGCCAAAGTGCCTACAACATTTTCCTTTGCGATAAAGCCTGTAACTGCGGCTGCGGCAAGTTGCCATGAAAGAACGCCAACAACAGGAACAAGAGGATATGCAAAAGGTTTTGCAATAGATGCAAGAATAGAAGCATCTGCGGTTTCTGCAACCTGAAAGCTCCATGTAAAGGTCTGCATTAACTGTACTGCCATATTGCAAAGAAGGATAATGGTAGCCGCCTTAACTATGTAAGCCTTTCCGCGGCTGCACATAGATTTAAATGCACCCCAAAGAGAGGGAACCTTGTATTCGGGGAGTTCAATAATAAAGAAGGATTTTCTTGCTTTGTAGCCGGCAACCTTGTTAACAAGCAGTGCACACAGGAAAATCAGAACGATACCGACAGCATACATTGTAAAGCTTACCCAACCTGCATCGTCAAAGAACGCACCGGCAAACAGGGCAATAACGGGAATCTTTGCACCGCAAGGCATGAAAGGAGTCAGCATTGCAGTAGCTCTGCGCTCACGCTCATTGCGGATGGTACGGCTAGCCATAATACCGGGAACTGCACAACCTATTGTGATTACAAAAGGAATAACCGATTTGCCGGAAAGACCGACCTTCTTGAAGATAGGATCAAGCACAACTGCAACACGGGACATATAGCCACAATCTTCAAGCAAGGCAAGCAGGAAGTACATTACCATTACGAGGGGCAAGAAGCCCACAACGGCACTCACGCCGCCGATTACGCCGTCAACGAGAATAGCCGAAAGGAGAGGTATTGTTTTCAGAACAGCCCCTTTCGGCAGGCGGTTTTGGTCTTTGCGTTGAGTCAGGTGTTTTTCATAATTACCGAGCCGAGACATTCACCGACGTGCTCGCAGGCGTCTGCACATTCCTCAAAGCAGTCGAAAATTTCTCTCCATGAAACTGTTTCAAGAACGTCTCCGTGCTCTTTTGTGAGAGCACGCATCGACCGCAGATACAGCTTGTCGCACTCCTCTTCAACATTGTTCAGCTCAATAATCAGTCCGGGCAGGGTCTTTGAACGCTTGAAATTTGAAAACTGCTCAATCGCTTCGCTGATTACACCGCAGGCAGAAACAAGCTTTTCGGCAAATTCAACCGCGTCTCTGCGGATTGTGCGAATGTCATAGATATAAAACTTCTGAATAATCTCTTCAAGGCAGTCAGCCACGTCATCAAGCTTGTGACTGAGCAGGTCAAGGTCTTCGCGGTCAATCGGAGTGACGAATGCCTTTGTCAGCGCCGTGCCCATTTCGTGCTTGTTTTTGTCTGCGGTGTGTTCGAGTGTATGCATTTCTTCAAGCATCTGAATAACTCTTTCGGGCTCGTAGCTTTTAAGGCTGTTGACAAGAAAGAGGGCTGCCTGATTTGTTATTTCAGCTGTCTGAGAAAAGTTGTCAAAATAAAATTTATCGCCTTTTGCCATTGTTTTTGCTCCTTTCGGTTGTGCTTTGCCGGTAATCCGGTTTATGTGAAAATCAGGATGAAAAGCTTTGTCATGAGAAAGCCGACGAGTCCGCAGCCGGGAAAAGTCAGCACCCATGTCAGCACCATTTCCTTGACAACGGAAAAGTTGATTGCGGAAACGCGGCGGACTGCGCCGACGCCCATTATTGACGTTGTTTTTGAGTGTGTGGTTGAAACCGGAAGGCTGAATACCGAGCAGATGAGCAGTGCAAGCGCGGCAGCTATGTCTGCCGAAAAGCCCTGATATTTTTCAAGCTTTACCATATCCATGCCGACGGATTTGATAATTTTCTTTCCGCCCATGGCGGTGCCGAGAGCCATAACAACCGAGCAGACTGCCATCAGCCAGAGGGGAATCTGAATGTTTTCCGGGAGCGACTGTCCCTGCGACATATAAACGCAAAGAAGAATGACGCCCATGAATTTCTGTCCGTCCTGAGCGCCGTGCATGAATGCCATTGACGCCGCGCCGACAATCTGAGCGCCGCGGAAAAAAGGCTCTGTTTTCGGTCTGTTCGCGTTCTGAAAAATGACCGTAACCGTTTTGCATACAAGCCAGCCGAGACCGAAACCTAAAAGCACGGAAATTCCGATTCCGTAAACGACTTTGATCCATTCGCTGCCGTTCACACAGCTAAGGTTGCCGTGCAGGGCAATTGCGCTGCCGGTGAGTCCGGCGATGAGGGCATGACTTTCGCTTGTCGGAATTCCGAAAAGCCACGCAAGCACCGCCCAGAGCACTATTGCAAAAAGTGCCGCGCTCAGCGTGATGATTGCAATTTTCGGGTTTGTGCCGAAATCCACCATTTTTGTAATTGTTTCGGCAACCGTTGCATTGACCAGCGTCATAATGAAAACACCGAGGAAGTTGAAAACCGCCGCCATTAAAATTGCCGCGCCGGGAGTCATACAGCGCGTTGTAACGCAGGTTGCAATTGCGTTCGGTGCGTCCGTCCAGCCGTTGACGAGAATGACGCCGAGAGTCAGCGTTACCGCAATAAAAAGCAGCGGATTTGCCGTGATCAGACTCCGGAATTCTGAGAATGAGTTCATTGCCGGACCTCCTTTGTTTTAAATACTATCTGTTTTCTGAAATATCGGAACAAATGTTTTGAAATATAAAAGTATTACGTATTAGAGAAGATGAATCAGTAAAAAATCAGAAAGTGCAGGGCATAACATATATTGAGTATTTCCGCCTGAAAGAAAAATATCTGTAAAACTTTCAGCTTTGTGGAAATGTTTAACGTCTGCGACTGAGCGGGCATTATCCGCCTTTAACAAGTTGACTTCCGGAAAGATTTGTAATATAATTACAGCTGTGCGATTGCCGGAAGGCAGGCTTGTGCGCATGCTCCGCCATGGCTGATGGCGGCTGAAACAAAAAACAACTGATATGTGATAAAAGAGGTTAAAAGAATATGAAGCTTGGAATTGTCGGTTTGCCGAATGTCGGCAAAAGCACTCTTTTTAATGCAATCACCAACGCGGGTGCGCAGTCGGAAAACTATCCGTTCTGCACAATTGAACCGAATGTCGGCATAGTTGCCGTTCCGGACCCGCGCCTTGATTCGCTTGCAGAAATGTATTCTCCGCTGAAAGTTACTCCGGCAACGGTTGAATTCGTTGACATAGCAGGTCTTGTCCGCGGTGCTTCAAAGGGCGAGGGACTCGGCAACAAGTTCCTTTCCCATATCCGCGAGGTTGACGCAATTGTTCACGTTGTGCGCTGTTTTGAAAGCGACAACATTATTCATGTTGACGGCTCGGTTGACGCAAAGCGCGACATTGAAACAATCAACCTTGAACTTGTTCTTTCCGACCTTGAAATGGTTGAAAGAAGAATTGACCGCGCAACAAAGGCAATGAAAGGCGACAAGTCGCTTGCGCAGGAGGTTGCTTTTTTCAAAAGAATCAAGGAAGCGCTTGAAAACGAAAAACCGGCAAGGAGCGTTGAATGTGATGAAACGGAAAAGGCTCTGCTTGACAGCGCCTGCCTGCTGACAGCGAAAAAGGTTATCTATGCCTGCAACATGAGCGAGCAGGACTTTACAAACGGAATTGAAGAAAACGAAAACTATAAAGCCGTCTGTGCTCTTGCCGAAGTTGAGGGCAGCGAGGTGCTTCCGATCTGCGCCGGTCTTGAAGCCGAAATTTCATCGCTTTCAAAGGAGGACAAGGAAATTTTCCTTGCCGACCTCGGCGTTGAAGAGGGCGGACTTGACCTCTTGATCAAAAAGTGCTATCACCTTCTCGGTCTTATTTCATATCTGACCGCCGGAAAACCCGAAGTCAGAGCGTGGACAATCAAAGAGGGCACAAAGGCACCGCAGGCAGCCGGAAAGATTCATTCGGATTTTGAACGCGGCTTTATCCGCGCGGAAGTTGTCACTTTTGAAAATCTCATGGAATGCGGTTCGCTTGCCGCCGCGAGGGAAAAGGGACTTATCCGCTCCGAGGGTAAGGAGTACGTTATGAAGGACGGAGACATTGTTCATTTCCTGTTCAATGTGTAATTGATGACACAAGGACGCCGTGATTGTGACGCTTTTGAGCGGCGACTCGGCATTTCATACAAAATTTCAATAAAATAACGCTCCGCTTTGAAAAAATTGTTGACAAACGGAGCGTTTTTATTATAGAATATATCAAGAATATGACTCGGATTGCGTTTTCATCGCAAGCGGCATATTACTGAAAATACCAATTAAAATTGGAGGAGAAAAGCAATGAAAAAAGCAATTCGTATCCTTGCTGTTGTTTTGTGTCTCGTTCTTTCCGTCACTGCACTGACCGGCTGCACCGTCAACCTTCAGGTCAATGTCAAGAATGAGGGCGGAGCCGCTGCCGCAAACAACACACCCGCACCCGCTCCGTCAACAACTCAGCCTACAACTCAGCCCACAACTCAGCCTGCTGAAAGCAAACCCGCTGACGCTTCGGCAACAACTCAGTCCCCGACTCTGCCTGCCGAAAGCAAACCTGCCGATGCTCCGGCCGCTGAACTTTCCGCAAGTTCTTCAAAGGCTGACATCGTTGCTGAGTACGCCAAAGTCTACAACACCACAAAGGCTACCGGAACCTTCACAAGTTACGATACCATGGATCTCACCAGCGTTCTTATTGACGGCAAGGAAAACTCGACGGTTAAGAATCTTGCCGCAGGCGTTGTAAAGGCTGAGGGAAAGAACATGCCGCTTCCGCCGTATACCGAAAGTGATCCGGCTAACGAATGTCTCATTACCGAAGCTGATATTGCCTCTGCAACTTATACCGACAACGGCGACGGAACCGCAACAATCAAGCTTGTTCCCATTGCCTGCACAAACTCAAAGAGACTTCAGGACGCTCAGGGCAAGATGTTCAACGTTATGGAGGACGTTAAGCCGACTCTTGAAAATATCAAACTTATTTCATGGGCACAGGGCGACGCCGACTCAAACGTGACTCTCAGATGTGACGGCGGCTATGCCGAAGTCACCTATAACAAGGACACCAAGATGATGACCAAGGCTGTCTATTGCCTTATCACCATCGCTGATGTTCAGCACGCCAACGTTTCCTTCATCATCAAGGACAAGAGCGCAACCGCGACCTTCGACTATAAGATGATCTTCCCCGAAAACGGCTGATAAAACCGGAAAATTATGTGGCTGTAAAAAAGTGCAGACCGCATAAACCAAGACAAACAGAGGGTTTCTTTGGATGTAAAAGTCCGAAGAAACCCTTTAAAGCATTATAAGCTTAAAAGTTGCAAAAACTCAGCTTTTGGGTTTTTGCTATAAACGAACCTCGTCCTCGGAGTACCTCTGAACGCCGTTGGGTAACCCCAAATGATTAAAAGCCTTATTTGGACTCGGTTTGTTTATTCTGCGCATTTTTTCAAGTCCATAAAAAGAAGCTGTAAAAAAACTTTCGTTTTTTTACAGCTCCATTTTTATATGTCTGTCAGAACTAAGTGGCTTTCGCATTTAGCACAGAACAAAAAGAAAAATGATTAAATAATTCGTCTGCTTTTTGTTTAATTTCTTTGTTGTTTCAATCGGTCACTGCCGCTTTGGAGGGAATCAATTTTGCAAGGATTTTAAGAAGACCGGTAAGCCAGCGTAAGAGTGAACGAATCAGGGCGGAAATCCCTTCGTTTTTGGTTGTCGGATTATCTTCGTCGTCGTTGGCTTCCCAGTTGTAGGTATTGCAGTTTTCTTCTGTCATGACGGACATTACTTTCGTGTCATTGTCGTAAACCATGAACTGCGTATACTTAAAGTCATCAACGGTGAGCTGTCTGTCCGCCCTCATGGCAGCATAAAGTATTTCGTATTCGGCGTCCGGACGGTCGGTATGATTGACGCCCTTTGCAAACCATGTATAATCGGGGAAAAGACAGGTAGAAGCGTCAATCTGCTTGTCGGGGGAGATATACTTTCCCTTATCTTCGGCAAGTCTGTCTGCGATATAATCCTCGCCGAGCGTTCCGTAAACCGTAGAGGTCGTGGCGCCGAAAGAAGCTCTGGTGGCGGACACATACTGATCGGCGATAGCGTCTGAGGATTCAATGATCGGAACAATCTGATGGCCGTACTTTGCGAAAACAACAATTTTAACACCGTCGGCTTCCACTTGTTTCAAAATTTCGGGAAGCTTCCGGCGAACTTTTTCGTCGTAGTTGTCAAGCTTTGCAATAAGTCCGGCATATTTGATTCTCTTTTCACTGCCCTCTTTGCCGAAAACATAGTTTATGGCATTATCGTAATCGTCCTCGGTAACGGCTGACCAGTAAACCGGCCATGTAAAGAACGTTGAAAGGGCAAGGGCGGAGGTAACACCTTCAAAAAGCCTATAATATAGCTTTTCTCTTACAACACCGACAACAGAACCGACGACCCCTGTTTTCATAAGCAGGTCAAGGGTCTGATTAACAAACTCGTCAACATTGAACAGCCCGTTTGCGTTGCAGTCGGCAATAAAACGGTTGATGGCATTGCCGTTGATTCGGAATTTTCCGCTGATCGGCTCGCTGATGATTTCGGCACCGCCTACAACCGAACTGTCAAAGCTGACACCGTAAAGATCGTCAGTACCGTATTTTTCAATATAAGCGACAATCACGCTCGTGCCCAGACAGAAGCTTTGAACCGAAACCTTGTCTTTGCCGGTGACGAATTTGATTCTCTCAATATACGCTTTGAGCGAAGCGGCGGATTCATAAGGGTCGAGTCTCCAGTCATACCAGAAAATGAAATTACGGCACTTCGGATTCTTCAGCCAATTTTCCATCGTCCGAATACGTTCCTTTGAAACGCCCTGACCCTCGGCGGGGTTACCGTTTTCGTCAAGTCTTGCTTCCGCAAACAGTTCGCCGATCTCCTTTTCGAGAGCGGCATAATATCTGTCGAAATTGCCGGTGCCTAATCCCTCGACGAGGAACGGCATAACAACGTTGATTACGGAAGAATAAAGCTCGTTTTTTTCGATTTCATCTCCCTTGCTGAGCATTTCGCTGAAATGAAAAATAACTTCTCCGTCTTTGTTGTAAAGGGGTTCTCCGTCGCCGAAAATTCTGACAACAGGAATATCAAGAAGCTTATAAGATGCTGCCGAAGCCGAAACAGCGGGAGAGAAAACCGTAACCGTCATAATTACGGCTAAAAGCACCGAAATCAGTTTTTTCATACATTTGTCTCCTTATTTACAGTTTATTAAAATATAACACATAAATTTTATAAATGCAAGCGTGTGCTAAAAATAGCATAGTGAATATAAAAAGGGGCTGTTCAGTCTTTTCAGAACAGTCCCTTAATACGGTATTGTCTTATAAAACAAAGAGAGCTTTGAGCTGCTCGGTCATTTTTTTCGGTCTGATTGCGAAGAGAATAATGAAGAGTGCAGCCGAAAAAGCCAGACTGAGAGCAATTTCCTTTGCTCCGTTATTTGCTATGAGTGCAACAAGCGTAAAAACAGCCGAGCTGACTGCTGTTGCAAGGAGCGAAACGCCGTTGTGCAGCAGTCTGCCCTTTTCAAAAAGTGCACTCAGAAAGTAAACGGCGGAGAGAACGGCAAAAACAGCCGGAACGCCGAACACCCAGAGAGCTTTTGAAGTGAAAAGAGAGACAATGCCGAGCAACGGGCAAAGCACCCACGCTGCGCGAAGCAGGAATTTTTGCGGAAAGTCATGACCGAAACGTGGCTTTATAAAGGCTTCTGATTTGTCGTATCGGAGGTATCCAGCGGTTTCAAAGCCTTGCAGAACCGGTTCACAATCCGCTGCTTTTTCTCCGCAGAGCGGGCAAAGCGTATATTCCTCGCCGAGGTCAACGCCGCATTTTTCACATCTCATTGTTCATACACCCCATTTCTGTCGTTACTTTCAATTCTGAGCTTTACGCCGTCAGCGGCAAGGAAGCGGAAAAAGAACTTTTGCTTTTGCGTGTCGGAGTTTCCGCTTGAAAAAGTGAGAGTGAAAACTCCGTTGACCGAAGCGGAAGCGCAGCCGAAGTGCTGATACGGCGTGCAGCCGAGAACACCCTCGGCGCGTTGAACGTGCTTTGCCATTTCGGGCGGCAGGTCAAAGGAACCGATGTTTGAGAAAAACGCCGTATATGTGTGCTGAACTTTTTCGTATGTTCCTCTCAGAAAGATTTTTTTGATGAAATAGGGAACTATCTTTAAAACAGGGTTTGAAGCGGCGCTGACGTTTGCGCTGATTGAAGCGCGGAGACTTTCCGTTGTTGCCTTTTCCCGGAGCTTGCCGCGTATTGAATCGCAAATAATTTCAAAGGTTACCTCCTCTTTTCCCGAGGGGTCGAAAGCAACGTCCGTCATGAAGCAGAAATTGCGCAGTGATTTTGAATCAAAGCGGCGGCGCAGGTCAATCGGAATACTGACGCTTATCGGCTTTCCGTCGCGTTCTTCGGTGTTGTAATAGGTAAGAATGAGCACTGCGGTGAGATATTCCGTAATCGTGAGTCCATGCTTTTTTGCAACATCTTTCAGGTTGTCAATGCGGCAGATTCCGTGTATGAGGAAGGAATAGCCGGGCAGAGGATCGTTCTCGCCGATGTGCACCGAAACTCTCGGCGGATTGCTTGCACCAACGTTCGGATCTGCGTGGGTATAGTAATCGTCGCGCGCTTCATACGCTTTCGGCTCGTCTGCCGTGTCAAGAACAAGCTTTCCGTCAGCGGGGACATTTTCGCCTTTAAGTGTGAGATAGCGTGCAGCGAGTGTTGAAAGGAAAACATTAACAGCGCTGCCGTCTGCCAGTGAATGAAAGCCTTCAAGAACAATCCGCCTTTTTCCGTAAAGAACGCGGAAGCAGGGCTGATTTGTTCCCTCGAGCGGAATCGGGCGGTAAGGATACTTTGAATCCTCAACAACTTTCGGCATTTCGTCCGTTCTTTCAAAATAACTCCAGAAAAGTCCGTCCCTGAGCTTTACGCAGAAAAAAGGAAAGCGTTTTGCGGTGTCTTCAACCGCCTTTTGAAGAATATCAGGGTCAATATCCTCGTCAAGAACAAGTGCGGTTCTGAAAGTACGCGTCCAGTCTTTTCTCCTTGTGGCGGCGTAAAGAGTTGCCGCATTGTCAATTCTGAACCACGGCTTGTCAATGTAGGCGGTATCCGCCGCGGTCTTGCTTTTGATATTCTTTGCTTTGTTCAATTTATGGGTCTCCTTTTCAGCGGCTTCCCGCCGCTTTTGTGATATACGTCAATAATTCTATACATGATTAACTGTTGTGTCAAGGCAAAAAGGGGATAATATATAGTTGCGCGATAATTGTCCGTAATTCAACGATATGGCAGAAAGTGTTGATATAATAAAATAACCGGCTGTAAAGAGTGTTCATTTCACGGGCACTGAACACCTTGCAGCCGACTGTTTTTTTCTGTATTGCGGATTAGAGCGGTTTTTTCTTGATTTTCTGCCAGTATTCCTTTGCCGCCTGCTCGTTTTTGTTGTCGCCGAAAAGATAATAGCGGCGGTTTTTGATGGCGTCGGGAAGATACTGCTGAGGAACATAGTGCCCCTCGAAGTCGTGGGGATATTTGTAAAACTGCCCTTTGTTCGGGTTGTCCTCTCCGTCATAATGCTTGTTTTGAAGTGTACGCGGAATCGGGCCTGTTTCGCCGCGTCTGATGTCTGCGGCGGCGGCATCATAAGCGAGGTAGGCGGAGTTTGACTTGGGACTGTTGCAGACGAGAACCACCGCGTCCGCAAGCGGAATACGCGCTTCGGGCAGTCCGACCATGAGGGCGGCATCAACGGCAGCTTTGACGATGGGTATTATCATGGGATAAGCCAGCCCGACGTCCTCGCATGCGCAGACCATGAGCCTGCGTGTTGCCGAGGGCAGATCGCCGGCTTCAAGCAGTCGGGCAAGGTAATGCAGAGCCGCGTCAGGATCTGAGCCGCGCATTGACTTCTGAAAGGCGGAGAGAATGTCGTAATGCTCGTCGCCGTCCTTGTCATATTTCATTGAGCTTTTCTGCGTAAGCTCCCTCGCTCTTTCGGGCGTGATAATGTATTCATCGTTTTCCGGAAGCGTACTGAGAACACAAAGCTCTGCGGCGTTCATTGCCTTGCGGACGTCTCCGCCGCAGGAAAAGGCAATGTGACGCAGCACTTCATCTCCGGCAGTAATTTTCCTGCCCGTTTCTTTTTCAAGTACGGCAAACGCGCGTTCAACAGCGGGAATAATTTCTTCGGCGCTTACGCTTTTGAATTCAAAAACGGTTGAACGGCTGAGAATTGCGTTGTGAATATAAAAATACGGGTTTTCTGTTGTTGAGGCAATGAGAATAATTTCGCCGCGCTCAATATAATCAAGCAGAGTCTGCTGCTGCTTTTTGTTGAAATACTGAATTTCGTCAAGGTAGAGGAGAATTCCGTCAGGCGCCTCAAAGGTGTCGAGTTTTGAAACGAGGGCTTTGATGTCTGCCGTTGAAGCCGAAGTTCCGTTGAGCTTGCAGAACCTGCGGTTGGTTTTCTTTGCTATTATTGAAGCGAGAGTTGTTTTTCCGACGCCTGACGGGCCGTAGAAAACAAGGTTCGGAATCTCTTCGCTTTCAATAATGCGTCTCAGAGCTCTTCCGGGCGCGAGAAGGTGGCGCTGACCGACCATTTCGTCAAGCGTTTGCGGGCGGAGTCTTTCCGCAAGCGGTGCTTTCATTTTTAAACCCCCTTGACAAAAGCGTTTTGCGCCTTGAATTCTATCACACGGCGGAGCTGTTGTCAAATTGGAAAGGGCGCGTCATATCTCCTTTCCGGAAATCTTTCTCATTCCCGTTTTAATGTCCGCTTTAATTCCCGGCACTATAATACACTTTGGCAAAGTGCCTGTTTGTTTTCAAAACTTTCACAAATTTTCCATAATAAAATTGTCGCGCTCGGTTGCATATTTCCACTGAATATAGTATAATATCCAAGATTATATTGAGGAGGTATGCCCGGGTGGAAGCTTATCTTGACAACAGCGCAACAACAAAGCCCTGCGAGAGCGCAAAAAAGCGGCTGAATGAGTCCATTGAGCTTCTTTGGGGCAATCCCTCGTCTCTCCACGAAAAAGGGCTCTCGTCGCAGCTGCTGCTTGAAGAAGCCAGAGCTGCCGTTTCAAAGGTCATCTCCTGCGAAACGAATGAGCTTTTCTTCACAAGCGGCGGAACGGAAAGCAACAACATTGCCGTTTTCGGCGCCGCTCACGCAATGCAGAGGAGGGGAAAGCGCGTTCTTGTTTCCTCTGTTGAGCACCCGAGCGTTGCAAAAGCATTTGACGCGCTTGAAAACGAAGGCTTTGAGGTTGTCCGTCTTCCGGTTGACCGCTCCGGTCTTGTTTCGGAAGAAGCCGTTTTTAACGCTGTTGACGAAAAGACTGTTCTTGTCAGCATGATGGCGGTCAACAATGAGCTTGGCACGATTGAGCCGATTGAAAAGCTCTCTCAGGCGGTCAAAGCGAAAAATTCGCCTGCCCTGATTCATGTTGACGCGGTTCAGGCGTTCGGAAAAATACCGCTCAATGTCAGAAAGCTGAAAATAGATTTAATGAGCGTCAGTGCCCACAAAATTCACGGCGTCAAGGGCGCCGGCGCGCTGTTTGTCCGCCGCGGTGTTCGTCTTGCACCCCATGTATTCGGCGGCGGACAGGAAAAAGATATTCGCCCGGGAACCGAGCCGCTTCCGGCAATCGCCGCGTTTTACGGCGCGGTTGAAGAGCTCACGCCGGCGAAGTCGCTTGAAAAGCTGACCGCACTGCGCGACGGCTTTGTTTCCTCCCTTTCCGCGCTTGACGGCGTTGTTGTCAACAGCGCGGCAACGGCTCTGCCGTATATTGTCAATATTTCCCTGCCGCATTTTCCGAGTGAAGCCGTTCTCAACTTCCTTTCTTCAAAGGGCGTTTACGTCTCCTCCGGCTCTGCGTGTGCAAAGGGACATCGGAGTCCGGTGCTCACCGCCGCAGGACTTGAAAAGGAGATTGTTGATTCTTCGCTCAGAATAAGCCTTTCGCGCTTTACCACGGCGCAGGAGCTTGAAAAATGTGCAGAGGCAATCGGTGAAGCGCTGGGGACGATAAGAAGAAAGTAAGTTATCAACACATAGAGGAGAAGTATGAAAAAAGTTATTCTCATCAAAAACGGCGAGCTGGTTCTCAAAGGTCTTAACCGTTCAACCTTTGAAGATATGCTCATCAAAAATATGAAAAGAAGACTCATGAGTCTCGGCACGTTCAGCTTCACCAAGGCGCAGTCAACAATCATGGCTGAGCCCGAGGACGAGGACATTGACTTTGACGAGGCGGTTGAACGGATCGGCAAGATTTTCGGAATTGTTGCCTTTTCCGTCGCCGGCGTAACCGAAAAGGACCTTGAAAAAATCAAGAGTGCCGTTATGGAATTTCTCGGCGAAGAGCTACGCTCGGTGAAAACCTTCAAGGTCAACGCAAAGCGCAGCGACAAAAAATTTCAGTATAAGTCTCCGGAAATCTGCCGCGAAGTGGGCGGTCACATTCTTTCAAATATTCCTTCTCTCAGGGTTGATGTGCATAATCCCGAGCTGACCGTAACGGTTGAAGTGCGCGACAAATATGTTTTTGTTCACGGCAATCAGATCAAGGGTGCGGGCGGAATGCCTGTCGGCTCTTCCGGACGTGCGGCTCTGCTGCTTTCCGGCGGAATAGACAGTCCCGTTGCCGGATATATGATGGCGAAAAGGGGACTTGTTCTCACCGCAATACATTTTGCCGCTCCGCCGTATACAAGCCCCAGAGCCGAGCTTAAAGTCAGAACGCTCGCTTCAATCGTTTCAAAGTACAGCGGAAGAATAAACTTTGCCGTTGTACCCTTTACCGAAATTCAGGAGCATATCAAGGATAACTGCCCCGAAGAGCTTTTCACAATAATCATGCGCCGCCTTATGATGAAGGTTGCGCTTCGCATTGCCGAAAGGGATAAGTGTCAGGCGCTCATCACCGGTGAAAGTCTCGGTCAGGTTGCTTCGCAGACCATCGGCGCAATTGCCTGCACGGATGCGGTTGCAACAATGCCGGTTTTCCGTCCGTGTATCGGTATGGATAAAGAGGAAATAATAACGATTGCAAGAAAAATCGGCACTTTTGAAACTTCGCTTGAACCTTATGAGGATTGCTGCACGGTGTTCACACCGAAGCATCCGAGAACAAGGCCGATTCTTGAAAACGTTGAGCAGGCTGAAAACGCGGTCGGTTTTGAAGAAATGATTGAACGCGCGGTCAGTGGAACACGTTTTTGCTCCGTTGAATAACAACGCAGAAAAGGCAGTAACAGACAAAGAGGGTTGATGAAATGAAATGTGAGCTTGTGTTTGTCGGAACAGAGCTTTTGCTCGGCGATATTCTTAACACCAACGCGCAGTATCTTTCAAAAAAGCTTGCCGAGATTGGCTTTGACGTTCTGTTTCAGACTGTTGTCGGAGATAATCCGCAAAGACTGCGCTCGGTTCTTGAAACAGCACTTTCACGCTCTGATATTGTCATCACCACCGGCGGACTCGGTCCGACAAAGGACGATCTGACAAAGGAGCTTTGCGCCTCTTTTTTCGGTCTGCCGCTTGAAATGCATGAGGAAAGCCTTGAAAATATTCATAAGTACTTCAAGGCGAAGAATATATCAATGCCCGGGAGCAACGAAAAGCAGGCGCTTATGCCGCGCGGCTCGGTCGTTTTCAAAAACACCAACGGAACCGCTCCCGGCTGTGCGATGGAAAAGGACGGTAAGCACATTCTCGTCCTCCCCGGACCGCCGAGGGAAATGCAGGCGATGTTTGAACAGGGCGCTTTGCCATATCTGCGCAGGTTTTCCGAACACGTCATTGTTTCGCATTCCGTACGCACTTTCGGAATCGGGGAAAGCCTTATGGCGGAAAAAGCAGGCGATCTGCTCGATATGCAGAATCCGACCGTTGCGCCATACGCAAAAAGCGGAGAAGCTCTTTTGCGGGTAACCGCAAAGGGCAAAAATGAAGAGCAGGCACAAAAGCTTATTGCCCCCGTTGTTGAAGAAATCAAAAGCAGACTCGGTTCGCTTGTTTACGGAATTGACCTTTCAAGCATTGAGCAGGCTGTTGTTGAACTGCTCAGAGAAAAAAATCTTACTGTCGCAACGGCGGAAAGCTGTACCGGCGGCATGATTTCAAAAAGACTTACCGATGTTCCGGGCGCGTCCGGGGTTTTCGGCTGCGGCGTTGTTTCATATTCAAACGACATCAAGGAAAAGCTGCTCGGCGTAAAACGCGAACATCTTGAAAAATACGGAGCGGTCAGCGAGGTTGTTGCCGCTTCAATGGCGCTCGGCGTTCAGAAGC
>JAEDIL010000029.1 GCA_016292455.1 Clostridiaceae bacterium
AAGGGGACTGTTCTGAAAACAAATCAGAACAGTCCCTGAATCTTTATTGAGTTTTTACACGCCGAGCTTTGAGAAAAACGAAAAGAAAAAGTTCGTTGCGGTATAAAGCAGCTTCCAGATTGATGTTTTTTCGTCTTTCGGTTCTTCAACTTTATCGTAGAACAGATAGTTTCCGTTTTCATCATAGTTCAAGATGTGCTTTCCGTTATACGAAAGCTCGCTTGAAGCAACCCGGTCTCTGGGATCGGTGAACTGAGTATAGCCGGGATACGAATAAATATCGGTTATAGCATCGTCCATAATAAGCTCACTGGTAAAGTCCTTGACGTCCTCTCTGCTGTTCATACTCATGTGGGAAACGCCCTTGAAATACCATGTGTTTTCCGGAAACTGACCTGTTGAAGCATCAAGCTTGTTGTCCGGTGAAATGTGGTTGTGCGCCGGATTGCTGCAATAAGTATGCGGTGAAACATAGTTTTCACCGAGAGTTTTTCCGAAAGGTGCACTTGTTGTTCCGAGTGCCGGAGACGACGGTGAAAGAAGATCGTCTGCGTCGTCCTCATAGCAGCCGAAAAGCGGCGCCATGAAGTAGCCTACGTCATAGCTTGCAACAATATGAACATAGACGCCGCTTTCCATGAGCGAACGTAAAGTTGCCGGCAAGGCCTTTCTTGCCGCATCATAGGCGTCTGCTTCGGCTCTGACGGCGCTGAACCTCTTATCGGAAAGCCAGATGTCCTTTGCCTTTTCATAGCTTTCAGCCGGACAAAGCGCCCACATCATTGTGCTTTTCTGAACAAGCATTTCTCTCGCTGCGTCAAGCGCCGCGTGAAGAACTTCCTGCTGCGCTTTTGAGGAAAGTGCAAAACGCAGCGCAAGGCTCACCTGATATGCGGTGTCGCCGTCAAGAAGATACGGCAGAATTTCTCTGTGAAGCCTTTCAATGTCATAAATGCGTACATTGTCAAGCATAACGTCTCCGACAATCTGCGAACCGTCAAAGGCAGGAATCATATTGACAATTTTCTTGATGTACTTGTAGTCTTCCGGATAGGAAGCAAGGTACTGAATAAGAATTGTTCCGCCCTGGCTTATCGGAACAATATTGACCTTTGAAGCTCCTGTCTGGGCAAGGACAACGTTGTGGAGATATTCATGAAGTCCGTCTGCGGCGGCTTTGATGCTGCCGAACGAATCATAGGTATAGTAATATCTCACATCGTCATAGCTCCAAAGACCGTCAAGCGAAACATGGGAATATACTATTGACTTCTCCTCATAGGAAAGCTCTGAATAGGGCTTGTCAAAACGGCGGACAACCTTGTTGTAAACCGGAGAACCGTCGTCATTGAGGGCGAAGGGTTTAAAAATGTCTCTCATAACGCTCTGTGCTTTCTTTGAAAGTCCGGCGTCGGTGCGCGTAATTGCAGAAGAGGCAAGCGAAGGCGCAAGACTGCTGACGATTTTCTTTACATCGAGTCCGGGCAGTTCAAAGCTGCTGATGTCTCCAAGATATTCGCCGTTTTCGTCATATACCCTGGTTTCGCTCTGACCGAAGCCGGGAATAAGAATGACCGGCGTTTTTGAGCTTTCGTGCGCCGCAAAGGAAAAAGCAGTGAACGAAAGAACAAGAACAAGCGAAAGGGCAAGCGAAAGCAATGCTTTTAACGATTTTTTCATAGTATTCTCTCCTCTTTTAATGCAGAAGCTTATTTCTTTCTTACGAGCGATTTAATACTTCTGACGGGCTTTTTGCGCTTATAGGTTTTTTCATGAACAATCGGTGTTTTGATTACCATATTTGCGGCAACGGTCCACATAATGATAACCAGCATAATTCCGAACATTGCATAGAAGCCTGCCGAAAGGCTCGCTTCCGTAATCGTGAGCACTGCCGTTGCAAGAGTGGCAAGAGCGCTGCTTGCAAAGAGGGAAACCAGGTCGGTCAGGTTGACATCGCCGTTCATGATCTTTTCAAAGGCAGAGTTTGAAACAAGAATGCAGACAAACGAAAGAACAAGACCGCAGGCGCAGAGAATAATTTCGGTCGTGCGCTTTTTCTTTGAGTCTGAAAGTGCGCCGATTACACCGACTGCAATCATAACGGCGAAAACAAGAACAAGAAGAACAATAAAGGTGTAAAGCTCAGGCAATATTGCCGAAGCAACCTCTGTCAGTCCCTTTGCGTCCTCGCCTGCCTTTGAGGTGTCGGCCTGGGGTATCATCTTGAAAATGTCAAAAAGCGAGTACTCATAAATTGTGGAACGTCCGAACAACCCGGAAACTGCCGAAATCACCGAGTTGACCTGAGAGTCGCTGTTGCCGACAGTGAAGGAAAACATTTTGAGAAAAATTCCCATCACAATGGCTCCGACAGCAAGAATGGGGGTAACGATTCTGTAAGCAATTTTCATCGTGCTTTCTTCCTTTCGATATTTTTTAATCCGCTTATTTCCATGATGAATTGAGAGCAACAGTGCGGTTGAAAACAATGTTTTCCCCGGTTGACTTCGTGTCAACGCAGAAATAGCCCTGTCTCATAAACTGGAAAGTATCGCCGGGTTTAAGGTCCTTGATTCCGCCTTCGAGACGGCAGCCTTTGAGAACAACGAGCGAATCGGGATTGAGGTTATCCTTGAAGCTGCCCTTTGATTCGTCCGAGGGATTCTCGGCGTTGAAAAGGCGGTCATAAAGCCTTGCTTCAAATTCGGTGCTGTGGTCGCTGACCCAGTGGAGGGTGCCCTTGACTTTTCTTCCGTCCGGAGAATTTCCGCCCTTGCTCGCCGGGTCATAGGTGCAGTGAACGCAGGTGACTTCGCCGTTTTCGTCCGTGTCATAGCCAACGCACCTGACGAAATATGCGCCTCTGAGTCTGACCTCATTGCCGGGGAAGAGACGGAAATACTTTTTCGGCGGTTCAACCATGAAATCCTCTTTTTCAACAAAGATTTCTCTTGTGAAAACGGTTTTTCTTGTTCCCATTTCGGGTCTGTCCTGATTGACGGGAAGCTCAATTTCTTCCTGCTGTCCCTCGGGGTAGTTATCAATTACAACTCTGAGCGGACGGAGAACAGCCATTGCTCTGGGGGCATTTTTGTTGAGGTCATCGCGTACGCACGCTTCAAGCAGACCGAAGTCAACAACGGAATATGCTTTTGAAACGCCGACACGGCTGATGAAATCGCGGATAGCGGCGGGCGTATAGCCGCGTCTTCTCATTCCGCAGATGGTTGCCATTCTCGGGTCGTCCCAGCCGTCAACAATACCCTCTCTGACAAGTTGAAGGCATTTGCGTTTGCTTGTCAGGCAATAGTTGAGGTTAAGACGGGCAAATTCAATCTGCCTTGACGGCTGCGGAAGTTCAAGCTCACGCAAGAACCAGTCATAAAGCGGACGGTGGTTTTCAAATTCGAGTGAGCAGAGCGAATGGGTAACGCCCTCCCTGGTATCCGAAAGCGGATGCGCAAAGTCATAAAGCGGATATACGCACCACTTGTCGCCGGTCTGATGATGAGTGACATGTGCAATTCTGTAAATAACGGGGTCACGCATGTTCATATTGGGTGACGCCATGTCGATTTTTGCGCGCAGAACTCTTGCTCCGTCGGGGAATTCGCCGGCGGTCATGCGGTTGAAAAGGTCAAGGTTTTCTTCAACCGAACGGTTGCGGTAGGGACTTTCCTTGCCCGGCTCAGTGAGAGTACCTCTTGAAGCGCTGATTTCTTCTGCTGAAAGGTCGCAGACATAAGCCTTGCCGCGCTTGATAAGCTCAATTGCACATTCGTGAATGAAATCAAAATAGCTTGAAGCATAAAGCACTTCATTCCACTGATAGCCAAGCCACTTGATGTCCTCCATAATAGATTCAACGTATTCGGTGTCCTCTTTGGAGGGGTTTGTGTCGTCAAGACGAAGGTTGCATATTCCGCCGTATTTCTTTGCGGTGGTAAAGTTAATCTGAATTGCCTTTGCGTGACCGATGTGGAGGTATCCGTTGGGTTCGGGCGGAAAGCGGGTCTGAACGTGGTCGTAGACGCCGTTTTCAAGATCCTCATCAATAAAATCATGAATAAAGTTTGATGTTGAGGTATAGTCTTCCATGTATATTGTCCTTTCGTCAGCGGTCAGAGAGAAGCGATCGCGTCATTGAGTCTTTTGATTACCCTTTCCTTTCCGAGAACGGTCATGATTGAGAAAAGGTCAGGCGTGTTTCTTCTTCCGGTAACGGCAACGCGGATTACGGTTGAAACATCTCCGACATGACCGAGGAATTGTTCCGGATTCTTTTTATATTCCTTGACATTCGGTGAAAAGCCGAGCGGTCCGCAAAGAGTCTTTATGCTCTCAAACCATTCGCTGTTGTCGGCAGCCTGCTCATAGGAGGCGGCATAAGCGGAAAGGATTTTCGCAGCGTTTTCCTTTGAAACATTTTCAGGAAGCTCAGAAAGATCGGTTTCAAACTCCTCGTCAAAGAAATAGGAAACGTAAGCGCCGATTTCGCAGAATTTTGCAATATCCTTCCTCGGCTTCGGCGTGCCTCTGTCAATTGAAAGAACGGCTTCAGAATATGCCGTATCTCTTGAAAGAAGAGCATAAAGCTTTTCGTCATATTCCTTTGACCATTCAAGCGCATAATCAAGAACCTTTTTCGCGCTCATTTTTGAAATGACATTCTTGCTGACGTCTGTGAGCTTTGTCAGGTCAAACAATGCGCCGGAAACACTCATCTTTTTTAGGTTGAACGGGAACTCGGAAAGCTCTGCGTCCGGGTTCGCCCTTCTCCAATCCTCAAAGTTTGAGTTTGCAAGGGTGAGAAGATATTCAAGCACACTCTCCTTCGGGAAACCCTCCTCGGCATAATATGTAACAGCCGCTTCGGGGTCCTTGCGCTTTGAAAGCTTACGCTTCGAGCCGTTCTCTTCTTTCATAATGGGCGAAATGTGAGCGTACTTGGGCGCTTTGAAGCCGCAGACGGAGAAAAGCTGAATATGAGTCGGAACGGAGGAAATCCATTCGTCTCCGCGTGTGACGTGCGTGGTGCGCATGAAGTGATCATCCACCGCGTGAGCAAAATGATAAGTGGGAATTGAGTCCGTTTTGAGAAGAACGATGTCCTGAATGTTTTCCGGCATTTCAATTTTGCCTTTGACAAGGTCAACAAAGGTAATTCTTTTGTCCTCACTTCCGGGTGAGCGCAGGCGGAGAGTATAAGGTCTGCCCTCTTCAACAAGCTTTTTCTGCTCTTCAAAGGAAAGGCTGCGGCACTTCGCCCATTTTCCGAAGTAGCCTTTGATCAGGGCACCCTCCTTTTCCTGTTGTTCGCGAAGAGCGGAAAGCTCCTCCTCCGAGCAGAAGCACGGATATGCCAGACCTTTTTCAACAAGCGATTTTGCAATAACATGATATATACCGGCGCGCTTGCTCTGAGTATAGGGACCATATTCACCCTTCTCGGTTCCGAATCCGGTCACGCCCTCATCGGGTGTTACGCCGAAGGCTTTAAGACCCTTGATTATTTCGGAAACGCCGTCCTCAATTTCGCGCTTCTTGTCGGTATCCTCAATTCTGAGCATGAAAACACCGCCGGTCATCTGAGCGGTGAGCTTTGAAACAAGAGCGGCAAAAAGTCCGCCGATATGAAGAAAGCCTGTGGGACTTGGCGCAAAGCGTGTTACCCTTGCTCCCTCCTGCAAATTACGAGCCGGAAAAAGCGTTTCAAGATCCTCCGGCGTCTGAGTAACATTCGGAAAAAGAAGCTCCGCAAGAGCCTTGTTCTCATCCAAAGGATTTTCCCCCTTTGTAAAAAAATAATTCATTATATTATCGCAGATTTTACTCGAAATAGCAATAGTCTGGGCTTAATTTCCTTTTGTTTTTTGCGCTCTTGCACATTCATTGCCGACAAAAGAAAAAGTGCCCGCAAAAAGGGAGAAGCCACCCTTGTTCCGAGCACTGATAAGGAATTATTTATTTCTCGTGCAAAAATTCCTCGTATTATGACGAATTTCAGGAAAGAGAGTCGGCAAAGCCTTTTACAAGAGCATACGCCTGCTTTCCGTCATGCATTATGTAGGACGAATGGTTGCCGCTTTTGATAATTGCAATCTGACTGCCCGGAGTGTTCTCATGGAGGAAAACGGAGTCCGAAAGCCACATGATGTCGTCCTCACCGGCAACAATGATTGTCGGGCAGATGATTTTTGAAAGCTTTTCTTCGGTAATCTGCGGCTGTTCGAGCATCATATCGTTGAGCTTGTCATGACCTTTGAGGTTGAGAAGCCTAACGTAAATTGTGAACTTCGGCTTGAAGGTTGACGGGTTTGAGTTTGCGCCGCAGGAAACAAGACCGCCGAGCAAATCCGGATAGGTATAGGCGGTAACAAGGCCGACAATTGCGCCGTCGCTGTGACCTACAAGCAGGGGCTTTTCAATTTTCAGCTTTTCGCAGAACTCCTTGACGTCCTTTGCCATAAGCTCATAGGAAATCACTCCGGGGTCGCTGCTTTCTCCGTGGCAGCGGCTGTCAATTGAGTAAACAGTGTAATCGTTGGCGAGGTAGCGCGCGGTTTCGTCAAGGTCCTTGTGACTGCGTGCGTTGCCGTGAATGAGAACAAGAGGCTTTTCGCCGTTGCCGTAGACGGCGTAATGCATTTTTACCTCGCTGAGCTGAATGTCCTTTTCCTCGGGGTCGGCTGCGACTGCCTGCGGAACAGATGAAGTGTCAAGCGTGATGAGATTATGCTTTTTTGACTGAATACGTACGGCTGCCGTCCATGCGCCGAAGCCCACCGCCGCGGCAACGACAATTGAGCCGATTGCAATCAATGCCTTTTTCCCTTTTTTCATGCGAATTTTTCCTCCTTTGTGTATACAGTCTGCGTTGTCCGTCATTTCTTATGTATTTCGGTTATCTGCGCAACAGACAGCAAGGTCAGACCGAAACAGAACCGACGGCAGACTACAACTATCTTACCTGCGCACCTCGGCCTTTGTCAAGAGCGAAGTGATAACAGTTCTGTTACAAACATCTTTTTGCCGTTTCCGTCAGGTAATCAACGCATTTTCTGATGTGCTTCTCATCCGTAAAATCGCGGCGGTAAAGCTCAACCATGTATGCGCCGTCATATCCGAGCGAATTCATCAGCGAAAAGAAGCGGGAAAAATCGAAATTTCCCTTTCCGTCAGGCGCAGCGCATTTTTCGCCCTGCCTTTCATCGCTGACATGAACGTGAACAATGCTTTTTCCGAGCGCACAGGCAAATTCAAACGGGTCGACTCCGGCGCGGCGGGCTTGTTTGAGGTCAAGTGTCATTCTGAAATCACTGCCCAGAAGGCTTTGCAGTCTCAGCATGAACTCAGGCTTTTCACCGGCATAATGCACAACATTTTCGTGCGTAACAGCAACACCGAAGTGTTTTCCCTCTTCTATGAAAAGCGAAAGCCGCCTCACATATTCTTCGTCGGGAATCACTCTTTCCCCCTTTGCGCCATGGAGAACGAAATACTTTGCGCCGAGCGTTGCCGCAGCTTCAAAAAAGCGCTTGTAATATTCAAGGCTGTCCTCAAAACGGCGGTAATACTCGCTGAAAAAGTTGAAGCCCTCCGAAAAGGACATGAACGGGTGAACGGCAACAATTTCCATTCCGTACTCATTACGAAGGCTGCAAAGCTTTTTCAAAAAGTCATTTTCAAGCTCTGAGGGCGAATTGAAAAAAATTTCCGTTGTTCTGATTCCTGCCTTTGCCAGCCGTTCGAGCGAAAGCTCGGTTTCAAGCGGATAGAAGCATGAGGAGGAAGCGCCGATGTTCATTCAAAAAACCTCGTTTCTTTGTTTCGGATACACAATAAATATATCACAAAAATCGCTCGGTTTGTTCCAAAAATCAAAAATCATAAAAGAAAACCACCGCAAGTGCCATGTCTTCAAAACGGCAACAGTCCGCCGTCTGTTTTAATCATAAATTTCAACCGGCAGGGTCAGAGCCATGCTCCAACCTTTACCGGTCATAGTTTTTTCAAATTTCTGAGTATTTCTTCAACTCCGGAGTGCCGTTATGTTTTCCGATAAGCTTTTCCATCCAAACCACGTGATACCATCTGCCGAATTTGAAGCCGCAGTTATGAAACTTTCCAACCTCATTGAAGCCGAGGTGCTTGTGGAACTCTGCGCTGTTCCTTGTCAGGTATTCGTCCTCGGTCTCGGGATAAGCGATGCAGGCATAAAGGTTGCAAATACCCATTTTTTCCAGTGCCTCTTCAAGACGCTCATAGAGAAGCCTGCCCATGCCCTGCCTCTGCTCTCCGTTGAGAAGGTAAATTGTCAGCTCGCTTGAATAATCGTAAGCTGCGCGTTTGCTTAATTCCCTTGCATAGGCATATCCCATAACAACACCGTCTTTTTCGACAACGAAAAACGGATAGCGCCCGGTAATTTCTTTCATCCGCCAGGCGAATTCCTCCGCAGTCGGTGGTTCATATTCAAACGAAACCGCCGTATTTCTGACGTAGTGACTGTAAATTTCTGCAAGACGTCCGGCATCACCGGGAACTGCCTCGCGAACCGTTATCATGATTTACACTTCCTTTTTCTGAGCTGTTTTCAGTCCCGCCGCAGGGACAGGAACGCAATACAAAAAACCGCCTCTGCTTTTGCAAAGGCGGAAAAGATAAAATTGTTATCTCTTTGAGAACTGCGGTGCACGGCGGGCGCCTTTGAGACCGTATTTCTTTCTTTCCTTCATTCTCGGGTCACGAGTGAGGAGACCGGCCTTCTTGAGCGGAGCACGAAGCTCAGCGTCATACTGAAGGAGAGCTCTTGAAAGACCGTGACGGATTGCACCGGCCTGACCGGTTACGCCGCCGCCTGCAACACGGCAGACGATGTCAAACTTATCGGAAGTTTCGGTAACAGCGAGAGGCTGACGAACAAGGAGCTTGAGGGTTTCAAGACCGAAATAATCGTCGATGTCTCTGTCGTTGATGGTGATTTTACCGCTGCCTGCATAGACGCGGACTCTTGCAATTGATTTCTTTCTGCGGCCGGTGCCGTAGAAGAACGGAGCAGATTCGTACATTTTCATTTCCTCCCTTTCGATTAAAGTTCAACAACTTCAGGCTTCTGAGCAGCGTGTGAATGTTCAGCACCTGCATAGACGCGAAGTCTGGTGAGAGCCTTGCGGCCGATGGTAGTGTCGGGAATCATGCCCTTAACAGCCTTGGTCATTACGAATTCGGGCTTTGACTTCATAAGGGAGCTGTACTTGACCTTCTTCATGTTGCCGATATAACCGGTGTGATGATAATACATTTTCTGGTCAAGCTTCTTGCCGGTAAGAACAGCCTTGTCGGCATTGATGATGATTACATGATCTCCGCAATCAGCGTGAGGTGCGAAGATGGGCTTATGCTTTCCGCGGAGAAGCTCGGCAGCCTTGGCAGCAACGTGACCGAGATGCTTGCCCTCAGCGTCGATAACATACCACTTGCGGGTGATGTCGCCGGCTTTCGGCATATAGGTTGACATAGTCTTTTCCTCCAATCAATTTTCAAATGCGTTGGTATTCTATCATAAGGTCGGTTCTTTGTCAACCGCTTTTTCTCAAAAATTCGGATTAGTTTAGCCGTGCTCATTTTTTCTTCGTTTTTCTCGCGTTTTCATATTGTTTGCTCGGGAATGAATTTCAGAAAAAGTCAAAAGCCGCTGCAAAGAAGCAGCGGCTTTTGGGTGTGTGTTTATTTATGTTGAAAAAGCAAGAATTCGAATATCAGTCCTCAGCTTCCGCCTTGGCTTCTTCAATAACCTTCTGAGCAACGTTACCCGGAGCGTCCTCATAACGGGCAAAGGTGAGTGAGAAGTGACCTCTGCCGGCGGTAACGGAACGAAGCATGGTTGAAAAATCGCCCATTTCTGCCATCGGCACTTCGGCAACAAGCTCCTGCATCTTCGGCTCGTCTGCTGCGCCCATGCCGAGAACACGACCGCGGCGTTTTGTGATGTCGCCCATGATGTCGCCGAGGTTTGCGTCCGGAACATATACTTTGAGGTCGCCGATCGGTTCAAGGATTACGGGGTTAGCCTGTGCCATACCGTTCTTATAGGCAATCTTTGCCGCGGTACGGAATGCCATATCGTTTGAATCAACGGGGTGATATGAACCGTCGTAAAGAACAGCTTTCAGTCCGACAACAGGATAGCCGGCAAGCGGACCTTTCTGAATTGCTTCCTGAAGTCCCTTTTCAACAGCCGGGAAGTAGTTCTTCGGAACTGAACCGCCGACAACTTCGGTTTCAAAAATCAGCTCGTCGCCGTCATGCGGCTCAAAGCGTACCCAGACGTCACCGAACTGGCCGGAACCGCCGGACTGCTTCTTATGACGTCCCTGAACCTGGCATTTTTTGCGGATAGTCTCTCTGTATGCAACGCGCGGGATTTTGAGGTCGATTTCAACGCCGAACTTTGTTTTGAGCTTTGCAAGAACAATGTCAAGGTGCTGTTCGCCGAGACCGGAGAGAATCATTTCTCTTGTTTCCTCGTTGGTTGCAAAGCCTACGGTCGGGTCTTCGCCCATGATTCTGCGAAGTCCGGAAGCAACCTTATCTTCTTCGCCCTTCTTCTTGACAACGATTGCCATTGAAAGCGACGGAGCGGGGAAGGAAACGCCTTTGAGTCTGATTATGTTCTTCGGATTGCAGATGGTGTCGCCGGTTCCGAGACCGGAAAGCTTGGTGATTACGCCGATGTCACCTGCGGTGATTGCAGCGATGTCCTCCTGCTTGTTGCCCTTGACGGAAATGAGCTTGCCCATTCTTTCGCTTTCGCCGTTGGTGGCGTTATAAGCCGGAACGTCAGCGGTAATTTTGCCGGAAATAACCTTGACAAAGGACATCTTGCCGACAAACGGGTCGGCAACGGTCTTGAAGCAGATTGCTGCAAGAGGTCCGTTGGCGTCACACTTGACTTCAATCTCGTCGCCTGCGTCGTTTTCAGCCTTTTCGCCGCCTGCCTGAGCCGGTGACGGAGCGGAGAATACGATTGCGTCAAGAAGAAGATCAACGCCTTCAAGAGTTGTACCCGAGCAAGCGTAAACAGGATAGATTTCGCCCTGCTCAACGCCCTTTGTAAGACCGTTGATGATTTCTTCCTTTGTCAGCTCTTCGCCGTCAAAGAACTTCATCATAAGGTCATCGTCAACGGAAGCAACCGCTTCCATGAGAACGTCCTTCATGGCATTGATGTTGTCGTCCGAGGGCATATCAACAACTGTTGACTTGCCTTTTTCATATTTGAACGCCTTATTGCTGCAAAGGTTGACATAAGACTCAACCTTGCCGCCGACCATGTGGGGAACAACAACCGGGCAGAGCTTTGAGCCGACCTCGGCTTTGAGGGCGTCAAAGGTCTTGAAGAAATCGGTGTTTTCGGCGTCAAGCTTGGTGATTGCAAAGAACTTTGCAATTCCTCTTTCGTCTGCGGCCTTGATTGCCTTTTCAGCGCCGACGTCAAAGCCTGAGCCTGCGGAGGTTACGATAAGGGCGCATTCTGCTGCACGCATAGCCTCTGAAACACCGCCCGCAAAGTCGAACTTGCCGGGTGCGTCAAGGAGATTGATTTTTGTGTCTCTCCATTCAAGAGGAGCAAAAGCCGTTGAAAGCGAGCACTGACGCTTTTTCTCTTCGGGGTCAAAGTCCATTGTCGTGTTTCCGTCTGCAACCTTACCGAGTCTGTCGGTGGCTTTTGCAAGGAAAAGCATTGCCTCAGCGAGGGTGGTCTTGCCTTTTCCGGTATGACCGGCAATGGCGATATTTCTGATGTTATTTGCGTCGTAAGATTTCATATCTGTTACCTCCCTGAACCGCACAGACCGGGGAAACGACACTCGCCCGGCGGCAGCTCTTATTCACGGCGGAAAACCGCCTTTAAAAATAGTTACTCCAATATCCGATATTTCAATAAATATGCAATACATGAAGCTAACATTGTGTATTCTACCATAAATTACACAAAAGTTCAAACTTATTTATAACTAATATTGTGCATAAATTTTTGGTTAGTGTGCATAGTTTTTCTGTTTTCAACAAAAATGCCGCCTGATTATGTCAGACAAACGCTTGTGACCTTTCAGACAACCGCTTGTGAACTTTTAGAAAAAATTATTGCAAAATTAAGTTACAGGTGATAGAATAATTAAGTTATTCAAGGCGGCGGGCTGTTTTACAGGCCTTGCCGCAAAGAAAGATTAAGGAGGCATTTTTCTTGGACGATTTTGAAAACAAAAACCTGAATGAAAACGAAGCGCCCGAAGAAGAAACCGCAAAGAACGAAGAGTCCGCCGGAGAAGACGCTCCCACACGGTTTGAAGATGATCTCGTCACAGAGCTTGAGGGTATCCGCGACCTTTTGCAGACGGAGCTTGACAAAAATCAGGAAAGCGAATATTCCGTCGGTGAACTGATTCAGGAGCTTGACGAAATTGACGAAGATCTCATTGACGAGGATGAACCGGAACAGACTCCGAAAAAAATCTGCGAATGCTGCGGCGAAAACGAATGTGACGCTTCATTCGGCGAGGATTACCCCTATTGCAGCGAATGCCGCAAGCTGATGACGGCAAGTCCCGCCCATGCCGGCGGAATTCTTATGCTCATCGTCATGATCCTTGTCGGCTTTGCTTCCTGCATTTTCCTTTCGTCTGACGGCGCCACCGCGCTCATGAAAGGCAAATTCAGCGAAGCGGCAACGGCAGCTCTGAACAGCATGAGCGAATACACTGCTCTCATTGACGCAGAAACCGCATATTCCGAGGGTAAGCTTGTTGACGCCTGCCTTGCCTACGGCAGCTACGTTCAGCAATACACCAACAACGACAGCTTTTCCGCAACAGCAGTCAAAAGGCTTGCAAAAATCTACTATGATCTCGGCTCATACAATTATGCAAACAGCGTTGTTGAACAGTTCTCCGACATAATTCCCGCGCTCAAAGGCAAGGAATTCTCAGCAATGAACGAATTCTACGCGTCATACCTTGCAACCGTCACCGCACTTGAACCGGTTATCGGAGACGCCATTCAGTCAGGCAGCAAGTTTGATTATGAGGAAAAGTCAAAGGAACTTGACAAGCTGCTTGAAAAAGGAACAGATGACAGCGGAACGGCATTCAGCGCGTTTGTCATTGAATATTACCGCCACGCGCTCATGTACAGCGCCGGCAAGAGCCTTGAAGAACAGGTCGCACAGCTTTTGAAAGTTGAAGAGATTGACAAGGGAGAACACCTTTCCTATTATATCCCGACAATCATCAACACCTATGCAAGGCTCGGCGACGCCGAAAATGCCAAGAAGTATTTTGAAAAGAGCATAAAATTCAACGCACAGGACGACAACGCATATATTTACTATGCAAACGTTTTCCGCTTCTGTGAAAAGCCCGACGCAGAAAAAATTCTTGAAATTGCGCAGATGGCAAAGGATAACGCAACAACATCCTCCCAGTATCCGCCGACCTACCAGAGCATCTTCGCCCTCGGCTATCTGCTCAAAGGAGACGGGGAAGCCGCGTTCAAGGCTATTCAGTCCTATGTTGACGGCGGATACAGCATCTCCACAGCAACCGGCAACCTTTATGCTCTTTGCGCCGCCTGCGTCGGTGATGACGAAAGCTACGACAAGATTGCAGACCTTTTTGCAAACTATTCAATGGAACTTGACTCGAATGTCATAAAGTATAAAAAAGGAAAGCTCACAATCGAGCAGGTCCTTACCGATGTCGGAGGTGATATATGATGAACATTCTTTATGTAATAACACGCTTCATCACTTTTCCCGGCGCTCTTGTCAGAGCAATGTGGGAACACCTTGTCTGCCGCGTATGCGGCGTGCCGGTTGAAGACAACCGCACTTTCAGGAACGACGAGCTGTGCAGCCACATTGAGCATGAGCTTATGCCGAATGCCCGCGGCGCCTTTGCCGTCTGCTTCGTTCCGGCTTTCATGAACGGACTTCTTGCCCTGTTCCTCGCATGGGCTCCCGTTCTCGGACTTTTCGCCTTTGAAATGACCGGAACGGCTTCAAGAATCATCAACATAGTTGCCTATTGGTTTGCTCTTTCTCTTTTTGTCAACAGCTTTCCCTCAATCGAGGACGCTCTCAACATGAAAGAAAAAGTATATAAGAACGGCAACATTTTTCAGAAGATTTTTTACACTCCCGGTTTCCTCGGCTGCATTGCCGGCGCATACCTTGAAAGATACCTTGTGTCTTTTGTCGCCTCAGTAGGCGTTCTGGTGTATCTGTTGGTGAAATAAATGATAGTTGCCGCAGAAAAAAAAGACTTCGGAGAGCTTCTGGATTTTGAGAACAGGGTTTTTAAAATTGACTTTTCCAAAAAAGTCGGGAAAATCTATTCTTATCCGGAAACAGCCGCCTTTCACGGCATATTCAGAGAAAAAGGCAAAATTGCCGGTGCGGTTCTTGTTGCGCCCGGAAAGCTTGTTCTGCCGTCCGGAAATCTTATAACGGCAGGCATCGGCTCGGTTGCGGTTGCAAAATCTCAGCGTGGAAAAGGCATCATGAACGAGCTTATGCTTTACGCTCTAAAAAAAAGCAACGAGCTCGGCGCAGACATCGGCGTTCTCTCCGGCTACCGCGGACGCTATGAGCGTTACGGCTATGTGCCCTGCGCAATCCGTTACAATGCTGAGATTTCGGACCACTTTCTCCTGAGACACAAGGCGGAAAAAAGCTTTGAATTCCAAAAGCCCGAAGGCAAAAGCGCACTGAAAGAGATTGAAACTCTCCACAGCAGTCTCCCTGCTTTCCACGAACGTGAAAGCGAAAAGCTCTTTTCAATTCTTTCAACGTGGAACAGCGAGCCGCTGCTTGTTCTTGACGAAAGCGGAAAAACGGCAGGCTACCTCATTTTCAAGGGAGATGAAAAAGCTGTTTCCGAGCTTGTTCTGAAAAACAGCGATGATGTCAGCGATGTGCTTTTCGCTTTCGGCAAAGCAAAAAAGCTCAAAAGCGGCTTTCATCTCTGGATCAGTCCTTTTCAACCGGAGCTTCTCCGGAAGGTGCTCCTCTTTGCCGAGCATTACAGCATTGAAACGGCTGCGAGCATCAAATTTTTCAACTATAAAAATGTTGTTGAAAAGCTGTTTTCTTTCAGGCATAAACTCTCTCCTCTTCCGGACGGCTCGCTCGTTTTGAAGCTGGGGGAGGAAACGCTTGAAGTTACGCTTAAAAACGGCAGCGTAAGCGTGAGCGAAACCGCAAAAGAGCCTGAGCTCAGCTTTTCCGAAAGGGAAGCCACTCTCCTGCTCACAAGACCGGAAGCCGCGCAAAGCAGCAATGCGCTTTTCAACGCATGGTCACCGCTTTGTCCGTTCGGAATTTTTTCGGCTGACAAAGTCTGACAGTTTCAATTAACAGTATATGTCTTCGCCGGCAGTTTCTTTTCCGAAGCTGCCGGCAAGTTTTATATTTACGGACTTCCTGCGTCTTTTCTCTCTTCAAGAACGTGAGTTCAAAAATTATTTTTAAAAAAAGATTTTCTTATATTTTCCGGAATAAAAATGAGCCTTTCAGAATTGCCGCTCTTTTTTTGGAAAAACTAAAACAGACCGGAAAGTTACCGGTTGCAATTTTTTTGAAAAGGAGCTTTGAACCATGGCTAAGCAGAATAAACAGCAGCAGAATCAGCAGCAGAACCAGCAGCAGAATCAGCAGAACCAGCAGCAAAACCAGCAGCAGAACAAACAGCAGAACAAACAGCAGGAACAGCAGCAGAACTACTGAGTCTGAACTGCAAAAATCAAAACGGGGCATGCCAACAGGCATACCCCGTAATTTTTACGCAGAACAAGTTTTATACCATTTTGAGAAGAGCGGGCAGCTTCATAATTGCAGAGCCGAGACCGGCAAGAATTTTGCCTGCGCCTTTTACGGTGCTCTGGTCATCATTGAGAATCATGAGCAGACCTTCTGCCATTTCCTCGGTGAAAACGCCGCTGCTCATTGTGATAAAGTTGCGGATCGGAATCTGAAGCGCCATTGCCTTGACCATGTCGGTTGTTGAGTTGCTCTCCTTGAAAACAGCTTTGAGAGCTTTGTCAATGACATTGTTGATTATTCTTCCCCATTTGGAGTTCTTCGTGCGTTCAAGCGAATCGAGAAGTGTGAACGGCTCGGTTCCGCGTTCACACGGCGGAATTTCATGTCCGAGAACTGCCGCAAATGCTTCGTCGGAAACGGTCTGAACCTCAGCGGTATAGTACTCGGGAGCAACATCTCTGTAATCGGGAACAACAACGTCGGCGGCGGTGGATTCAACCGTCACCTTGCCTTCAAGGCGTATGTCGCGGCTGGAAGCGCCGACAAGAATTCCGAATTCGCCGCTTTCAACGTGCCAGTCGTGTATATTCACGTTGTAATATGCAAATGCGCGCTTTGAAAGGGTCAGACTGACTTCCTTTTCCTCGCCCGGTTCAAGGAAAGTTTTTGCAAAAGCGCGAAGCTCCTTGGCAGGGCGATAAATTGTGCTTTCAACGTCCGAAACATAAAGCTGAGAAATTTCTGCGCCGGCAACCGAACCGGTGTTCTTCACCTTGAACGAAACGGTCAGTTCATCGGTATCTTTGATTTTTTTCTTTGAAATTTTAAGTCCGGAATACTTGAAGTCTGTATATGAAAGTCCAAAGCCGAACGGGAACAGAACATCTTTCTTTGCCGAATCGTAATATCTGTATCCGATGTAAACGCTGTCTCTGTATTCGGTAGTCATAACGGTTCCGGGATAATAGTTGACACACTGAGTGTCGGAGAGCGAAAGCGGATAGGTTTCCGCAAGCTTTCCGCAGGGGTTCTGCCTGCCGGTGAGAATGTCGCAGACCGCTGCGCCGACCGCCTGACCGCCGAGATAAGCGTTGAGAAGTCCCTTGACCTTTGAAAGCCACGGCATTGTTACGGGTGAGCCGCCGGAAAGAACAACAACAACGTTTTCGTTTACAGCGCAGATTTCCTCTGCAAGACGATTGTGGGCGGCAGGAAGTTCAAGAGTGGTTCTGTCATAGCCCTCTGCTTCGTATTCATCCGTAAGACCGATGAAGAGGAGAACAACGTCGCTCTTTTTCGCAAGCGCGCAGGCGTCATTGATAAGAAGCTGAGAAACGGCGGAGCTCTTTTTGTTGTAGCCCGGTGAATAAAGCGGCTGATAGCCCTCTCTGACAAGCTGAGAAAAAGCGTCGGAAAGCTCGGTCGGGTTGATTTGTGAAGAGCCTGCTCCCTGATAGCGCGGAGAACGGGCAAGCTCGCCGATTACGGCAATCTTTTTACCCTTTTCAAGCGGAAGAAGACCGCCCTCGTTTTTGAGGAGCACCATTGACTGAGCGGCAACCTTTCTGGCAAGCTCATGGTGTGCCTTTTTGTCGTATGAATAAACGCCGAGACTCTTTTCAGACTTGAAAGCAAGGTCAAGGAGTCTGTCAACGCACTTGTCAAGGTCATCAACAGAGAGCTTTCCTCTGCGGACCGCGTCAGCAATCTTTTTGTCGTTGTAGCCGCCGGAGGTGGGCATTTCAAGGTCGTTGCCGGCAACAATGCCGCGGACGCGGTCGTTGGCTGCGCCCCAGTCGGTGACAACAATTCCGTCAAAGCCCCATTCGTCTCGCAGAACCTGTGTCTGGAGGAATTCGCTGTCCGAACAGTAAACACCGCCAAGCTTGTTATATG
>JAEDIL010000030.1 GCA_016292455.1 Clostridiaceae bacterium
GTAGTTGCCGGAATGGTAACTTTAAATGTGCTTGTATACTCAACATCTCTGAAAGTAGTTTTGCCGGTATAGGTGAGCGTGCTGGTTTCAGTGCAGGTTGGAGGAGTGGTGATTTCGCCGGTGACAGTAACTACGGGAGTCTGTACATCGTCGTTTTCAAGGCAGGTGAATGCCGCAACAGCGGTTGCGCCGTTTTCGTCACCCTTCCAAGTCCAAACGGGATCTGAATATTCAAGATGTCCCGTCTTTTGAATTACGGATACTTTTGTTTCATCACAGCGAGAACATTTTACGGTTTTCGAGCCGTCTGCGGTGCAGCTCGCCGGAACGGTTGTCACGTTTTCTTCAATGGCATCGTCAAAATCATGATCAAGCGCTTTCAGAATTTCAGTACGGGTTTCATTACATAATTTGCAGGTGTAGGTAATTGAACCGTCCTGAACACAAGTTGCATCAGAAACGGTGACGCCGTCGTCCCATTCGTGTGCACAAGTGTCAACAGCAAACGATGCGAACGGAATACAAGTCAGAACCAGTATTGCGGACAACAACACGGAAATTAACTTTTTTCTCTTTATCATATCAATTCTCCTTTCGGCGTAATATGTGACAATCTACTCAGTTTTATCCGAACAGGTTCGCAAAAAAGTCCTTAATCTTCTGAATCAGGTCAAGTATGAATTGATACCACGGCTGTTTTTCACCGGTGTCCGGATTTTCAACCGATTGAACCATCGTGATGAAATAATATTTGTCAGTTACCCGGAAGGTGAAATATCCTTCATCGTCAGCTTCAACAACCATCGGAAGTGCAGAAGCAGCATTTTCGCCGGATTTGATTGCTGTGAGATAATCGCCCTCATAGCTGGTAAAATACGTCTTATTCGTAAATTTGATTACAGTGCCTCTTTCAACATAAATAGTTGTGCTGTCATGGAAGCCGTCAATAAATCCGCCGGTTGAAACGTGCTTTCTTTCGCCGTCGGGGCTTTCATAATAAGTAATTCCCGCAGCAAGATAGAAGCTGATGTTATCCGGAGCAAAGAACACAACGGGAAGATATTCCTTGACCGGCTCGTGTTTGTTGACGATATTCAGACCGTCATAAATGGGCGTATAGCCTTTCGGAACAGTCGTTTCAACAACTGTGTAGTTTATAACTTTGCCGTTTTTGGAAATCGGGAGTCCCGTCCAGGTGTAGGTGAGCTCATCGGCGCCGAGAATGACCTCTTCGCTTGCCGGTTCACCGTCAGCATAAAGTGTAACACCATATTCGCCGCGCAGTTTGTCAAGGTTGTCCTCGTCGTCCCACGCCTTGGTCATTGTGATCGATGTTTTTTCAATTGGGAGAATACATTCTACTTCAAAATTCTCAGAACCTTTGAGCGAATTTGCAGAGGGCATTTCAATGTCTGAAATTGATTGCTCTCCGTTGAAAACGACCCGGTAGGTTCCTTCGGGAAGATTGTCAAAGGCATAATCGCTGTCTTCGTTTTTTTCAACCTTTCCGCTTGTCATATCAATTCTGCTGCCGGTAGTGACGACGCCATCAATGACGTTACCGTAAACATCGGTGTATTTGTACGGTACATATTCACCGTTTTCATCTTTGACATAAAGAGTAACGGTTATTTCATCCATTTTGTCTTCTTCGCCGTCATACTTGCCGTTTGAATTCTCGTCAAGCCAGACATATCCGGAAATAGTTCTTGAAACAACTTGAACAATTGATTCCGAAACAAGCGGACCTCTTGTGAGGGTGTTTACAAGCTTGTCTTTCGCCTGTGTGCCGGGAGCACTGATTTCAACTCTGAGCTTGAGCGTCTCATTAGCGTGCAGGTCGCCGACGGCGACAATACTGACAATCTGTTTGTCTCCCTTTTGTTCTGAGGCAGACGGAAGGTTGGTGAAGAGGGAATCCTTCTGATTTCCTGCAGAGACATTGAGGCGAATCCAATCCGGGTTCTTTTCAAAGTCCTCGGAAGTGTAGTTTTCATTGATGTAATCCATGCTGGATTTGTCTCTGAAATCTGTATTTGTTGTATAATAATAGTCGAAACTGTTATAAAAGTCTTTATCGTCTGTAACTGCGGCAAACTTTGTTACATAGACGTCACCGCTGAAATGACTGCCACGGCTGTCGCCGCTATACGGAAAATGGTCAACTATGATTGCGTTTGAAATAGTTGTGCCGCTGTTGTTACCGATGTGCATGGTGTAACCTATCGGCTGTCCTTTATCGATGGTGTCGCAATCGGCTTGTTTGACGATCGATACACCTGTCTGCTTCAATACTTCGATGGCAGCGACGGCATAGTTTTCGTTTTCTCGTCTGTATTCGCAGTTAACGTCTTTTTCAGTGTGAATTCGGACGACGTTTTCCAGCTGCTGCTGATTGTCAACGTCCGTGCTCTCGTCCAGGGGAGTTCCGATGCTTGCTGAGAAGTAAATCAGGCCGAGGTCTATGTTGGCTACGTTAGGATCAATTTCAACATCTTTCATGATCCAGATAAGGTCGGTTGTTCCGTCACTGTTGTTTATTACGGTAGGCGCAAAATTTTCGGCGCCTTCAACCGTTCCCTTTTTCTGCCATGTGTCATCCTGAATGTATGTCTTATCTCCCTGCCTGTCATATACGGCAGAGCCGATGATGTAGCTAAGACCTGCCGGGAGGGTATCCCTGATTTCAACTGTTGTTTTCACAATATCGAGGTTGGAATCTCCGGCACCGGGCACAAGAGAAATACTCGGATTGAGAACATAATCAACAACACGCTGATTTTGTCCGACGTCATACACTTTTTTGATTGTTTTTTCAGCGTCGTTATTCGTCTGGGCAACAGATTTTGTTATCTTTGCCTTGAAAGGAATAACGTAGCAGGAGTCAATGTATCCGGGGGCATTGGAGCCTTTTGTATAGATGCCGTCAACATATACTGCCTTAATGCTCTTGAAGAAGTTTGAGTTTTGCTTCGAGTTAAAGCAATAGTGAGGCTGAGCGTCAAAGCTGTCAAGACGCTTGTTGCTTCCTCTTGTATAGAACTCCTCGCTCTTTACATAGCTGTCATACTGCTCATTGGTCAGATTTGAAATGGTCGTGTCATAATAAGCGGCTGCATAATCTGCAACGTCTTCCTTGTTCCAGATATAGGCTTCGCAGGTAAGCAAATATGCATAGTTTTCCTTGCAGCCCGGCTTTATTGTTCCGAGAACATTTCCGTAGAGAGTGTTGGAAATTCCGTTTATATCACTATTCAGACCGAGTTGTTCAAAATAGCAGGCAACCGGAACATATCCCTGTTCTTTCAGCTCGTCAAGTGATTCAAACCAGATAAGGTCGTCTGATGTATGGGCAAGCATATCATAATCATATCCATCCTCGTCCGGCAGAAGTCCCTTGTGATCCCAGCCTGTTTTATCCGGCTTTGCACCCCAGAAAACACGTCTTATTGTTGTTTTGAACGGGGGAATGACTCCGGGTTTTGTCAGACTTCCGCCTGATGTGCTTTTGGGCTCAAAGAATGCGTCGTCAAATTTAATCATATTGCTGATTGCAACAGCTGTTTTTGTGCCCTCGGCTCCGTTGCTTGAAGTTGCAACTGAAAGACCTATATCCTGACCGGAAATTGCCCAGTCGGCGTTTGTGTTATTGCAGCCGACGGTGAGCGGAGCGCTTGCAGATTAATATCTTCAAGAGAAGTATTGCAGGTGCCGGAGCCGTAATAGTCTCTGAGATGGAGACCTTCGGAATCGTAATAGGGCTGAACTACCCATACCTTGCCGGCGCTTATGCAGGCGGTTTTTACATTCCAGAACTGTCTGCCGGCTTCTTTCGGATTGTAATAAACATTGGATGAAGAGCTCTGATTGACATTGCAGTATGGCAACGCTTTCATATCAGCCTCATAGCCGGACACTGTGACGTGAATAATTGAAGGATCCTTCTCATCAACAACGAACGACCATGTGCCGCCGTTTTTACATCTGGAATAATCCTTTTCAATTTCATACTTTCCGTCAGTATCTCTGTTATAAGGAGCAACATCCAGAATCTGAGTGCTTGCGGTGCAGTTTTTTCTGCCGTCGGAGTTGAATTCACCCGGCATATTTTCGTCGCCGCTCCAGAACAAAGCGCGGAAATCTTCATCGATAACGTTGCTGTCAACAACAGTTCCGTTTGGCTTTGTAAGCGTGGTTTTGAGCTTCAGATCAAAGGTGATGTCGCTGCCGTCCGGCATTTCAACGCCTCTGATTCCCTTATCGGGAATTTGGGATTTTAATTGGAGAGTGATGCCGAATCCGTGCATACGTCCGTTAACAATACCGGCATCTTTGTTGGCGGCTTTTTCGTTTCCGGTTGAAAAGTCGAAAGAGCCAAGCAGAATGTTATTATTGTGAGTTGATTTCCGGAGCTGAACATTATAATTGGGGGCAGCAGAAACTGTAACGGGAGGCGCTGCGATGCTCTTATACACACAGTCGCACTTTCCGTTATATCTGTGTTCGTCACAATTGTACTCGCTGTTATACACAATGCTTTCAGGTATTCCGCCTGACTGAGAGGATTGATTCTTATATGTTGTTTTTACAGGGTTGCCGGCGAGCCACATTGTGAAAATCGGCTGAAACATGTCGCCGTCAGGCATGTTGAGAATTCTGATAACAATATTTGCAGTGTTATAACTGGCGCCGATAGCCGATGGGTTTGAATCGTTCGGTGACAGGAGGTAGCTGCCTCTCAGAATCTGACATGCTTTGCCGTCCAGCTCGGATTCGGCAACCTCGAATGTGATCTGCTTGTTTGCAAAGAGCCAGCCCATTGCTTCGGTATCAAAAACGGCTTTATCGGATGAGGTGGGAATGATATACTCAAAGTATACTGTACCCTCCTTGTATCCTGCGATACCTTCTTCAACAGTAGCATTGTGCAGGTCTGTCATAAAATAAGTTTCGTATGTTACCGAGTCATAGGTACGGACGATGTTGTTTGTTGCACAACTGTCGTTTCCCGGTTCGTCATCTTCGTCCCACGGTCCGGTACCTGTGTTGATGGAATATCCCGACTCTGTAGTTTTGTCTTCTGTGAAAGACAGTGCGCTGATAAACGCTTTGTCACCTTCAAGCAGATCGGGAATTTCCACCGAGGCGAACGCTATGTTGACCGGCAAGACCGAAACGATCATAAGAGCAGCCATGAACAGCGCAATTGCTTTGACTGATGTTTTTTTCAAACAAATCACTCCTTTATTTTTTTCAAACCTTAAAAATGTACAATGTGACATAATTTAAAAAAATATGCCGGATAAATTATATAATTGTGAATAGTACATTGTCAAGAGACAGACAAGAAAGAATAAAAAAAATTATCTATTATTACCTGAATGAATTGATTTAATTGCTAAATCAAAAACAACCGGCGTTATGGGCGATAAAATGTAGTTAAAATAATATGATATTTATCAATTATAATTGTTATATCCATATTGTAAATTCCGCACATCGGGTACGGGAAATGCTAATTTTTAAGTATGTAAATTTGAGACGAAAAGCCTTACTGTGTATTCGTGAAAAATAATTGTTATAGATTTGTGAATGAGTTGAAAATATCTTGACAACTTGTCTGACTGATGATATAATAACGACACAATGTATCAAATGAGACATTTTGCGGAGGCGGAACGTTATGACGGTGAGTGAAAAGCTTGTTGAAAAACTGTTGAAGCTTGACCTTTTTTCTTCGCTTTCTCCCGAGTTCCTGAAAAATATGCTTTCCTGCGATGAAACTTTCCTTGTGGACTACAAGCGGGGAGACGTCATTTATTCGGCGGAGCATTTCCGTTTCGCAATCGGTTATATTGTCCGCGGCGGTGCGAAGGTGCTCAAAAGCGAGAACGGTGTAATAATCAGCAAACTTTCGGACGGCTCTCTTTTCGGCTGTGCAGCGCTCTTTTCCGGCCGTGACTACTTCGTCAACGAGATTGTTGCAACAAAGGACACCCGGGTGTTTTACATTGACAAGAGCGTTATTGTCAAGATCATGCAGCTTGACACAACATTTTCTGTCAGTTATATCCGCTACCTTTCCGAAAGAATTCTGTTTTTGAACAAAAGAATTGTGAATTTTACCGGCGGAACGGCAGAAAGCCGACTTGCCAACTATCTTCTTTCCTGCTTTGCCGATTACAAAACATACGAGCTGGACCGCTCAATGAGTCAGCTCGCTGTGTCGCTTGACATCGGGCGCGCTTCGCTCTACCGCGCATTTGATGCACTTGAACTCGGCAACGCTGTTCAGCGTGACGGTAAGTATATCCGTCTGATTGATAAAGAAGCGCTGAAAGGCTTTATTCAGTAATCATTGTTTTTTCAACTTCTTATGATGATTGAAATGCAAAATATTTTTATGAAAATGAAAGGTGATTAAATCATGAAAAACGCAAAAAGAATTCTTGCGCTTGCGCTCGCGGCAATAATGCTGTTCGCGTTAGCTGCCTGCTCCGGTTCATCGGATGAATCCACAACAGCCCCTTCCGACGCAACTGCCGCTTATACCGGCGAAAAAATCAAAGTTGCTGCAATCAAAGGACCCACAGGTATGGGCATGGTTGACCTCATGGACAATTCAAACTATGACGTGAAGCTCATATCCGATCCCACGGAGGTTGTGTCTCTTGTCGCAAACGCTGAGGTTGACATTGCTGCCTGTCCGCTCAATCTTGCTGCAAATCTTTATAAAAAGACCAACGGCGGTGTCAGAATGCTCGGTATAAATACCCTCGGTGTTCTTTATGTTGTAACCAACGGTGTTGAAATTGCTTCGCTTGCCGATCTCAAAGGAAAAACAGTATACTCAACAGGTCAGGGAGCAACTCCGGAGTACATAATCAACCATCTCCTTAAAGCAAACAGCCTTGAAAACGATGTCAAAGTTGAATATCTTTCCGAACACAGCGAACTTGCTGCGAAGCTGATTTCCGGCGATGTTCAGGTTGCCGTTCTTCCCGAACCGTTTGTTTCGGTTGCAACTTCAAAGAACGAAAATGTTAAGACAGCCGTCAGCCTCACCGATGAGTGGAAAAAGGTCAACCCTGATACCGAGCTGGCAATGGGCTGCGTAATTGCAAGAACGGATTTTGTTGAAAAGAATCCGGACGGTGTAAAGCAGTTTATTGCCGATAACAAGGCGAGTGTTGAAAACCTTAATCTTGACCCGACTTCGGGAAGCGAAAAGCTTTCTGCAAAGGGTATTGTTGACGCATCGATTTTTGCAGTTGATTCAAGCCTTTCCGAAAAGAAAGCAGACGCTGCAAAGACTGAAAAAGCGCAGGGCGTTGTTTCCCGCTGCAACATTGTTTTCATTGACGGTGAGCAGATGAAATCTGTTGCCGACGCAAACTACAAGGTCTATTTCGATGCCGATCCCAAGTCTGTCGGCGGTGAACTTCCCTCAGCAGAGCTTTACTATGTCGGATAAAACAACGAACGGAAAACTGAAAAAGGTTCTTGTTTTTCTTGCCGTACTCCTGTTCTGGACAGGGGTATGGCAAGGTGTGTTTATGCTCGTCGGAAAAGAAATTCTTGTTGTTTCACCGGCGCAGGTTGCCGGCAAAATGCTCGTGCTTGTCCGGGAGTCATATTTCTGGCAAAGCATCGGCATGACTTTTCTTCGGATAAGCACAGGTTATATTTCCGGCGTGCTGCTGGGAACGCTGTGCGCTGTTCTGACTGTTGCCGTTCCGTTTCTGAAAACTCTTCTCTATCCGCTTATCAGCCTTGTAAAGGCAACGCCCGTTGCTTCGTTTATCATTCTGGCGCTCGTGTGGATCAAAAAGGACGGAGTACCGGTTTTCATAACTTTCTTAATTGTTTTTCCGATTATCTGGGCGAACGTGAGCGAGGCTGTTGTGAACACAGACAAAGGACTTCTGGAAATGGCAAAAGCTTTTTCTCTCAGCAGGCTCAGCATCGTTAAGAATATATATATACATTCTGTTTTGCCGTATTTTGCTGCGGGTTGTACCACGGCAATCGGTCTTGCGTGGAAGGCAGGCGTTGCGGCTGAGGTCATTGCCATGCCGCGCTCGTCAGTCGGATATAATCTCTATCGTTCAAAAATTAACATCGAAACTGCCGACCTGTTTGCATGGACAATAGTTGTCATTGTTCTCAGCGTTATTCTTGAAAGATTTATTGTATTCCTCCTTGGCAAGATAAAAAGGGAGGCGAAATAATGATCGAGTGTAAAAATCTTTGCTTTTCATACGGTGAAAATGAGATTATTCACAATTTTTCGGCACGGTTTGAAGCAGGCGAGCGCGTTTGCATCAAGGGTGAATCCGGCAAAGGAAAAACGACGCTCCTCAGACTTCTTTGCTCGTTGGAAAAGCCTGAAAGCGGACTGATTCTGCCGGACGGTTCGCCAAGGTTCGGCGTTGTTTTTCAGGAGGACAGGCTCCTCCCGTGGGCAACGGCAAAGGAAAATGTCAGACTGGTTTCCGATGAGGAGACGGCAGTTGAATGGCTGGCTGCTTTCGGTCTTGAAGAAAGCCTCGGAAAGCTTCCCTCCGAGCTTTCCGGAGGAATGTGCCGCCGTGTGGCTCTCGCAAGAGCCGTTGCCTTTGAACCGGATATTCTTATTCTTGACGAAGCATTCAAAGGACTTGATGAAGAGCTTAAAGAATCAATTATGAAAATGCTTTGCAAGCACTTTTCAAAAAGGCTCATTATTTTCACAAGTCATGATTCAAGAGAAATTGAACTGTTCTCAACGCGAACAATTGAATTGTGAACGGGTCTGCGAATTCGGACAATGATAAGAATATTTGTGTATACATAAAAAGCTATAATTGCTGTTTCGGGAGTGCTTCTCCGGATTAGCGAATTATGGCTTTTTTCATACTGATTTTTCGCTCTGCACTGAATACGGCAGCTACGCCTGACTTTTAATCAGTGTGGCTCCTTTGTAAAAGTGCAAAAGAATATCTTTATAGTCCGAGCCCTGCCTTGCCATATAATCGGCAGAATACTGACTCATTCCGACAAGGTGACCGTATCCCTTGACGGAAAAGAGGAAGCCTTTTTCGGTCTTTTTTATTGTGAATGCCGGGCTTTTCAGTGAAAAGGCGCTTCTTACGTCCGAACCGCTGAATTCTTTTGAGCCGATGCTGATTTTTGTCACATAACCGCTGTCGGTTGCATCCGGCTTTTTAACCCATTCCTTGCTGTTTTCCGAAAGCTCTGCTCCTTCAAGCGCTTGCGCCGCCTCTCTGAACTGTTCGTCGGAAAGTGTAATTGAAGAGTCAATGTCGGGAGAAAGTATGTCCCCGTCCGCACGCACGCTCTGAAGATACGGTACATCTGTTCCCCATGCATTTTCTGCGCTTTCTGTTTTGCCGGTTGATATTGAATGATAGCAAGCCATAATCGGCTCGCCGTTATATTCGAGGTATTCTCCGATAACTGCACTCACGGCTTCTGATATTGCCGTCATGTATTCCTCAAACTTTTCGCCCCACTTGTCCCTCAGCTCGTCATCGTCAAGAAATCCCTGGTGATATATCGGGCTGTCCGAAACATCTGCGCCGCTTACGTCGAAGGACTCCGAATTCTCTTTCAGCCACAGCGCATAAGTGTAGCAGGCAACAGCCTGTGCTTTGAGAGCTTCTTTTTCGTAGGTTGGCGGCATTTCGGCAGCGACAGCGCCTTTAACATATTCAAAAATCTCTTTTTCAACAATTTTACCGGAGCCGGTTCTCAGAACTTTTATTGTCGCAGGGCTTGTGTCAGGCTCCTTTTCAAGTGCTTCCTCTGCGGCTGATTCGCTCTCCGGCTCAAACTGCTCTGTCTGAACGGCTTGCGGTTTTTCGTGGTTGAAAACAGAAACAAACGGTGTGAGAGCCGCGCCGAGTGTCAGTAGAATTGTCAGTATTATGTACAGCTTCATTCTTTTACCTCTCTTTTTTTAAGGTACATTATATATTGACTTTGTAAATATTATGATATAAAATAAAGGGTAATTACAAAATCAGTTTTCAGGGGGTACGAAATGCACGAGAAAATCAATCCAATATCACCCGACGTACTTGAAAAAATATGCGAAAAAATTGAGCGCAAGAGCCAGATTGACCCCGAAAGTTTTTGGAAGTACGGAGTGAAAAGGGGACTCAGAAACCCGGACGGCACCGGTGTTATGGCTGGTCTAACAAAAATCTGCTGTGTTGAAGGCTATTATATCGATGACGGCGAAAGAGTTCCGAAAAGAGGCGTTCTGAAATACCGCGGCGTCAACATCAACCATATTGTTGAAGCCTGCGAAAGGGAAAACCGCTTCGGCTTTGAAGAAGTTGCATATCTTCTTCTTTTCGGCTCGCTTCCGACAAAAGATCAGCTCCAGTTTTTCAGGAACGCTCTTGACGTCTGCCGCGAGCTGCCGGAAACCTTTATTGAGGACGTCATGATGAAAAACTCCTCAGTTGATGTTATGAACAATCTTGCGCGCTGCATTCTTATTCTTTATTCATTTGACGAAGATCCTGAGAACCGTTCACCTGAGAATGTTCTGCGCCAGAGTATTCAGCTCATCGCGCAGCTTCCGCTTATTGTCTGCTATGCCTATCAGGTTAAGAGACTGAAATACTATGGAAAGAGTCTTTACTTCCATCCGGAAAAGCATAATCTTTCAACCGCAGAGACCATTCTTCGCTCACTTCGCGCCGACAGAAAATACACGGATGAGGAAGCAAAGCTTCTTGACATCTGTCTTATGCTCCACGCGGAACATGGCGGCGGAAACAATTCAACCTTTACCTGCCGCGTTCTTTCGTCTGCCGGAACTGATACCTACTCGGCATATTCCGCTGCAATCGGTTCGCTTAAAGGTATCCGTCACGGCGGTGCAAACCTCAAAGTCTGCCGTATGATTCGCGATATGGAGGAGCATATTGAGAATATTGAAGACGAAAAGCAGGTAAAAGCATATCTTGAAAAAATTATCCGCAAGCAAGCCGGCGACGGCACCGGTCTGGTATACGGAATGGGACATGCCGTATACACTCTTTCCGATCCCAGGGCTGTAATCCTCAAACGCAAGGCTGCCGAGTTTTCAAAAGGTACGGAGTATGAGAAAGAGTTCCGGATGATTGAAATGATTGAACGCTTTACCCCGGAGCTTTTCAGAAAGATTAAAGGGCAGAGCAAGCCTCTTTGTGCAAATGTCGACCTTTATTCCGGCCTTATTTATAAAATACTCGGCATACCCGAGGACCTTTTCACACCGCTTTTCGCTGCGGCAAGAATAGTCGGCTGGTCCGCTCACAGAATGGAAGAAATCCTGACCGGAAACAGAATAATAAGACCGGCTTACAAGAGTGTTTCTGTTCCGAAGAAGTATATACCTATTGACGAAAGAATAGAAAACTATCACTCCTCAGCTGCATACATTCCGACCGAGGAAAGGTTATTGAACGGAGAGGAAGAGATCGATGAAGATTAAGGAGAACAACCCAAAGCTGGGTTATTTGCAGTCACTTGTTGTTTTTTCGGGTGCTGCCGTGGTTCTGACAGCTTTGAGGTGCATTCAGATTGCGACTGTTATTGACTCCGCAACCGGTTTTTACACAAAAAGAGACTTCTTTGTTGTTGCATTTTTTGTTCTGCTTTTTGTCAGTTGCTTTTCAATTGCCGTAATCTCTTTCCTTTCTAAGGAGAGCAGCGCAGTCCGGCTTGAAAAATGCAAGAGCAAAGGCTTTTATGCCGTTACGCTCGTCTTTGCATTTGTTTTGTTTTTTGACGGCGCGCTCAGTCTTCTCAATGCGTATGCTACGGCTCAGGACACCAGAATTGTTGATTCGGTTGCTAAAAGCATGATGATTTCCGGCGCGATACCGACGCTTCTCAGAGGTGTGTTCGGCGTCCTTTCCGGCTTGTATTTCGTCTCGCTTTCCGGCTCACTCAAACGTGCTGATGCTGACACTTCCAAGAACAAGGTGCTTGCGCTTATGCCTGTCGGCTGGGCAGCATGCCGTCTGCTTAATCTGTTTGTCAGAAGAATAAGCTTTCTTCGCGTTTCGGATTTGTTCCTTGAACTGTGCATGGGTGCGTTCATGACGCTGTTTTTCATGGCGTTTGCTCAGGTTGCAAGCCACATTTATTCTGACGATTCCCGTTGGCGTCTTGCGGGTCTTGGTTTGCCTGCCGCGCTGATTGCTCTTGTTCTGAGTGTTTCAAGGCTTATATTTACAATTGTTGACGGGAACAAATACATTACTGCAAACTACCCGTTCTGTCTTGCCGACCTTGTGTTCGCAGTTTTTGTTGTTGTTCTTGTTCTCAGGCTGAAAAATACATGTTCATCGCCGGAGACAGAAGAAAAGGAGTCCGGAATTGTTTCTTGAAAATGTAAAGCAAGCCGCTGAGCAGGTTGCTGTTTTGTATGTTATGGTTGCAGTTGGTTTTATCTGTGACAAGGTAGGTCTGTTTACCGAAAAAACGGCACGGAAGCTTGTTGACCTGCTGATGTACTTTATTGTTGTCTGCATGCTCGTCAAGTCTTTTGTGGGAATTGAGCTGAATGAAGAAACGCTCAAAAAGTTCCTGATTTCAATGCTGCTCGGTTTTGCGCTTCATATTATTGCAATTCTGTTGAACGTTCCGTTTTTCAGAAAGAAAAATGATGAGAGACCGATTTTCAAGTATGCCTGTATTTACGGCAATGTCGGATTTATGGCTTTGCCGTTAGCTCAGGCAGTGCTCGGAGATGAAGGCGTCTTCTATTGTGCAAACGGCGTTATTGCTTTTAATGTTATCACGTTTATTCATGGAATCTCGCTGATGAGCCGGAAAAAGGAAAAGCTGGACATTAAAAAGCTTATTCTTAATCCTGGAGTGATTTCCGTAGTTATAGGTCTGCCGCTTTTTCTGCTGCAAGTAAAACTGCCGGTGGTTATTGCAAAGCCTCTTGAATATTTTTCGCAGATTAACACTCCTATTGCAATGCTCATTTTCGGAACATACCTTGCAAATACTGATCTCAGAACAGTATTCACGGAAAAGCGAATTTACGTTGTTGCGCTTTTCAAATTGATTCTGATGCCGCTTGCCTGCATCGGCATTTTCCGTCTTTGCGGTGTTACGGGAACGTTGCTTACCGCCTTTGCAATTACGGCATGCGTTCCCTCGGCAAATAATACTTTCATGTTTGCAACGAAATTTGACCGCGACACCGGTCTGGCTTCTAGGACCGTTGCACTTGTCAGTCTGTTTTCAGTTGTCACAATGCCCGTTATTATTGCATTTGCCCAATCAATTTAAGGAGGTGCGTCCCGGATGGAAGCACAAACCGTATTGGTAAAATTCGCCGGAATAGCAAAGGAATTCACCGTTTCCAACACACTTAATCTCGGATTTACGTCTGTTCGTTGGTATGGTGCAATAATTGCTTTCGGTTTTCTTCTCGCTGTTCTTTTCGGCGGAAGAATTGCATGGAAATGGAAAATCAATCTTGATAAGATGATTGACGTTCTGCTTTTCGGAACTATCGGAGGAATACTCGGCGCAAGGCTTTACTATGTTGCCTTCAAATGGGACTATTACTCTCAGCACCTTTCGGAAGTTTTCAAAATCTGGGAGGGCGGTCTTGCAATTTACGGCGGAATAATCGGCGGTATACTTGCCGCATTCATTGTCTGTAAGGTTGAAAAGCTCAACTTTTTCAACCTGATTGATATGGTTTCAATGAGTTTGCTCATCGGTCAGGGAATCGGACGCTGGGGAAATTATGCAAATCAGGAAGCGTTCGGTTCGATAACCAATGCAAACTGGGGAATGATGAGCGACACCGTTGCCGACTATATTTCAAGGAACGCTGCGTACTTCGGTCTTGATAATGTCGGAAACGTAAAAGAATATATTGCTCAGAACAACCTGTACGTTCACCCGACATTTTTCTATGAATCAGTCTGGTGTCTGCTCGGTTTTTTTGTGTTATATATCATTATGAGAAAACGCAGGAAATTCAGCGGTCAGATTTTTCTTTGCTATGGCGTCTGGTACGGCTTTGAAAGAATGGTTGTTGAAGGTTTGCGTTCAGACTCGCTTTATATCGGTAATTCTTCAATTCGGGTTTCTCAGCTTCTTTCCGCTGTTCTCATGCTTGTTTGCCTTGTGCTTCTGATTGCTCTTTATATTAAATTCACAAAGCACCCGAAACCGATTGAGGGCGTCGACTTTTTCCCGCCCAAGAGTGAAAAAGAACTCAAAGAGGAAAAACTCAAAGCAGAAAGAAAAACTTTGAAAAAGCGGGCAAAGGGCGTTGTTATCCGTGACGGAAAGATTGTTTCAAAACGCGGTGGCAATCCCGAAAAGCTTTCCGGGGAAGAAGCTGCTGTTACAGAAGAAACGGAAGAGGTAATACATGATGAAGATAATTGACGGAAAGGAAACATCTCTGCTGGTTTGTGAGCAGGTCAGGCTGAGGGCAGGGGCGCTTGCAAAAAAAGGCGTTGAGCCTTGTCTTGCCGTTATTATCGTCGGCGATGATCCCGCGTCAAGGGTGTATGTCAACAACAAGAAGAAAAAATGTGCTCTCGTCGGCATCAGGTCTCTTGAATATGCCCTTGAAGAAAAGACCTCTCAATCGGAACTTATCGGATTGATCGAACGGCTCAACAAGGACGAAAGCGTTGACGGAATTCTGTGTCAGCTTCCGCTTCCCGGTCATATTGATGAAAAGGCTGTGATTGAAGCGATTGACCCGCAGAAAGATGTTGACTGTTTTTGCAATGTGAATATCGGAAAGCTCTGGACAGGGGACGCAGTCTTTTTGCCTTGTACCCCGGCAGGGATAATGAAGCTTCTTGAAAACTATCACATTGACGCTAGCGGCAAGAGTTGTGTTATTGTCGGAAGAAGCAATATTGTCGGAAAGCCCCTTGCTGCGCTTATGCTGAAAGCGAATGCTACCGTGACGGTCTGCCATTCAAAGACAAAGAATCTTGCGGAAATCTGCCGCTCGGCCGATATTCTTGTTTCTGCTGTCGGAAAGCCGCGTTTTATTACCGGAGACATGGTTAAAGAAAATTCGGTTGTTATTGATGTCGGCATAAACCGGCTTGAAAACGGAAAGCTGTGCGGCGACGTTGATTTCGATTCCGTCAGCAATAAGGCGTCATATATCACGCCGGTTCCCGGAGGCTGCGGTCCAATGACGATTGCCGTTCTTATGGAGAACACAATAAAAGCGTGTGAGGAAAGGCATAAATAATTTTGTAATGACTCCTCTGCGTGGAGGATAAAAATAAGGTTTATAACAGAAAGGTGATTATTATGGAAAAAAAGCTTTACACAAGCCCGGATAAAAAGCTTTGCGGCGTCTGCGGCGGAATTGCGGATTATTTTAATATTGATCCGACTCTGGTCAGAATAATTGTTTCGGCAGTTTCGCTTTTAACAGCGGTTATTCCGGCTCTCTTTATTTATTTTATCGTTGCGCTTGTCATTCCGAAAGCACCGGAAAACTATTATCAGCTTTTCAACAACACATCAAAGCGCCTCAAAAAGAGCGCCGACAAAAGATTGTTTGGTGTTTGCGGCGGCATCGCAGAATATTTTTCAATTGATTCAACCATTGTAAGACTTGTGTTTGTCTTCTCGTTCCTTGTTTTCGGTTATGGTCTTGGCGTATATATTGTCTGTGCTGCCGTAATGCCCCGCTGTGAAATTGAAAACGGCTATTATCAGCAGAACGGACAGCAGAATTACAACGCGCAGCAGAACTATAACACACAGGCATACTGGAACGCGCAGCAGCAGCCTCAGCAGTCCCAGCAGCCGCAGAACGGACCTGAAAACAACTGATGGTTTTTTATACGAGCCTTGACGGGCTTGATCCGCTTTTTTTTGAAAGCCGTCTGCATCTTCTTCCGGAGGAAAAGCAAAAGTGGGTTGAGAAAACCGGAAATGAACGGGCAAAAAGGGAGACAACGCTTGCGTGGCTGCTTTTGAGGTATGCGCTCAAAATGGGTTCTTCAGACAGCTTTTTGCCGCTGACTTTTTCCGAAAGAGGAAAGCCCTGCTTTGAAGGCGGCGATGTCTTTTTCAATCTCAGCCATAGCGGCAGCATGGTGTGTGCGGCTGTTTCAGGAAAGTACGAAACAGGTGTTGATGTCCAGAAAAAGAGTATCTTTTCCGAACGTGTAAAAAGACGTGTCTTTTGCGAAAGCGAGATTGAAAGAGGGGAAAGAGAAAATGATTCCGATTCCTATTTCACCCGTCTCTGGGCAATTAAGGAAAGCTACTTAAAGCAGACCGGTGTCGGCATTGCGTTTGAACTTAAAACCCTTGATTATTCGGCTGAGTGTATGGAAAACTACTTTGAAAAGGATGACCTTTGCTACTCGGTCAGACAGTCAGGTAACTACTTTTTCTGCGTTTGCACTCCGGAAAAAGGGGAGCAGGAGTTCAGAAATATTCCCGCCGTATCAATAATATGACTACTGATAAAATGATGATGACGAAGTCGTCAAAGGAGAGAATAAAAAATGAATGCTTTGAAATTTATCAAAGGTAAGCTCGGCTACGGAGTCGGCGCGACAGGTCTTGACCTCAGCTACGGAATGTTTTATTCATTCCTTGCCAAGTATCTGACCACCATGAAAGTCAGCAATGTCTTTTTGCTGATTCTTACTCCCATTGCGAGACTGTGGGACGGAATCAACGACCCGATGATGGGCACGATTGTTGACAATACCCACACAAAAATGGGCAAGTACCGCCCGTGGATTCTGACAGGAGCGTCTCTGAATGCGATTGTTCTTGTTTTTCTTTTCAGCAATCCTTTCAAGCTTACCGGAGCAGGTCTTTGCGTTTATGTGGCAATTACCTATATCCTTTGGGGAATGACAAACACTCTTGCCGATATTCCGTATTGGTCAATGGTTCCGTCTTTTACCAGCGACCCGAAGGAGCGTAATCTTATCTCAACCGTTGCAAGAGCTTTTTCGGGAATTGGCCAGGGTCTTGTTACGATTGGTGCGCCTCTTCTCATATCAGCATTCAGCGTTACCACTGTTTTCGACGAGAACAAAAAGGAATATGTAAAGGTTTCTGATGAGCGCAGCTTCTTTTTCTGCGCACTCATCTGCTCAGTCTGCCTTATTATTTTTGCCCTGATCTGTGTTGCAACAACAAAGGAAAGGGTGACCTCAACCTCAAAAGAGAAGTTCAGCTTTTCAAAGGCAATCAAAATTGTCAGAAGCAACGATCAGCTTTTGATATTTATGCTTTTTGCAATGATTTCCAATGCCGGCTGGTATCTCACCTCAGGCGTTGCAACATATTATTTTGACGTTGTTGTCGGTGATATTAAAAAGCAGTCGGCTTTCAGCACTGCTTCGGCAATCGGTTCGGTTGTCGGTATGCTGCTGCTTCCTGTTCTTACAAAATATATGTCAAAGCGCCGCGCATATCAGGTTTCGCTTGCAGTTGCCGCAATCGGTTACGCCGGAATGACAGTCTGCTCTTTCTCAGGCAGTCTTGCA
>JAEDIL010000031.1 GCA_016292455.1 Clostridiaceae bacterium
CGCTTTCGGCAAGCTCGTCGCAGCGGCGGGGGCTGTCAATAAGCTGAACCTCGTCACGAAGCCACTTGATGACCGAGCCTGCGTTGAAGGCGCTGCCTTCAATTGAATATGTTGTCTCTCCGCCGAGGCTCCATGCAACGCCGGTGAGAAGGTTATTCTTTGACTCAACACGCTTATTTCCTGTGTTCATGAGCAGGAAGCAGCCTGTTCCGTATGTATTCTTTGCCATTCCGGGCTTGAAGCATGCCTGTCCGAAAAGGGCGGAGGGCTGGTCGCCGATTGCGCCGCAGATGGGTACGCCTTCAAGCTCTTCAATGCCGATGATTCCGCCTGCAACCCAGCCGTAAACCTGGCTTGACGGAACAGGTGTGGGAAGAATGTTCATCGGAACGCCGAGCTTTTCGCAAAGATATTCGTCCCAGCAAAGCTTGTCAACGTCAAAGAGCATTGTTCTTGACGCGTTTGAGTAATCGGTGACATGAACGCGGCCGCCGGTAAGGTTCCAGATGAGCCATGTTTCAACGGTGCCGAAAAGCAGCTGACCTGCGTCAGCGAGTGCCTTCACGCCGGGAACGTTGTCGATAATCCACTTGATCTTTGTTGCGGAAAAGTAAGCGTCAATGATAAGACCGGTGTGAGCGGTGATATAATCGCAAAGCTCCTTATCCTCTTTGATTTTTTCGCACATGTCGGCAGTTCTTCTGCACTGCCACACGATTGCATTGTGAACGGGCTTGCCCGTTGCTCTGTCCCAGAGAATAGTGGTTTCGCGCTGGTTGGTAATTCCGATTCCGGCAATGTCCTTTGCGTTGACCTCACCCGAATTGAGAATTGAGGTGATTGAAGTGATCTGACTGTAAAGGATTTTGAGGGGGTCATGTTCAACCCAGCCTGCTTTCGGATAGATCTGATCGAATTCATTCTGAGCCTTGGCAATAATGTTGCCGTGCTTGTCAAAAACAATGGCTCTTGAACTTGTTGTGCCCTGATCGAGAGCAAGAACGTATTTTCCCGGCATTTTTCGTATCCTCCTTAATAAATGAATCGCAGAAAACTGCAATTATGAACCAACAAAAAAAGAGAACAGAAAATGCCACCGCCACCGAAGAAGGGTATAACCTTCCCCCTGCGGTGCACCGATGGGATCATCTCTATTCTCAAATCTCCATAGATATGTCTCACATATTGGTATTCAGTTCATACATCGCTATTGTACTTCAATCGTCACGTTTTGTCAACCGAAAAGAGAAAAGATTTTCGCCTTTAAAAAAGCTTTGAGAAAATCAAGAACGCGCTGTTTTTGATTGCTTTTGCAACAGTACCTTTTTCTCTTTTTCCGGGGCGCAAACTGTCAATGTTTTGGACCGTTGTGCAGATTATGAAGAAACATGTCTGCGGATATGCAAAGCATTTCTTTGCAATCTGATATTATCGTCTTTTCTCCTCTTGACCTGCCGGATATTATATTGTATTATAGCTGTGATATAATGATAAGGCTGTAAGGGGAATATATATGGACAACATTTTTTCCGGCGAGATACTGAACATCACACCATTCAAAAAAGGATTTGTTCTCGCTGCCAAGGGGCAGTCTGCGGACGGAAGGGTCAAAGCGCTTTTTTACGGCTACGACGCAGTCAACGATAAATTCGTAAGAATAAAAAAGAGCGTCTATCTCAAAATCAAGTTCGGCTTTGAATATGAAGAAATTGCAGACCAGCTCGGCGATTATGTCTCCTGCGATGTGGGTGTTCTCAACGACAACAAAATCATGACTGTGTTCCCCAACGGTGAATACAACATTTTCAACACGGACGGTTCTCTGAATGTCTCCTCGCTTCTTACATATCACGGTTCACCCGTCAGCGATATTGCGGTTGATTCCTCATATGTCTGGTGTGCAGTTCCGGGAGAAAATGCAGTAATAAAATATTCGCCGCGTGAGGGCAGAATTCTTCTTCGCGTCGGCGGAGGCGAAACCACGGCTTTTGAACGTCCCTGCTCCGTTTCGCTAATGGATAACATTCTCTATATATGCAACCAGGCGTCAAAGAAAATCCGTACTTTGAACATTCTTACAAACTCAGTCAGAGACTACCGCATTTTCAATGAAAAAGTGTATAAATACATCAACGTCGGCTCACGCGAGTTCGTCTGGCTTCAATCCGGTCTGTATCTCCTTGACTGACACAGTTTTCAATAATCAGCAAACAACCGCCGCTCAGCATATGCCGAGCGGCGGTTGTTTGTTCAGGGAAATCTCCTTTTTAGCGAAAAATCAAAATCTCTTTTTAGATTCGATTGGCGGGATAATTGATTATTTAAAAAATTCTTTACATCTATTATTCCATAACAGCACAAAAAAAATTCTGAATTATGGTACAATGTGTATAATTATGTCAAAATTGATGTGCTGCATTATAAGTGTTTTCTGCGGTGGTAGTTCTGACATAAAAATTGAGAGGAGATTATATTTTGAGCAGATTATCGATTCCGACCCCGATAAGCGCTCAGGGGGTTATTGACGAAATCTACGGCGACCTTGTGCGCCGTCTTCAAGCCAACCCTGTCAGTGTTTGTCCCGTTGACATGGCTGCCGCCTTTGTGGGTGTTTGCCACAGTCAGTCATGCGGAAAGTGCGCGCCCTGCCGTGTGGGTCTCGGTCAGCTCCACAGGCTGATTGAAACCGTTCTTGACGGAGACGCAACCGAAAGCACGCTTGACCTTATTGAAAAAACAGCCCGCGTAATCAACGCCACTGCCGACTGTGCAATCGGCTATGAAGCGGCGCAGATGGTTCTGCGCGGTCTGAACGGTTTCAGAGAGGACTATGAAGCTCACCTTAAAGGAACCTGCCTTTGCCGCTTTGACAAAGCCGTTCCCTGCGTTTCCCTTTGCCCGGCAAATGTTGACATTCCCGGCTATATTGCCCTCGTCAGGGCAGGCAGGTATCAGGACGCTGTCCGCCTCATCCGCAAGGACAATCCTTTCCCCTCTGCCTGCGCCCTCATCTGTGAGCATCCGTGCGAATCGCACTGCCGCAGAAGACTTGTTGACGCAGCAGTCAATATCCGCGGTCTCAAAAGAATGGCGGTTGACAACGCAGGAAAGGTTCCCGTTCCGCCTTGCGCAAAGCCCACAGGAAAAAAAGTTGCCGTTATCGGCGGCGGTCCGTCAGGTCTTACCGCGGCATATTTTCTTTCCCTCATGGGTCACAAGGTTACCGTTTTTGAAAAGAGAAAGTACCTTGGAGGAATGCTCCGCTACGGAATTCCGAGTTACCGTCTCCCCAGAGAGATTCTTCAAGACGAAATTGATTCGATTCTTTCAACAGGAATTGAAGCCAGACTCGGCGTAAACATCGGAACAGACATCACATTTGAAGAAATCAGAGAAAACTTTGACGCAACATACATTGCAATCGGCGCCCACACCGACAACAAGCTCGGAATTGAGGGCGAGGACGGCAACGGAGTAATTTCCGCCGTTGAAATGCTGCGCGCAATCGGCGACGGAGAAATGCCCGATTACAGCGGAAAGAATGTTGTTGTCATCGGCGGCGGCAACGTTGCCATGGACTGCACAAGAAGCTCCATGCGCCTCGGCGCAAAGAGCGTCACCTGCGTATACAGAAGACGCAGAGAAGACATGACCGCAATGCCCGAAGAAGTTGAGGGCGCAATGGCAGAGGACTGCGATATTCTTGAACTTATGACGCCGGAGAGAATTGAGCTTGACGAGAATGGAAATGTCAAAGCTCTCTGGGTTGCTCCGCAGATGATAAGCAACATCAAGCGCGGAAGACCCGCTCCGATCCCCACCGACGAACCACTGCGCAGAATTGAATGCGATCTCATCGTTGTTGCAATCGGTCAGGCAATCGAATCCAAGCACTTTGCAGAAAGCGGTATCCAGACCAAGTGGGGCCGCATTATGGCAGATATGAAGACCGTTATCAGCGACCACGAAGGTCTCTTTTCCGGCGGTGACTGCGTAACCGGACCCGCCAGCGCAATTATGGCAATTGCAGCCGGCAAAACCGCCGCTGCAAACATTGACCATTATCTCGGCTTTGACAACAAAATCAGTGTTGACGTTGAAATTCCCGACGCTGAAATTGCTCCCCAGCCGCCTTGCGGAAGAATCAATCTCAGTGAGAGGTCTGCTGACGAAAGAAAGCGTGACTTCAAGCTGATGGAAAATTCAATGACGGTAAAGCAGGCATTCCAGGAAGCTTCCCGCTGTCTGAGATGTGACAAATTCGGCTACGGAGCTTTGAAGGGAGGAAGAATATTCAAATGGTAAAGCTTACAATTGATAACATTGCCGTTGAGGTTGAAAACGGCGCAACAATTCTTGAAGCCGCCAGAAAGGCAAACGTACATATTCCGACTCTCTGCTATTTTAAAGGACTCAACGAAATCGGCGCCTGCCGAATCTGCGTTGTTGAAATCAAGGACAACGACCGCCTTGTTTCCGCCTGCAACACAAAGGCGGAGGACGGAATGGTCGTTTTCACCAACAGCCCGCGCGTCCGCGAAGCCAGAAATGTCAACATCAAACTCATTCTCAGTGAGCATGACTGCCATTGCACAACCTGCGTCAGAAGCGGCAACTGCCAGCTTCAGAAGGTTGCAAACGACCTCAACATTTACACAAACGAATACGAAGTCAGAATTGAGCGCCCGAAACCGGACGGCGCCTTCCCGCTCGTCAGAGATGCCGGACGCTGCATCAAGTGCATGCGCTGCGTTCAGGTCTGCGACAAAATTCAGTCGCTTAACATCTGGGAGGTTCAGAACACTGGTTCAAGAACCACCGTCGGCGTCAAAAACCACAAAAAGCTCTGGGATACCGACTGCTCGCTCTGCGGTCAGTGCATTACCCATTGCCCGACGGGCGCCCTGAGAGAAAGGGACGACACCGAAAAGGTTTATGCCGCCCTTGCAGACCCGGAAAAAATCACCGTTGTTCAGTTTGCTCCCGCTGTCCGCACAGCATGGGCGGAAGCGTTCGGTCTTTCAAAGGAATTTGCAACGGAAAAGCGCATGGTTGCAGCGGCAAAGGCTCTCGGCTTCAACTATGTTTTTGACACAGATTTCTCCGCCGATCTCACAATTATGGAAGAGGGCAGCGAGCTGCTTGACAGAATCCGGAACGGCGGAACACTTCCGCTCATGACCTCCTGCTGCCCCGGATGGGTACGCTTTCTCAAAGGTCAGTATCCGGAATTCACCGATAATCTTTCCTCGGCAAAATCGCCACAGCAGATGTTCGGAGCTGTGGCAAAAAGCTATTTTGCAAAACTGCTCGGCGTGAACCCGAAAAACATTTTCTGCGTTTCCGTCATGCCCTGTACCGCCAAAAAACACGAGTGTGCAATTGACGTCATGAACGACGCCTGCGGCGACCCCGACGTTGATGTTTCGCTCACAACGAGAGAGTTTTCAAGAATGCTTCGCGCTGACCATGTCGGCGTTGCAAATCTCCCTGAATGTGAGTTTGACAGTCCTCTCGGCGCAGCAACAGGTGCAGGCGTAATCTTCGGCGCAACCGGCGGCGTTATGGAGGCAGCGCTTCGCAGCGCATACTTCCTTGTCACCGGAGAAAATCCTGACGCTGACGCTTTTTCGGGCGTCCGCGGTCTTGACGGCTGGAAAGAGATGACCTATGACATCAAGGGCAGCAAAGTCAGAGTTGCCGTTGTCAGCGGTCTCAAAAACACAAGAAAACTCATGGAAGCGCTCAAAAGCGGCAAGGTCAGCTATGACTTCATCGAGGTCATGGCATGTCCCGGCGGCTGTGCCGGCGGCGGCGGACAGCCTATTCATGACGGCGAGGAAAGAGCCGGAGAACGCGGCGCAGTGCTTTACAAGCTCGACAAGGAAAACCCGCTTCGTTTTTCACACGATAATCCTGAAATTCAGACTCTTTACAAGGAGTATCTTGAAAAGCCGCTTTCACACACCGCTCATCATCTTCTTCATACCGACCACCACGCATGGGATATGCCCGGCACGGCTGATGAGGACTGAGCGGGCAATAACCAAAGAAAAAAAGGAGGGGACTGTTCTGTGTTTCAGAACAGTCCCCCTTCGTTTTCAGTTGTTCAGCATTTAATCTGACAGCAGCGCATGGTTGCAAGAGCGGCTTCGTGCGTTTCGGGTGTTACTCCGGCACAGCAAGACGGATCGACGCTGATTTCAATTTCGGGAAACTCCGCTTTCAGAATGAGTGCATTTGAAACCACGCAAATATCCGTGCAAAGACCGATTAGCTCCACGCTTTCAAAATTGAAACTTCCCCAGCCGGTATAGCCAAATGACGGCTTGTCAATTATTTTCGCGCCGTCAACATAAAGTCCCTCAACAAGCTGCCACCCGTGAGTCCCCCTGACGCAATGAACAACCGGAAGATTCCTGCCCTCGTTGGTTTCAGGGTAGTTTTCGCCGTGGGTGTCGCGCGTAAAAATAATTTCATCGCCGCGCGCCTTGTACTGCTCAATCTTTTGGCGTACGTTTTCAACAATTGCCACGGCTTCCTTTGTTCCGAGCGCGCCGTCAACAAAATCGTTCTGCATGTCAATAACAATAAGCGTTTTCATATTATCCGTCTCCAATTTTCAACAATAATGCACAAGGGGCTGTAGCATTTAGATGCAGAAAACGTTTTCTTCACCCCGAAGCTGTATATAGATACTGCGAGTGGGTGAAAAAACGGTTAAAAAAGAAAAAAGCAACCATACAATTTTGTATTTCTGCATTTTTCTTTTTGTTCTGCGCTAAATGCAGCAGCCCCTTTTTATAGTTATCTGTCCTCTCTGAAATATGTCAGACCAAGACTTTCGGGAGGCTGATGCTCCTTTTTCTTTCTTGCACTGACTGTCACAAGAACAACGATGGTGATAAGATACGGCAGCATTTTGATAATTTCCTTTGCTGCTGATGAAAGACCCGGAATATAAACACAGATAATGTAAAGTCCGCCGAAAATGAACGAACTGAGAATTGCCGATTTCGGCTTCCAGAGTGCGAAAATAACAATTGCAATCGCGAGCCAGCCTCTGTCGCCGAATCCGTCATTCGTCCATGCGCCTGCGGTGTAGTCCATAACAAAATACAAACCGCCCAGACCGGCAATCGCACCGCCGATTATTGTTGAAAGATACTTATATCTGTTGACGTTGATTCCGGCTGCATCTGCCGTTGCGGGATTCTCGCCGATTGCACGAAGATTGAGTCCGACGCGCGTTTTGTTGAGAATGAAAGAAGCAACAACAGCTATGATTATTGCAAGATAGACAAGAAAGCCAAAAGACAAAAACGTTTTTCCGAAAAGTCCGAGACTTTCCGCAAAGGGAAGCTTTGCCTTATACGCAAGACCGGTTTTGATCAGGGAAATTGAACCGCTCTCGCCGAAAAAGCTGAGAAGTGAACCGCCGAAGAAGTTGCCGACGCCGACGCCGAAGGTTGTCAGCGCAAGACCTGTAACATTCTGGTTCGCTTTAAGAGTGACGGTAAGGAAGCAATATATGAGCGCCATGAGCGCCGAACCGATAATTGTTGAAAGGAAAGGAATTATAATACAGAGAATCGGCGAAGGATTTGCGTTTCCGTGTTCATAAAGGTAGCCGCCGATGATTCCGGAGATACCGCCTATATACATGATTCCCGGAATTCCGAGGTTGAGGTTTCCGCTCTTTTCCGTAATGATTTCACCGGTCGAGCCAAAAAGAAGGGGTATACCCTGAATTATTGCAGCGTTGATAAAGGAAGCAATGGTACTTATCATTTATTTTCCCTCCTTATGCTTTGCGCGCGGCTTGATCTGATAGTTGATGAAAAACTCGCTGCCGATGATGAAGAAAATTATTACGCCGGTGAGAATATCCGCAACGCTCTCGTTCAGGCGGAAATTCGTTGCAATTTCTCCCGCGCCTCTCTGGAGAAAGACGATGAGGAACGAGGTGATGACCATAAGCGCAGGATTGAACTTTGCAAGCCACGAAACCATGATTGCCGTAAAGCCGTTGCCGCCGGCAAGGTTCGTTGAAATTGTGTGGTTCGTTCCCGAAACAAGCAGGAAGCCGGCAAGACCGCAGATTGCACCGGAAAGAACCATCGTTCTTATAATAACTTTTTTAACGTCAATACCGATATAGCGTGCGGTCTTTTCGCTTTCGCCGACAACGGAAAGCTCATAGCCGTGTTTGCTGTATTTGAGATAGACAAACATGACAACCGTCAGAGCGGCAACAACAACAATGTTGAAAAGGTATTTCTGACCGAAAAGGTCGGGCATCCAACCGCTTTTTGAGGTGGAGTTGATGACGCCCATCACACCGGAGCCGCTCGGAACCCAGATTGTGATTGCAAAAGAGACAAGCTGAATTGCAATATAGTTCATCATGAGGGTAAAAAGGCTTTCGTTCGTGTTCCACTTGGCTTTGAAATAGGCAGGAATGACTCCCCAGATTACACCGCCGAGAATTGACGCTGCAAGCATTATGAGTATTAGGAGAGCGTTGGGAAGCTTATCTCCGGCATAAAACATGCAGGCAACACAGGCAAGTCCGCCGATGAGCACCTGACCTTCCGCGCCGAGGTTCCAGAAGCGCATTTTGAACGCCGGAGTAACGGCAAGCGAAATGCAGAGAAGAATTGCAATATTCTGCAAAAGAATCCAGACCTTGCGCTTTGTTCCGAAGCTGCCCTGGAACATTGAAATATAAACCTCAATGGGATTCTGTTTTGTGAGAAGAACGATTATGAACGCGCAGACGATGAGTGAGGCAAGAATTGCGCAGCCCCTGATGAGCCATGCTTTCCACCAGACCATTCCGGACCGCTTTGCAATATGAAAAAGCGGTTCATGGACTTTTGCTTCTTTATTTTTGCTCATTTTCGTCACCTCCGTGTGTTTTTGTCATAAGCAGACCGATCTCGTTTTTGGTCGAGGTCTTTCCGTCAACAATTCCGGTGATTCTTCCCGAGCCGATTACCATGATACGGTCGCAAAGCTCAACAAGAACATCAAGGTCTTCTCCGACAAAAATGACTGCAACGCCGCGCTTTTTCTGCTCGTTGAGCAGGTTATATATCATGTATGAAGAATTGATGTCAAGACCGCGGACGGGATACGCCGCCATGAGCACCGTCGGCGCAGCCGCAATTTCACGGCCGACAAGAACTTTCTGAACGTTACCGCCGGAAAGCCGTCTGACCGGTGTTGTTGCGCCGGGAGTGACAACTTCAAGGTCTGCAATAATTTTTTCCGCGAGTGACTTGGGCTGCTTGCGTTCAAGAAACATTGACTTGCCCTTTCTGTATGAACGCAGCATCATGTTGTCAATTATATCCATGTTGCCGACAAGACCCATTCCGAGTCTGTCTTCTGGAACAAAGGAAAGGCGCACACCTAACTCTCTGATTTGAAGCGGAGTTTTGTCGCGGAGATTTTCGGTTTTTTCGGTTTTGGGGTCATTATAGAGAATTTCGCCCGAGTCAAGGTGCTGCAAGCCGGCAATAGCTTCAAGAAGCTCGCGCTGACCGCTGCCGGCAATTCCCGCAATTCCGAGAATCTCTCCGCTCCTGGCAGTGAAGCTGACGTCGTCAAGAACCTTGACGCCCTCACGGTTCTTGCAGACAAGACCTTTGACAACCAGCCTGTCCTGCGGATCCTTCGGTTCGGTTCTTTCAATGTTAAGGCTGACCTTTTTGCCTACCATCATTTCGGTGAGTTCGCTTTCGTTGGTTTCCTCCGTCACAACCGTTCCGATGAACTCGCCCTTGCGCAGAACAGAAACGCGGTCTGAAAGCGAAAGCACCTCATGAAGCTTATGCGTAATTATTACAATTGCCTTTCCGTCGTCACGCATACGGCGCAGAACGGAAAACAGCTTCTGTGTTTCCTGCGGAGTAAGAACGGCGGTAGGCTCATCAAGGATGAGAATGTCTGCGCCGCGGTAGAGCACCTTGATAATTTCAACAGTCTGCTTTTCCGAAACGGACATTTCATAGATTTTCTTCATCGGGTCTATTTCAAAACCGTATTTTGCGCTGATTTCCCTGACGCGTTCGGCAACCTTTTTCAGGTTATATCTGCCCTGTTCATCAAGACCGAGAACAATGTTTTCAGCCGCGGTAAAAATGTCAACCAGCTTGAAGTGCTGATGAATCATTCCGATCTTATGCTCAAAAGCGTCCTTCGGTGAACGGATTACTACCTCTTTTCCGCCGATGAAAATCTGTCCGTCGTCCGGAAAATATATTCCGGAGATCATGTTCATCAAAGTAGTTTTTCCGCTTCCGTTTTCGCCGAGAAGCGAAAGAATTTCTCCGTTGTTAACGGTGAGATTGATGTTCCGGTTAGCCTTGATGGAGCCGAAGGTTTTGCTGATGTTCTTTAATTCAATTGCCGGTGTGCCCAACTTCATATACCTCCGTTATTTTTCATTTTTCTCAAACGAAAGCGCAACAAGGCTGCGCCCTCTTTTCAAAAAAACGAAGAACGGGCGAAGCGAAACGCCTCGCCCGGTCAGGTTTGGTTAATTATTTCTCGGTGATTCCGTCAATGTACTTGATGTCAAAGTACGGAGCACTTCTCATACCTTCAACGTCTGATTCGCAGAAAGCGCCATCCTTGATAACTTCGGTGTCAGCCTCGAACTTTTCGTCGGGGATAACGTCAGCCATGTAGGAGTCAAGCTTCTTTCCGTCAACGGTGAATGTGTCGGTATCGAAGACATTGAGTTCACCCTTTTCAAGCTTTGCAACGGCTTCGTCAATTGCTTCCTGAGTGCCCTTTGCAGCAACAGCTTCGTTGAGCTTTGTGAGCTGAACGGATTCGGTTGCGAGGGTTCCGCACCAGTCTGCTGCGAATTCTTCACCCTTTGCAACAGCGTTGATTACAAGCTCATAGTACGGTGACCAGTTGATCTTTGAGGAAATGATTGCGGTGTTCGGACCCATTGAGGTAGTGTCAATGTTGTATGCAACATTGGGAACGCCCTTTTCTTCGCAAGCCTTGGGAGCACCTTCTGAGTCAGCGTGCTGGCTGATAAGAACGCAGCCGTCGTTGATGAGGCTGAGAGCAGCTTCGCGTTCAAGAGCAATGTCAAACCATGACTTTGTGTAGGTAACCTTCATTGTTGCGCTTTCGCAAACTGAACGGGCGCCAAGGAAGAATGAAGTGAAGCCGGAAACAACTTCTGCATAGTCATAAGCGCCGATGTAGCCGATTACAGCTTCTTCAGCCTTGATTTTTCCGTCTTCGATCATTTCGTTAAGCTTCATACCTGCTGCGATACCTGCAAGGTAACGACCTTCATAGATTGAAGCAAAAGCGTTGTGGAAGTTCTTGATTCCGGCAGTCTTTGCGCTGGTTCCGGTTGCGTGGCAGAACTGAACCTCGGGGAACTCTTCGGCAGCCTGCTTGAGGAAGCCTTCGTGACCGAATGAGTCAGCAAAAACGATGTTGCAGCCTGCGTCAGCAAGCTCCTGAGCTGCTGAAAGGCACTTGTCATCTTCGGGGATGTTGGTCTTGATGAGAACCTGATCATCAGAGAGACCGAGCTTCTCCTGGGTATCCTTGAGAGCCTGAATGAAGTTGTTGTCATAGGTGGAGTTTTCATCGTGAAGGCAGATGAGACCGATCTTAACCTTTGAATAGTCAACATCTGTTGCTACGGGAGCTGTTGATTCTTCTGATGAACCGGCAGCGGTTGTGGTGGTGTCTTCTGTTTTTCCGCCGCAAGCTGCGAATGCAAAAAGAAGAACAGCTGCAAGCAGGAGTGCAAGGAATTTTTTCATGCTTTTTTCCTCCGTCGTTTTGCCTTTCGGCATTTTTTTATTTATAAACCGCCCTCAGGCAATTTATCTGAACTTAATCTCGCCGTCATCCATGCTGTCAATAACGGCAAGAGATTCAACGCGGACACCCACGTTATTGATCCTCTGCGAACCGGGCTGAAAGCCCTTTTCAATGGCAATTCCGCAGCCGACGACCTCGGCGCCCGCCTGACGGCAAAGGTCAATGAGACCAAGAAGCGCGTTGCCCTCGGCAAGGAAGTCGTCAATGATGAGAACCTTATCGTTCTTTGAAAGGAACTCCTTTGAAACGATTACATCGTATGTAGTTCCGTGTGTATAGGACTTGACCTGAGTCTTATATACCATTCCGGAGATGTTCTTGGTCTTGGTCTTTTTTGCAAAGAGCACCGGACAATTAAAAAACTGCGCCGTTATACACGCAATCCCTATTCCAGATGCTTCTATGGTAAGGATTTTGTTAACCTCGCAGTCAGAGTATATATTCTTAAATTCCCTGCCCATATCATTGAGCAGAGTTACGTCCATCTGATGATTAAGGAAGGAATCAACCTTCAAAATGCTCCCGGGGTAGACTTTTCCGTCTTTGCGAATTCTTTCCTCAAGGAGAACCATCGTCACTCACCGCCTTCCGGGAAATTGAAAAGACATTTCAAACAACTAGCATAAAAATAAGTACCTTTGATTGATTGCGTGATAATTTTATCAAAAGCTGTCGGATTTTACAAGTCTTATTTTTGTAAAAGTTATTTAGAATTGAAACCTTCTAATTGTGCATTGTGACGAAGCAGTATTCAGACATTAAGAAAACCGCGCAAAACCTCTGCCCTTAAAAAAGCTTTTGTAATTCGACACCCGAACACGAACCCGCTGCATACAGCTGAAAATAGGCGGCATGCCTTTGCCCGGTACATGCGCTGCAATTTTCTGAAAAAGGGCGGCCCCGAAAGGTCGCCCGCAAATCCGTTTTTTTGTAACTGCCTTTGATGTGCTGAAAAGAAACCGTTATTCAAGAACATAGATTTCAACATTTCTTCTGCCGAATGAGCAGCATTCGGAAAGCGTATGAAAATAAAGGTCAATAACAGTCGGACTGTTATAAATGAAACCGCCGGTGTCGCTCGCTTCACAGTAGCCGTAAACATATCTGCCGTCGCATGAAACGACATAGAGCTTTGAGCCATAGGGGATTTCGCGCGGGTCAACCGCAACCCTGCCCGGCATAGCCGCCTGTCCGGTGGCGGTTATGCCTCCGCCGTAATATGCCGTTGCAGAACCGACAATCTTTCGCTTATACTTTGTCGGTTTTCCGTTTTCGTCAAGCTCAAACCTGATTTTTGCCGGCAGCTCGGAAATTGCCATGAGACCGTTATAGCCGCTCACCCCGACAGCACCTTTCTGAACGACGCGCTTTTTAGTTCCGGTCTGTATCACCTCGGTAACTGCCCTTTTTTTCACCCTTGAAACAACACGCTCGCTGCGCTCAATTTTTCCGTCAACGAGAATGTCAATATAAATATCCTCGCGTTCGCCGTTTTCCCCCGCGGTTTCAAGGTACATTTCGCCGCGGTACATCTTTTTGTTCTTCTTCCTTTTTGTTTTATACTTCACGCTGACGAGTTCTGTTCTCAGTTCGAGAGTAACACGTTCAAGCTTTATTGTCATCCCTTTTTTCAGAAGCTTATCGGTTTTATAGTTAAGCCGGTCGTTTTCTCCGACAGTCAGCTTTGCCGCTTTCAGAAGGTCGCCGACAGTTCCGGAATTGACGGAAAACTTCCTTTTCTCTCCGTCGGCAACAACGCTGACTTCAAAATCCTTTCCGACGCCGAGGTGAAGTGCGGACAGGCCCTTTGAGCCGCGTCCGTTCTTCGCGCTTTTATCTCCTGACTGCTCTTCAAGAAAGTCCTGAAGAATGTTCACAGCCTCCCGCATTTCAAGGCAGGCTTCTTCGGCGGCGGCATTGTCGGCTTTGCTCTGAACGCAGTAAGCATATACGCTTTGAGCAGAGAAAACAGAAAACGCAAAAACAATGACAACGGAAAGCGAAAGCAATATTCCGGCAAGCCTTGAAACGGCAAGTCCTTTTCCGCGTTCCTGAACCACCAGCTTCATCATTGCGCCCCCTTCCCGGAAAATTCTGCCATGAAAATCATACCGTGGGATTATATTACCTTTTTCGTCATTTGTCAAATCGGCGCTTTTTTCAGAAAAAATATCGAACAAATGTTCGAAAAAATATTGACAAGCGTTGAATCCGTCTGTACAATTTTAATTGAAGCCGCAAATTCACCCTTGGGAGGAAACAATGCCAGACATTCAAATCAAGGTTTCCGGAAAAATTGCAGCATGCCGGAAAAAATACCTTGTTTCTTCAAACGCAAACTACACAATAACCTTTGATTTTGACGAGGAATGGAGCGCGCATACAGTCAGAACGGCGCGTTTTGTTTTTGACTCGTCATACACAGACGTTGCCTTTTCCGGCAACACGGTCGCTATTCCGAAAATACCGCCCTGCGAAAGCTTCGGAGTAGGCGTCTACTCCGACTCGCTTGCTTCAACAACAGCAGACATCGGCTGCGTTCTTTCAGTCAAAGATCTGCCGGGAGAAGCACTCGGAGAGCTGACGGAAGGACAGTATGAAAGCCTGCTTGCCCTGATAAATTCGCTTGACCTGAGACAGATTGAACGAATTGAACGCGATGAGGACACGCTGAAAGTTCATTTCACGGATTCAACAACGGATTCGTTTCCGCTTTGTGACGGAGTTTCGGTGATAAATGCCTCTGTTGAAGCGGACGGAGCTCTCATACTCTATCTTTCCGACGAAACCACCCTCAACGCCGGCAATGTATGCGGGGCGAAAGGAGACACTCCGACATTTTCAATCGGCACGGTGACAACGGTTGATTCCGACGGGGTCGCTTCGGTGACGATGACAGGGACACCGCTGAATCCCGTTCTGAACTTTTCGGTCCCACGCGGAAAGGACGGAATTTCGCCAACAATAACCACCGCCCTTTCGCCTGATTCAACAAACAATGCTGTCCCAAGCGCAAAATGCGTCTATAACGCAATCCAATCAGCAATCGGCAACGCGCCGGTTTTTGAATATCTGACCGAAGAGACAACCGAAGAAATTCCTTGTACAGGTTTAACCTTAGAGCCTGATATATTAAGTTTCTCCGGAAGCGGACAGCAGACAATTGTTGCGACAGCTTTGCCGGCAGATACAACGGATTCTGTTACATGGCTGAGCAGCGACAAAAATGTTGCAACGGTCTCAAACGGAATTGTAACTGCCGTCGGAAACGGAGATTGCACAATTACAGCGACCTGCGGAAGCCAATCAGCTTCATGCTCAGTAAATGTCAGCGGTATTTCGACTGTTGTTTCAGTTACGGGTGTAACGCTTGACAAGGCAACGGCGAACGTTGACGCAGGCTCAACGGTCATACTTACTGCGACAATTGAACCGAGCAATGCAAGCAATCAGAACATATCATGGTCAAGCGACAACGAAACAGTTGCAACAGTTGAAAACGGAACTGTTACAGGCGTCAGCGCGGGCACTGCCACGATCGGAGTTATGACCGAGGACGGCGGATACAGTGCGGTATGTAATGTAACAGTCAATGAAGCTGAGGTATCGGTATACAGAAACTTATTCGATAAAGATACTATGGTTACTGCAAATCAGGGTATCCCCAGTACGGGCGTAATCGGTTCGTATGATTGGGGTCTTGCAAGAGTACCGGTTCAGGAAAACAGTCAGTATTCATATAAAACGGTTGAAGACTACGCAGATAATGAACGTACTTACTACGGCGGTGCTACGGCAGGCTGTATCGGATTTGCCGACTCAAACGGGGAAATAATATCAAGACTTTCGTTTGCCATTACACAAGCTCAGCTTGATGCCACGGATAACAACGGCCTAAACTGCCTGTTGAGAGATTATACTCACGGTGAAATACCGGAAGGAGAGGCTTACCCAAAAGGGTTCGGTTGGGTAACCTTTACGACTCCCGCAGGCTGTGCGTATTTGTTATTCAATACCACTCTTAAAAACAACGCAGACAAAATTCAGCTTGAAGCGGGAGACACAATTCACAATTACTATTTGCCGTACAGCGGAGGTGTTGAATAATGGCAACCAAAAATGTAGCAATAAAAAAAATCAACGGCTTGCCGCTGGCAGATATTGAAGTTAGAGAAATGCTCAAAAGTCTGAACATCACCAATTATTTCAAAGGCAAAAAATGGGCGGTGTTCGGGGACAGCATTTCACAGCCCAATACCGACGGACTTGACAAGTATTACAATTACATAGCCGACTCGCTTGAAATGGAAGTGAAAAGCTTTGCAGTTGGCGGAAGCGGTTATTTCAAGGGCGCCGGTTCAACAGGCTACGGAGAAAACAACATCATAGACAAGCTGTCGCAGGCAGAAGCCGGCTATGACATTATCTCTTTCATGGCAGGCATAAACGAGCGTCATCTGACAATGGGAAGTCCGGCAGATTCGGCTGCGTCAGGCGAACCGACAACACTATGCGAAGCAGTAAAAAAATGCTTTGAAACGGCAATTGAAAAATATCCTGCGGCTCAGATCTTTTTAATCACGCCAACACCCGGAACCGGTCAATTCGCAACACCTGAGCAGGGAGATTTGAACACTTTTGCCGAAAATCAGATTGCTATCGCAAAAATGTATAACATTCCTTTCATTGATTTGTATCACGAAAGCGGTCTTCGTCCTTGGAACAGCGACAATGCGGCATTGTATTACAGAGATTATTGCCACCTTTCACAAAGCGGTCATCAGTATATTGCAAGACTGATTAAGCAGTTCATGATGAACAGGCTTGTTGTGTAAATTATGTAGAAGCAGAAATTGTTATACGAAACAGAAAAACCGCTTTCCGATGAAGCGGAGAAAGGACTGATTTTATGAGCAAACTTTCAAATCTCATTTTTAAAAACGCAGAGCACTGGGTTTCCTCACCTTTCGGGTACAGAGGTTCAATTTCAACAAGCGCAGGAGCAACAAGCACGTTCCACAGCGGCGTTGACTATGCGACAAACAGAAAGAAGCTTCCGCAGTACGCTATTGAGGACGGAGAGGTCCTTTCCTGCGGCCGCGACTGGGCATACGGCGGCGCGAAGTATGTATGGGTGAGCTACCCGAGACTCGGTGTAAAAATGCTTCACTATCACCTTGACGCGATAAATGTCAAAGCCGGGCAGTCGGTCAATAAAAATACCGTTCTCGGCACAACCGGCATGACCGGCAGAGCAACCGGTATTCATCTGCATCTCGGCATGAAGCGTCTCTCCGGCGGCGGCTGGATTGACCCGGAAAAGTGGAGCAAAGAGGAATACACCGCGCCGGAAAAGAAAAAGTACGGCAAAGGTACATACAAGGTGACAAAGGCTGACGTTCTCAACGTCCGCAAAGGTCCGGGCACAAAGTACGGCATCGTCAAGTACAGCAAGATGACCTCAGACGCGCAGGCGAAAATCAAGAAGCTTGCCGGAAAAAAGGTCAACGGCTATGTCAGGGGGCTGACGTTCTCCGTTCTTGAAGTTGCCGGAGAATGGGGCAGAACGCCGAGCGGCTGGGTGTGCCTTAAATACTGCG
>JAEDIL010000123.1 GCA_016292455.1 Clostridiaceae bacterium
ATTGCGAAAACATTTTCCGCCCTGAACCTTGCAACAGCCAAAGAGATGTAGTATAATAACTTGGTATGTTCTGCGGCGATGAAAGCCGCAAATTAAGGAGTTTCAAAAATGAATCACAAGAGAACGGCAGGCGTTCTGCTTCACCTTTCCTCTCTTGACGGCCCTTTCGGCGTCGGTGTAATGGGGGAGGAAGCGCGCAGCTTTGCCGATAAGCTTCAAAAAATGGGGTTTTCACTCTGGCAGATGCTGCCGCTTTGCCCGGTTGACCACACGGGCTCACCTTATTGTTCGGTCAGTGCTTTTGCCGGCAACATTTCTTTTATTGATCCGCGCATTCTCAGAGAAGACGGTCTTGTGACTGACGAAGAAGTGCGCGAAAACGAATTCAGCGGCAGCGTTTATGCCGCTGACCAGAGGTTCGCCATGGAAAAAAGGCTTGTGCTTTTGAAAAAGGCATTCTCCCGCCTCGACGAAGACACAAAAGCTCTGGTTGAAATTTTTGCCGCGCAGAACCGGTGGGTTCGCCCCTTTGCGCTCTATTGCGCAATTAAGGACGCCAACGGACAAAAGCCCTGGTGGGAGTGGGAAAAGGAGTATTCCCATTATAAAACCGCACTCACCCACGCTGACGAATTCAAAGAGGAGACAGACTTTTATCTTTTCACCCAGTATGTCTTTTTCACTCAGTTCCGTTCGCTCAAAGAATATGCAAACAGCAGAGGAATCCGGATTTTCGGCGATATGCCGATTTATGTCAGCCGCGACAGCGTTGACGTGTGGAGCAACGCCGGACAGTTTCTCATTGACGAAGAAACGCTTCTGCCCTCAAAGGTTGCCGGTGTTCCGCCCGATTATTTTTCACAGGACGGTCAGCTCTGGGGCAATCCGCTTTATGATTGGAAAGAGATGGAAAAAGACGGCTACCGCTGGTGGATCGACCGCCTTTCGGCTGCGCTGAAGCTTTTTGACCGCGTGAGGATTGACCATTTCAGAGCTTTTGCTTCCTATTGGGCAGTTCCTGCCGAAAGCGAGACTGCCAAAAACGGCGAATGGCTTGAAGGTCCGGGAATGAAGCTTTTTGAAAAGGTACGTTCCGCACTTCCCGGAGCGGACATTGTTGCCGAGGATCTCGGCACGTTCGGGGAAGACGTTGTGAAGCTGCTTGACGACACGGGCTTCCCGGGAATGAGGGTGATTCAGTTCGGCTTTGATGTGAATTCGGACAGTACCCATCTTCCGCATAACTATGACAAAAACTGCGTTGCCTATGTCGGCACGCATGACAACAACACCATTCTCGGCTGGCTCTGGGAAGCAGGTGAGTCCGAGCGTGCCTTTGCGCTCAGATATTGCTGCTTCGGCGGTCAGAACTGGGGTGAGGGAGGAGCGTATTCCGGCTCCTGCCGGGCTGTGATTGAAAGCGTCTGGCGCAGCAGCGCAGAAACTGCCGTTGTTGCAATTCAGGATATGTGCGGCTTCGGCGCGGACGCAAGAATGAACAAGCCCGGAACGAGCGAGGACAACTGGAGCTTCCGCATTACAAAAGAAGCGCTCAGAGGTATTGATGAGCAATACTACCGCGAAATCAATACTGTTTACCGCAGATAACCAAAGAACAGGAACAAATAAGCTGTAATTATTGAAAGGAAGAATACACTATGGACGCAATCAGAATTATTGACCACAGCGTGAGCCTTGTTGATTCAAGGGAGCTTCTTTGCGGCTCTGCCGCCGAGCAGGAAGCAGAGCTTTCAAAAAGAGGTCTTTCCGCTTCGAGAGAGGGAACAATTGCCTATCGTGTTTTGAATGAGCACTCCGTCAGTAAAAGCGAAAACAAAATGCAGGTTCGTTTTGACTCGCTCATTTCTCACGACATCACCTATGTCGGAATCATTCAGACCGCAAGAGCGAGCGGACTCAAAGAGTTCCCCGTTCCCTATGCGCTGACAAACTGCCACAACAGCCTTTGCGCTGTCGGAGGAACAATCAACGAGGACGACCACGTTTTCGGTCTTTCAGCCGCAAAGAAATACGGCGGAATCTATGTTCCGGCGAACCAGGCGGTCATTCACCAGTATGCGCGCGAAATGATGACCGGCTGCGGAAAAATGATTCTCGGTTCAGACAGCCATACCCGTTACGGTGCAATGGGCACGATGGGCGTCGGCGAGGGCGGTCCTGAGCTTGTCAAGCAGCTGCTTAAAAACACGTGGGACATCACTGCGCCGCAGGTTGTTCTTGTTTACCTTGAAAACGCTCCGAAAAAGGGAATCGGTCCTCATGACGTTGCAATTGCGCTTTGCACCGCCGTTTTCAAAAAGGGACTTGTTACAAACAAGGTTCTTGAATTCGTTGGTCCCGGCGTGAAGAACCTTTCAATGGATTTCAGAATCGGCATTGATGTAATGACAACCGAAACCGCTTGCCTTTCCTCAATCTGGGAAACTGACGAAACTGTCAGGGAGTTCTATAAGGTTCACGGCAGGGAGGAAGAATACAAAGAACTAAAACCGTCAAAGGCCGCAAGGTATGACATGGCGGTCTGCATTGACCTTTCAAAGCTTGAAAGCATGATTGCGCTTCCGTTCCACCCGTCGAACGGCTATACCATTCATGAGCTTCAGGAAAATCCCTCGCTTCTCAGGGAGGTTGAAGCCGCCGCAAAGGCTCAGTTCGGCGAAAAGGTCAACTTCTCGCTTGCCGACAAGGTCAGGGACGGAAAGATTTATATTGACCAGGGCGTCATTGCCGGCTGCGCAGGCGGAATGTTCGAAAATATCTGCGATGCCGCCGCAATTCTTGAAAAGGGCAGCACCGGCGACGGATATTTCTCGCTTTCGGTTTATCCGTCAAGCGTTCCCGTCAACCTCGCTCTCATCAAAAACGGCGCTCAGCAAAAGCTTCTTGAAGCCGGAGCAGTATTCAAGCCCTGCTTCTGCGGTCCCTGCTTCGGCGCAGGTGACGTTCCGTCGAACAACGGACTTTCAATCCGCCACACAACGCGCAACTTCCCGAACCGCGAAGGCAGCAAGCCCGGCGACGGTCAGCTTTCCTGCGTTGCCCTTGTTGACGCGCGTTCAATTGCCGCAACCGCACTCAATCACGGCGTTCTCACAGCGGCAACAGACGTTGAAATTCCCGAATGTGAAAAGACATATACCTTTGAAAAGGGAGTGTATGACAAGAGGGTATATAACGGCTTCGGCAAGGCTCAGCCGGACTATGAGCTGAAGCTCGGCCCCAACATCACCGACTGGCCGTCAATGTACAGCCTTTCCGAAAATCTCCTTGTCAAACTTGCAGCGGTGCTTCAGGACGATGTCACCACTACCGACGAGCTTATTCCCTCCGGTGAAACTTCAAGCTACCGCAGCAATCCGCTTCGCCTTTCGCAGTTTGCTCTCTCCCGCCGCGAGCCGATGTATGTCAAGCGTGCCGAAGCGGTTGCAGCCGAGGAGGCAAAGCGCAGAGCAGGAGGCAGCGAGGAAGTTCTTGCCGTTCTTGAAAAGGTTTGTGAAAACGCTTCTCAGGAAGCAAAGAGAACTCAGTTCGGCTCTTGCGTCTTTGCAAAAAGACCGGGTGACGGCTCTGCAAGAGAGCAGGCGGCTTCCTGTCAGAAGGTTCTCGGCGGCTTTGCGAACATCTGCTATGAATTTGCAACCAAGCGCTACCGTTCAAACTGCATCAACTGGGGAATTCTCCCGTTCACTCTTGACAAGAGCACCGTGTTTGACTATGAAAACGGCGACTATGTTTTCGTTCCCGGAATCAGAGAAGCAATCAAAACCGGCAAGGAAGAAATTCCGGCAAAGGTCATTGCAAAAGACGGTGTTCATGACATCACGCTTTTTGTCAAGGGACTTACTGACGAAGAAAAGCAGATTATACTTGACGGCTGCCTGATGAATTATTACAAGAATCGAATGAAATAAAAGAACGCTTTCATGTCCGGGG
>JAEDIL010000124.1 GCA_016292455.1 Clostridiaceae bacterium
CAGCATGATATTCTTTTCGTCAAAATCGGTCTTTTTCAAGGCGACCTGCAAAACGAAAACAGATAACACATTTTCTCCCGCCGGAACGGAAACAGTCGCTTCGGAAATTTCTCCAACAATATCAATCCGGCTGATGTCGGCGTCGAACTTAGCTTTTGCCGCCGGATTCAGATCGAATTTTTTATAAATTGTCGCTTTGGGCAGTTGCTTTTTTACAACCGCTTTTTCAGGTAAATGATACATAGCGTGCCTCTTATCTGACAACTAAAAAACAAACAAGTTCAAAGTCGTCAAGTCCGTTGATTCTGGTATTCCGGAAGCTGATTGCATTTCCGGAAAGGAAGGAATCCAGATCGCTTTCCTCCTTGACTTCGATGATAGACGCAATCGTTTCGCCGAGAAGCTGCGAAAGGAACGACATATCCCGCCCGTCTTTGGTTTCCTTGTTGAAAGGTTTGTAAGCCTGAGGAATCGGCTCTGTTTTCCCCTTGCAAAGATACCGCATTTTGTCAAGCATCTGTTTCGGCGAAAGATGGTCGCAAATTACCTCGCCGTCGTTGCTGATATAAACCATATAGAACGGGTGAAGCCTGTTCTGGTTGTCAATGTTCACCGTATCGGAACGGTTTTTCAGCACATAGATAACACCGGCCGGTGTTTCTTCGCTTGCCGGAACAACAGAGTGTAAGCCAAACGGCGTTTTGTCAAGATCCGGGTGATTTTTGATGTACTCAAGCAGATCGAGCCGGAACTCGTTGAGCCCGAGATCCATAATCGAAATGCCCGATGACATATCTTCAATATCAACGACCTCCTCCTGAAGCCGTTTCAGCTGAGCTTTCCGGTATTCAAGGTCGGTCTTTTCCTCATCGCTTAAAATGTTGTCGTCGCCGGTTGCCGTCATATCAACAATTTTCATCCGGGTTTCAACCTTAGCTTTGAGGTTGATATATTCGTCAAGCGTAACATCAGGCCAGAAATTCACAAGCTGAATGACACTGTTTTTGCTGCCGATACGGTCAATACGCCCGAACCGCTGAATAATACGAACCGGATTCCAATGAATATCGTAATTGATCAGATAGTCGCAGTCCTGCAGATTCTGTCCTTCCGAGATACAGTCCGTTGCAATCAGAATGTCAATGTTGTCCTTCGGCATATTGTCGAACAGGTCTCTGTCCTTTGACATCGGCGAAAAGCAGGTCAGAACCGTGTTGAGATCGTTCTTGAGCCTCGGCACGGTTGAGCGTCCTTCAACAGAACCGGAAATCATTGCTGTATGAAGTCCGAAATCAGATTTCATAATGCCGCTGATGTTGTTGTAAAGGTATTCGGCGGTGTCGGCAAAGGCGGTGAAAATAATCACCTTTTTGTTCCCGGGGTTGATCGGATGCTCAATTTTGTTTTTCAGCACCATCAAAAGCTCCTGAAGCTTGCTGTCGTGTTCGGGCGTAATATCCGAAATCATCAGCGTCAAAAGCTCAAGCGTGTCCCGGTCTTTTTCAAGGCTTTGCTTCCAGGACGGGTAATCCATATCGGCGAGGTCAATTTTGACTTTGCGGCCGAAGGTGAAAAGCTCGTCGCCGCTCATATCGTCCTCGTCAAACTCGTCGAGGTCGGAAATATCGGTCAGTTCAAGCCGGAGGCTTGTGTTTTTTTCGAAAGAATCAATCTGACTGATGGTCTGCGTGATGAGCGATAAAATCCTGCTTAAAGTCAGACCGAAAGAATACACGGAGCTTTCCATTCTCTTCATCAGATTGATGGCGGTCAGCCCACGGATTCCCTGTTCACGGTTTGCCTGAGTCAGTCCGACATTGACTTTGTTGTCGTCATAAAGCTCAGAATACTTATCCGTTTTGCTCGGCAGGATAAAATGTGTCGGCGTATAAATCGTCAGCGTCAGAAGCATCAGCTGTTCGAAAATCTCGTTATAATTGATTGCCTTTTTCAGGTCGGTCAACTGCGGCCTTTTCGAAATCGGCTTGAGCCTTATCGGAAAAGTACCGATGTCAGAGGTGTCATAATACTTCTGAATATGCTTTCTTGAGCGGGCAATTGTAACAGAATCGAGAACCTCGAAAAAGTCAAAATCGAGCATTTTAAGCAGGCTTTCGGTCGTGCGTTCCTCCGGAGCCCATTTACTCCATTTGTTAAAAGCTTTCTGAGCATTTCTGAAAATCTCGTCAATCGAGCGGGAGGTATTCAGCTTTTCGTCAATATAATCCGTATGCCCTTCATAAGCAAGAGCAAGCTGATTTTTTAAATCCAAAAATTTGTTGTTTACCGGTGTTGCGGAAAGCATCAGAACCTTTGTCTTGACGCCGGCACGGATCACCTTTTTCATCAGGGTTGCATAGCGGTTCTCTTTTTTGTCTTCTTCGGGATTCTCTGCAAGCTTGCCGCCGTTACGGAAGTTATGAGATTCATCAATAACCACCAAGTCATAGGTATCCCAGCGAAGCCGTGAAAGATCCGTACCGTTTGAGTACCCGCTGTTCCGACTGATATCCGTGTGATACAGAACCTTGTAATTCAGCCGGTCTTCAGCAATCGGGTTATTGATATAATTATCCTTATAGGTATTCCAGTTGTTGGCGAGCTTTTTCGGGCACAGAACCAGAACCGTCTTGTTCCGGCTTTCGTAATATTTGATTACCGCAAGAGCCGTAAATGTCTTGCCGAGACCGACGCTGTCAGCCAGAATACAGCCGTTATATTTTTCAAGCTTATTAATGATAGCAAGAGCAGCGTCTTTCTGAAAATTATAAAGCAGATTCCATATTTTGCTTTCCTTGAAGCCGGTCGCTTCATTCGGAAGAACATCCTCGGAAACATCTTCCAGAAATTCGTTAAAAACATTATAGAGCGTTACAAAGTAAATAAAATCGGGTGAATTCTCATTATAGGCAGCGGTGATGTTATCGATAACCTCATCCGTTACGTCCTGAAGCTTATCCTTATCGTTCCAGAGCTGATTGAACAACTCGATATAGGCGGTGGAAAACGGTGCTTCTGTTTTTTGAACCATATTATAGGCATTATTGCCACGCTCACAGCCCAAATCAACCGTCGTAAAACCATTGATCGGCATATAGCTTTTATCGTCAAGCGTTATAAAGCCCATCATGTTTTCATTTGTTACATTGGATTTGAAAACAGCCTTTTTCCGAATCCATTCGGCACATTCTTTTGCTATTGCTTTTTGTGTCAACTCGTTGCGAAGCTTCACTTCAAACTCCGTTCCGTACAGGCTTCTTTCTCGGTTCAAACGAGGAATATAAAACTCTCGTTTTTCTTTTTTCGCCTTTTCGGTCGTAAATGTCGGTGATGTAAAAATAAAGCGAAGTTCATCGATTTGTTTTAATTCGTTCTTCAGCTCCTGAAAAGCATATATCGAAAAACAGGCGGCAGCAATAGACAGTTTTGAAGAACGCTTCAGTTCACAACTCAAGTCTTCTTTCAGTGTTTTTTGTATGTTGTTAATGATCTCCATATTGTCACTTCCGTTGTTTCACCGTTCGATTACTAATTTTTATAATTATTTGTATTATATCATGTTATAATTTTTTACACAACAGAAAACGGTCTGTTTTTCGGCTGAATTTTGCCTGATTGTATTCAAGTACATTTTTTGGTACTTAATGTCACGAGCAAACGGTCAAGAAAATCAAGTTTTTTTAGTTACCCCTTCATAGAAAATCGAGTTAATAAACTATTTGCGATTAATTAACAATTTCATAACATTTTTCGGCCGAAATCTTTCATATTAATTGTGAAAAATATTTATAACAAGAGAGGAAACTAAACCCCATGAAAAATTTACAAAAATACATTAACGAATTAAAAAAAGCTACTACTCAATTATGGAAGACTTGTTCTATCAGTTAGTAAATCAGCTCATTGATATGAATGAGGT
>JAEDIL010000032.1 GCA_016292455.1 Clostridiaceae bacterium
AAACAAATGTGTGATTTTATCCACAAAAGTTGGATAATAATCATCATTTTGAATGTTTTGCAAAACGCTTTCCAAACGTCCTAAATCAAAATGTTCATACGTCCCACCGCCACTATACTCAATAGTTTTCGTATGTATTAGTTTTGCTTGTTCAATAGTTATATACACAAGTTCAACCATTTTAATCACGCTCCTTCAAGCGTTTTAAAACATCTTGATTTTCTTGCATCAATTTTTCAATTTGATCCGCTTCTGCGCCTAAAAATCTTTCATATTCTTCTTTTTCCAAAGGCTGAACATATTCATCAAGTTGTTTGTGAAAAGCATCTCTCAAGGCCAAATCTCGACTAGCCATTTTGGTTCTCGCTCTAAAAATTAACGGTTTCCAATGAGGTAACATTTCAAAAGCATGAAAAACATCTATTACCTCCCAGTTAGTTAACTTACGACCAAGCGACTCTGACTGTTCCTTTAATATTGTAGCCAGACCGCATTCGTATGATGCAACTAAATCCAAAACTTCAGAATATAATGTATCTCTTACTCTATCTTTTTTTTGCAACTTTAAAATTTCTCGATATTCACGAGATTTTTCTTTAAAGATGCTTTGATATATCATATCAGTAAAAATAGCATACTTCGTGTTACCCATATCTACATAATCACGCAAAGCATCTGTAAACTCGCGTCGATAATTTTCTTCTTGCAGATAAGCACCTATAAAATCTTTATCTCTTTGGTTAATGTATTTGGTGCCACCACCGGTTTTTTGATTGATTAAGTCAATAACAATATCAAGCATTAATTGTCTTAAAATTCTTGCATTTTCGCTTTCCGAAAGCAACATTCCTATATTTAAAAATGCTTTGAAATCAAATACGCCAAGAACAGTTATTTTGGTACCGACATTAATGTCGGTACCAAAATGCTTACTATAAGCATCTAAGAACTCTTTTAATTTTTTGCCTTTCCAAACCTCATAGCCATTTTTCTTTAATTCATCGTTAAACGAAAATATATATCGCTCTATTGTTCGTATGTCAACTCCGAAAAAAGAAGCAACCATTTCTTTTGTCAAATATAACTTATCCTCAAAAAAAACACAATCAATTTTTGATGTCTTTTGAATTTCAAGAACCGCTAGTTCATTATTCAATATATTTTGCCTATCGACCTGCGATGCGGTTAAATCTTTTTCCATATTCTCATCTCCTGTGTATTTTGAAATATTATAGCAAAATTTTATAAAAAAGTAAATATAAATGCTCCCCATATTCTTTCGAATACGGGGAGCTGATTGCTTATTCAATAGCTGTTATACAGCTACAACTCGTGTAGGATAAGTCGCGATACCCTTGATATTACTAGGGTTCTGTTTTCGGGCAATACCTTTTATCACAAAAAAGGCAAAGCCGTTTATCATTTCGGAAAAAGTTCAGAAAATAGAGATTTTATCAAGTTTTCAGTTATAACTCCAAAAAATCGCTATTTTTTGGATAAAATACCCCTGAAATCCCTATTTCAATGCCATTTTGCAAGGTTTTAAGCGTAAAAAAACGACCTCATAGAATTTCTTCTACAAGGTCGATTTTATAATTTAGTTTGCCTATTGTGTTATAAGGCGGTTTGCCTTTTCACAATTTGATGTTTTCGGGCAATACCTTTTATCACGAAAAAGGCAAAGCCGTTTATCATTTCAAAAAGCTTGAAAAATAGATATTTTATCAAGTTTTTCTTTACAAAGCCCGAAAAATGCCTGTTTTCAGGCGTTTGCAAGGTTTTAAGCGTAAAAAAAAGACCTCATAGAATTTCTTCTACAAGGTCGATTTTATAATTTAATTTGCCTTTTTGGTTATAAGGCGGTTTGCCCTTTCACAATTTGAAGCTCGGAATTATTTTTCGGCAATAGCTGCCTGTGCAGCAGCAAGTCTTGCGATGGGAACTCTGAACGGTGAGCAGGAAACATAGTCAAGACCGATCTTGTGGCAGAACTCAACGGACGAGGGATCGCCGCCGTGCTCGCCGCAGATTCCGCAGTGGAGAGCGGGGTTAACGGGCTTGCCGAGGTCAAGAGTCATCTTCATGAGCTTGCCGACGCCGTTCTGGTCAAGCTTTGCGAACGGATCGTTCTCAAAGATCTTTGCGTCATAGTAAGCGTCAAGGAACTTGCCTGCGTCGTCACGGCTGAAGCCGAAGGTCATCTGAGTGAGGTCGTTGGTGCCGAAGCAGAAGAAGTCAGCTTCCTTTGCAATTTCATCAGCGGTGAGAGCAGCTCTCGGAATTTCAATCATTGTACCGACTTCATACTTGAGGTCTGCGCCTGCGGCAGCGATCTCAGCGTCAGCGGTTTCAACAACAAACTTCTTAACATACTTAAGCTCTTTAACTTCGCCAACGAGCGGAATCATGATTTCCGGAACGATCTTCCAGTCCGGATGAGCCTTGCTTACGTTGATTGCGGCGCGGATAACAGCCTTGGTCTGCATCTTTGCAATTTCCGGATAGGTAACTGCAAGGCGGCAGCCTCTGTGACCCATCATCGGGTTGAACTCGTGGAGCGAAGCGATGATGTTCTTGATGGTTTCAACGCTCTTGCCCTGAGCCTTTGCAAGTGCTTCAATGTCAGCTTCCTCGGTGGGAACGAACTCATGAAGCGGCGGATCAAGGAAGCGGATGGTTACAGGGCAGCCTTCAAGAGCTTCATAGAGCTTTTCAAAGTCAGCCTGCTGCATCGGAAGAATCTTGTCAAGAGCAGCTTCTCTTTCTTCAACTGTATCTGAGCAGATCATCTCGCGGAAAGCAGCGATTCTGTCGGCTTCAAAGAACATGTGCTCGGTTCTGCAAAGACCGATGCCTTCTGCACCGAGTTCACGTGCCTTCTTCGCGTCAGCGGGAGTATCAGCGTTGGTTCTGACCTTGAGCTTTCTGTACTTGTCAGCCCAGGACATGATTCTGCCGAACTCGCCGGCGATTGTTGCGTCAACGGTTTCGATTTCGCCGTCATAGATGTTACCGGTTGAACCGTCGATTGAAATTACGTCGCCCTCATGGAAGGTCTTTCCTGCAAGAGTAAACTGCTTGTTGGCTTCGTCCATAGCGATGTCGGAGCAGCCGGATACGCAGCAGGTACCCATACCGCGTGCAACAACGGCTGCGTGTGAGGTCATACCGCCGCGAACGGTGAGAATACCCTGCGAAGCCTTCATGCCGGTGATGTCTTCCGGTGAGGTTTCAAGGCGAACAAGAATAACCTTCTTGCCCTGTGCTTTCCATGCTTCTGCATCGTCAGCGGTGAAAACAACCTGACCGCAGGCAGCGCCCGGTGAAGCGCCGAGTCCCTTGCCCATCGGAGTTGCAGCTTTAAGAGCCTTAGCGTCAAACTGCGGATGAAGGAGGGTGTCGAGGTTTCTCGGGTCGATCATTGCAACGGCTTCTTCTTCGGTTCTCATGCCCTCGTCAACGAGGTCACAAGCAATTTTGAGAGCAGCCTGAGCGGTTCTCTTGCCGTTTCTGGTCTGGAGCATGAAGAGCTTGCCGTGTTCAACGGTGAACTCCATGTCCTGCATATCTCTGTAATGGTTTTCAAGAATTGAGCAGACCTTCTTGAATTCCTCAAAAGCTTCGGGGAACTTTTCTGCCATTTCCTGAATGTGCATCGGGGTGCGGACGCCTGCAACAACGTCTTCGCCCTGCGCATTGGTAAGGAACTCACCGAAGAGACCCTTTGAGCCGGTTGCCGGGTCACGGGTGAAGGCAACGCCGGTTCCGCAATCATCACCCATGTTGCCGAATGCCATTGACTGAACGTTAACGGCAGTGCCCCATGAATACGGAATATCGTTATCGCGGCGGTAAACGTTTGCACGCGGGTTGTCCCATGAACGGAAAACAGCCTTGATTGCGCCGAAGAGCTGTTCTTTCGGATCTGACGGGAAGTCGCTGCCGATCTTTTCTTTATATTCAGCCTTGAACTGAGAAGCAAGTTCCTTGAGGTCGTCAGCGGTAAGCTCAACGTCCTGAGTAACGCCCTTTTCAGCCTTCATCTTGTCGATAAGCTCTTCAAAGTACTTCTTGCCGACTTCCATAACAACGTCGGAGTACATCTGAATAAAACGTCTGTAACAGTCCCATGCCCAACGGGGATTGCCTGACTTCTCAGCGATTACGGCAACAACGTCTTCGTTAAGACCGAGGTTAAGGATGGTGTCCATCATGCCGGGCATTGAAGCTCTTGCGCCCGAACGGACGGAAACAAGAAGCGGATTCTCCTTGTCACCGAACTTTTTACCGGTGGTTTCTTCAAGAAGAGTAATGTTCTTCTCAATTTCTGCGCGGATTTCATCATTGATTGATCTGCCGTCCTCATAATACTGAGTGCAGGCCTCGGTTGTGATTGTGAAGCCCTGAGGAACGGGAAGGCCGAGTGAAGTCATTTCAGCGAGGTTTGCACCCTTACCGCCGAGAAGCTCACGCATGTTAGCGTTACCTTCCTTGAACTGGTATACAAATTTTTTGCTCATCGGAATCTCCTCCTACTTAAAGATTAGCAAAATTATTGACGGTCAAACACGCAGAAAATCCGCGCGTCCAACATTCAAAAAATTCTATCAAATTTTACTGATAAAATCTATTGCCGTTTTATATATAGATTAAACAGATATTTTGTAAATTTTGTAGATTTTTGCACAAGTGTGGTTTTCAGCTCTGAAAAAGGGTGAATTCACGGCACTTTTTTAAAAAACAACGGACAAGCACAAAACACGTTAAAATTCAAGTCTTGTTTTTTGTTCCGTATGGGTGTATTAGATATATACAGGCCTGTGACAGTATACTGAGAGTTCAAACGGAAAGGTTGATAGTTTATGCAGACAAGTATGACCGCACTAATCTCTCTTTTTTCGAGGGCGTACCACTCAAAACGCAGTGTATGTCCGGTCTATGATGACCCGAACAGTGAAAAGCTCCTTACCGCAGAGGAATATGAAACCGCAGCTTTTTCAATGAAGAACGGCCGCACTTTTTTTCTGCCGGATTTTGACGGTGACGACAACGCCGCGCTTGACAAAATTGTGAACACCGTCCTTGCACCGCCGGTGGTTGCAAGGAGCGCGTTCTGCCTTGACGCTCTCCTTTGCGCAACAAAGCGCGGAGTGAAGCAGCTTGTTCTTTTCGGCGCAGGCTATGACTCCCTCCCCTATCGCGCTGACTTTGACAAGTCGATCCGTGTTTTTGAGCTGGACCGCAAAGAAATGATCGAGGACAAGCTGTTCCGTCTCGAACGGGCAGGTCTTGACCACTCCCACGTTTCGTTCGTACCCTGCGACCTTGCGGCAGACTTTGAAGCACCTCTCAAAGAAGCCGGCTTCAACAAAAACGAAAGCTCCTTCGCAGCTTTGCTCGGACTTTGTCATTATCTCAGCCGCGATGAGTTTTCCGCCCTGCTCGGGAAAGCAAATCATCTTTTCCCCGAGGGGAGCGACCTTGTTTTTGATTTTCCGCTGAAAACCGCCGCCGCAGAGCCGGGCAAAACGGAGCAGCTCGCCTCCGGCGCAGGGGAAAAAATGAAGGTACGCTATGACTGCCGTGAGCTTGAAAAACTGCTTTCACAAAACGGTTTCAGAATTTATGAGTACCTTGAAGCCGAGGACATTGAACGCAGATTTTTTGACAGGCATAATCTTTTTACAAGCGGTACGGGTATTCTTTCCGCAAGCGGCGATTTTGCGCTTTGCCTTGCGGCAAAGAAAGAATAAAGCAAACATTATTCGGGGTTGTTGCGTCCGGCAGCAACCTCGCTTTTTTCTTGTTTCTCCGAAAAATTATCTTCAAAAATCCCAAATCAAAAAATTAGTTTGGCTTTTTTGTGTATAATAAGGTGTTAAAGTATCCACAAAGGAGAACGCTGATGTTTGTTGATAAGGCGAAAATCAAAATCAAAGCCGGTGACGGCGGCAACGGCGCAGTTGCCTTCCACCGCGAAAAATACATTGCCTCCGGCGGACCTGACGGCGGCGACGGAGGAAGAGGCGGCGACATTGTTTTTGTTGTTGACACCAACATCTCCACCCTTGCCGATTTCAAGTACAAAAGAAAATATAAAGCGCAGAACGGCAGCGACGGCTCAGGTTCAAGAAGAAACGGCCGCCGAGGCGAAGACCTGGTCATCCGCGTTCCCCAGGGTACCGTTATCCGTGAAGCGGAAAGCGGCGTTGTAATGTGCGATATGTCCGCTTCCGAACCGTTTGTTGCCGCAAAGGGCGGCAAAGGCGGCTGGGGCAACTGCCACTTTGCAACACCCACAAGGCAGACTCCCCGCTTTGCAAAGGCAGGCGCTCCCGGTGAGGAATGGGAGGTTACGCTCGAACTGAAACTGCTTGCCGACGTCGGTCTGCTCGGCTTCCCGAATGTCGGAAAATCAAGCTTCATTTCTGTTGTCAGCGAAGCAAAGCCTATCATTGCAGACTACCATTTCACAACGCTCACGCCTGTTCTCGGCGTTGTTTCAATGGGAGAAAACTCATCCTTTGTGATTGCCGATATTCCCGGACTGATTGAGGGAGCGAGCGAAGGAGTCGGACTCGGCCACGAGTTTTTGCGCCACGTTGAGCGCTGCCGGATGCTGATTCACATAGTTGACGTTTCCGGAAGCGAGGGCAGAGACCCGGTTGATGATTTCAACAAAATCAACCTTGAACTTGAACGCTTTGACGCCGAACTTGCAAAATGTCCGCAGATTGTTGTCGGCAACAAAATTGACCTCGCAACAGACGAGCAGAGAAAGAGCTTCAAGGAGTATATCGAAAAGCGCGGCTATCAGTATTTTGAAATGTGCGCTCCGATTGTTGAGGGCACAAAGGAGGTCATCAACGCCGCGGCGGCTATGCTTGCCACTCTTCCGGCGGTCAAGCGATTTGAAAGCGAAGAAATACCTCTTGAAGTTGTGATGAAAAAGAAAAGCACCGGCTTTACCGTTACTGTTGAAGACGACGTTTACATTGTTGAAGCACCGTGGCTCATTCCGATAATTTCACAAACAAACATGGACGATTATGAGTCTCTTCAATATCTTCAAAGAGTTCTCGTTTCGAGCGGCATAATTGATGCCCTGCGCGAAAAAGGCATTGAAGAGGGTGACACGGTCAGCATCTATGACATTGAATTTGAATTCGTGAACTGAACGGCTTAAATCTGTCTGTTACCCGGCAGAAACAAAAAGGACTAATATAAAATGAGATTTTATGATAAAGACTGCAACCCCGAGCAGCTCAGTCCCCTGACGCTTGCATTCATCGGAGACACAGTGTTTGATCTTTTTGTTCGCGAAAGGCTTGTCTGCCTTGCGAACAGACCGGTCAACGCTCTCCATTCACTTGCCGTCACAAAGGTCAAAGCGTCTGCTCAGGCCGAAGCAGCAAAAAAAATTGCACCGTCGCTTTCGGAAAAAGAGCTTTCGGTTTTTAAGCGCGGAAGAAATGCGCATACTAACCACAAAGCTAAAAATGCAAGTGAAAGCGATTACCATTACGCAACCGGTCTTGAAGCTCTTTTCGGCTATCTTTATCTTTCCGGAAGCCTTGAAAGACTCCGTGAGCTTTTTGACCTCATTGAGGAGCAGTGACCGTTTTCGCTTTCTGAAAACGGGGTGTTCAATTGAAGCTCAGACGTGTTTTTTCTGACGTTTTTCTGATTCTCAGCGGCTCGGTGCTTTTCAGCGTCGCAGTCAATATGTTTGCGGTTCCGAACGAAATTGTTCAGGGCGGACTGACCGGAATTTCAACAATGCTCAACCACATTTTCCCCGTCATTCCCGTCGGGCTTTCTGTTTTCGTTCTGAACATTCCGCTGTTTGTTGTTTCCTTTTTCAGACTCGGAAAGGCATTCGTTTTCAAAACACTTCTGACAACAACCGTATTTTCGGTTTTCATTGACGCAGGAGCCGTTCTGATTTCACCTTACCGTGGTGACGTTCTGCTCGCGTCCCTTTTCTGCGGAGTTCTTTCCGGCGCAGGGCTCGGTGCAGTGTTGCTTGCGGGCTCAACCACCGGCGGAACCGAGACAGCCGCCCTGCTTGTCCGGCAGAAAAGACCTTTTGCCTCCGTCGGCAGCATAATGCTCATCTTTGACCTTGTTGTAATTACTCTCTCATGGGCTGTGTTCGGCAGGCTTGAAAGCGTGATGTACGCGGCAGTGACGCTTTTTGTTTCTTCAAAAACAATCGACCTTGTGCTTTACGGCGCCGGTCACAGCAAGCTCGTTTTCATAATTACCGATGAGCCGGAAGCACTGACAAAAATGATTACCGGCAGTTTAAAGCGCGGTGTGACCTCCATTTCCGTAACGGGCGGCTACACCGGAGAAAAAAAGACTCTCCTGCTCTGTGCCGTCCGGGCGGGCGAAGCGGCTCTGCTCAACCGAATGACAAAGGAGACTGACCCGAACGCCTTTTCAATCATTGCCGAAGCAGGCGAGGTTTTCGGGCGGGGATTCGGATAACAAAACAACATCAGGATACACACATATACACATTGAAAGGCAGATGCAAAATGAATTTTACCACTTACAAAAACGGAACAACCGAGGGCTACTGCATTGTCAAAACGGCAGACGTAAAAATCAACGTCAAGGGTGTTCCCTATTGTGACCTGACGCTCAGCGATCAGAGCGGCGAAATAAACGCAAAAATCTGGGATTACAAGGAAGACCTCCATGGGGAATACATGCCCGGCGACTTTGTCAAAGTCAGAGGTGTGCTTTCGAAATACAACGGGGTCGATCAGTTCAAAATTGACCGGATCAGACATGTCAGAGAAGAAGACGAGGTTGACATTTCCCGGTATGTGCCGTCTTCGGAATATCCCGGTCAGGATATGCTCAATGAGATATATACATACATCGACAGAATGAATGACGAGGAACTCAGACTTCTCACAAAGGCCATAATTAAGGACAACGAAGCAAAGCTCCTCTTCTGGCCGGCGGCTTTCAAGCTTCACCACGCAATAAGGGGCGGTCTGCTTTACCACACCCTTTCGGTTCTCAGACTTGCCGAGACCGTTGCAAAAATATATCCGTCCGTTGACCGCGACCTGCTTTTCGCCGGCGCTATTCTCCACGACATCTGCAAAATTGATGAGTTTGACGTCAACAATGTCGGAATAGTCAAAAACTATTCAACCAAAGGCGAGCTTCTCGGTCACCTTGTCATGGGCGCAATGGCTGTTGCCAGAAAGGCGGAAGAGCTTGAAATAAGCGAGGAAAAGGCTTTGCTTCTTGAACACATGGTTGTCTCTCACCACGGAGACCCGGAATTCGGCGCAGCCGTCAGACCGATGACGCTTGAAGCCGAAATACTCAACCAGCTTGACACGCTTGACGCAACAATTTATGAAATTTCCGCCGCTGTTTCAGCCGTTGAAGACGGAACTTTTACCCAAAGGCAGTGGGCGCTGGACAACAGAAAAATATTCAACCACGGCAGAAAAACCGTTGAACCAAAGGCTGATCTGTTCTGATTTTGTCCTTTCGGCACTATTGACATGCCAAAATGTAAAGAAAATTGTGTCAATGAGCAGAAATTGACGAAATACTGTTGCTTTTTTCAGAAAAAAATGAGATAATAACCATGCGTATGTCTATCCGAAAATGCGCTCAGAAATGCATTTTTCAGCTCGGAGGAAAACCATGAGAGTAATTACGGGCACCGCCCGCGGTCGGCGGCTTATCACGCTCGAGGGTACCGATACCCGTCCGACAACGGACAGAGTTAAGGAAGCCCTTTTCAGCATCATTCAATTTGAAATTGAGGGCAGGCGTGTTCTTGACCTTTTTGCCGGCTCCGGTCAGCTCGGAATTGAAGCGCTCTCACGCGGAGCAAAAAGCGCCGTTTTTGTTGACAGCTCAAAAAAATCAGCCGAGGTTGTCAGAAAAAATCTTGCAACCACCGGCTTTTCCGAATCAGCCGCTGTCGTCTGCGGCGACTCCATTGCTTTTCTGAAATCGCGCAGCGAAAAATTTGATATTGCTTTTCTTGATCCCCCATATTCAACCGGTCTGCTTCAAAAGGCTCTTGCCGCTCTTACGCCCGTGATGAACAAAAGCGGCGTAATAATCTGCGAAGCTCCGAATTCGGAGGAGCTGCCCGTTTCTGCCGGCGAATTTGTGCTTCAAAAAAGGTACAGATACGGCAAGGTAGGGCTCGCGGTTTACAGAGCAGCGGAAAGCGAGGAAGGCTTATGAGCAAAACAGCAATCTGTCCCGGTTCGTTTGACCCCGTCACAATCGGACACCTCGACATAATCCGACGCAGCGCAAAGCTGTTTGACAAGGTTATTGTTGTCGTCATGTCAAACTACCGGAAGCAGAACACCTCCTGCTTCACAGTTGAGGAAAGAATGGAGCTTTTGCGCCGCTGCACAAAGGAGCTCGAAAACGTTGAAATTGACTGCGACTTCGGTCTGCTTGCCGAATACGCGCGCAAAAAGAACGCCGACGTTATTGTCAAGGGGCTTCGCGCAGTTTCGGACTTTGAGGACGAATTTCAGCAAGCACTGACCAACAAAAAACTCAACGAAAATGTTGAAACCGTCTTCATGGCAGCCGAGGCGGACAACATGTTCCTCTCTTCAAGCATGATTAAACAGGTCTGCCGTCTCGGCGGCGACGTCACTCCGTTTTTGCCGGAGGAAGTCAGTGCGGATATAATCAATCGCCTTCGCGGTGATGTTGATATATAGCCGGAAGTTTTTCTTCTGACCACAGAAAGTTTAAGATTATTTCTTTTGAGAAAGGATTGTTATTATGTCAAACTTCTATGACCTTGAAACCGACCTCGACGTTGAAGACGTTGACAACGGTGAAGACGAAAACTTTGAGGATATTTCCGAATTTGCTCCCTACGACGAAGAGGACGCAGAAACAAGATGGGGCTCCCTTGACTTTGAAGACCTTGTCGGCGAGCTCGAGAATTACGTTGCAACTGCCAAAAAGTTCTTCTTTTCAAAGAAAAAGAGAATTGTCAACGGGGAAGAAATTACCCATCTCGTTCAGTATATCCGCCAGAAGCTCCCCGGCGAAATTTCGGAATCAAGAAGCATCATTTCCAACCGCGACAGCATTATAAGCAATGCTCACCGCGAGGAAAACAGAATTGTCACCTCTGCCAAGGAGTATTACAATTCTACCACCCAGAAAGCAAACGATGACGCCGAGAAGATTATCTCCCGCGCTCAGGCTCAGGCAGAGGAAATGGTTGCAAGCCACTCAATTACGCAGGCCGCAAGGGTACGTGCAGAAGAAATTAAAGAAAACTGCCAGAAGGAAATGAACGCCTTCATTGCAAAAACCAACGCAGACTGCGAAGCTCACAAGAAAGCTGCAAGGGAATGGGCAGCAGGTACTACTCAGGGCTCCTACAACTTCATCTGCGAGGCTCTCAGCCAGTATCAGGCAGTTGCAATGAACAACCTCAACCAGATTACCGAAGTTTACAAAAAATTCCAGTCAGGCTATGAAGAACAGATGAAAACTCTTCAGGCTGACAAAAGAGTCAGTCCGGAAAGCGAATAAACTATGAAAAAAAGAAAAATATCCTGCCTCGTTGCTGTGCTTCTTCTGCTTGTTTCGGCGCTTTGCGCCTGCGGAAACGAAGCTGACACTTCAAAGTGGCAGTCAAACGAAACTTTCGAGAGCGTCCCGGTCTATAAGTATGCCGACACAAGCCATGCGGAGTTTTCAAATGCGATGAACGTCAAAATTGAGAAAACAAGCTATGACGATTTTGTTGAGTATATTTCTGACCTCAAAAGCGCCGGCTTTACCTATCTCCGGAACGGCAGCATACCTGAAAACTACTCGCTTTCAAACAACTCCGCCTCATGGCGCTGCACAAACGGCAAGGTCTGGCTCCAACTGATTTTCAATGAAAACGAAGCCCCCGGCTACGAGATGTTCGGCTGTAACCTTCAAATCTACGGCTACAACAGCAGCAGCTTCCTTGTTCCGGAAACCACCAAGAAAGACTCAACGAACGAGGACAAAAAGTCTGAAAAGAACAGCAAGACGGAAGATTCAACAATGCAGGATAAAACAAACAGCAAATAATTTCAGTTAGGATTGGTGACTATGTCAGGACATTCAAAATGGAGCACTATCAAGCGCAAGAAAGAAAAAACCGACAACGCGCGCGCAAAAGTGTTCACAAAAATCGGAAGAGAAATTGCAATTGCCGTCCGTGACGGCGGTCCGGATCCCGCGAGCAACTCAAAGCTCAAAGATATTATTGCAAAGGCAAAGGCCAACAATGTTCCCAACGACAACATTGACCGCATAATCAAAAAAGCTTCCGGCGACGGCAACAGCGCGAACTACGAGGAAATCGTTTATGAAGGCTACGGTCCTTCGGGAATTGCCGTTATTGTTGAGACCCTCACTGACAACCGCAACCGTACCGCCGGCGAAATGCGCCATTACTTTGACAAAAACAAAGGTAACATGGGACAGAGCGGCTGCGTTTCCTTCATGTTCACCCGCTGCGGCGAAATTGTGATTGAAGCCGAGGACATTGACGAAGAGAAGTTAATGGAAGACGCTCTTGAATCAGGCGCTTCGGACTTCATTACCGACGAGGATGTTTTCATTGTCCGCACTGAGCCGAACGACCTTTCGGGCGTTCGTGACGAGCTTTCGGACAAGGGCTACAAGTTCGTTTCAGCCGAAATTGCGTATGTCCCCTCCACCTATGTCAAGCTGACCGATGAGGAAGATCTCAAAATGATGGGCAGGCTTCTTGATATGCTTGAAGAAAACGACGACGTTCAGGGAGTATGGCACAACCTTGAAAACGAGGAAGACCTGCCGTAAGCAAAAAGCAAAAGTGATTTTCAGCCGCCGCGAAAAAACGGCGGCTTTGCTGTTTACATATTCGTAAGCATAAAAATACAGAAAAACGAAAGGACAAAAAATGAAAGCTCTCGGTAATATATTATGGATTATTTTCGGCGGCGCGGTGAACTCGCTGCTCTGGCTGCTGATGGGGTTGCTCTGGTGCATAACAATTGTCGGCATTCCGCTTGGCAAGCAATGCTTCAAATTTGCAAAGCTGACCTTTGCTCCATTCGGAAAAGAAATTGTTGACGAAGGCGGAACGGCGAGCACCCTTGCAAACATTCTGTGGATTCTGCTGACAGGCATCCCGATGGCAATTGAGAACTTTGTTTTCGGCTTTGTTCTCTGCTGCACAATTGTCGGAATTCCGTTCGGAAAACAGTATTTCAAAATTGCAAGGCTCTCCCTCGCTCCGTTCGGAGTACAGGTAAAGTAAATTTCTGAAAATCTGTGAGACACAGTAAAACAGCCCGGCAGGATTCTCTCCTGCCGGGTTGTTGCCGTTTTTCAAAAGACTTATACAGCCGTAAATTTCATGCTGTTGCTCTTTGCATATTTTTCGGCGGCACTGCCCTTTGCGCCCTTGACTGCAAAGCCCGAAACCTTCTCATAGCCGTAGTCACCAAGGGTATAGCCGAAGGCCTTGCTTCCGATACTCGTTACGTTCTTCGGAATCGTGACGCTTTTGAGCTTCTCACAAACGGCAAACGCCCCTCTGCCGATGCTTTTTACACCTTTTCCGAGCGAAACGCTTTTCAGTCCGCCGCAGAACATGAATGCTTCCGAACCGATCGTTTTTACGCTGTCGGGAATTTTAACGGAAGTCAGTTTTCCGCAGCCTGAGAACGCACATTCGCCGATGGTTATCAGACCTTTCCTGAGCGTCAGACTGCTGAGGTCGGAGCAATAGGAAAAAGCGTCGGAACCGATAGTTTTCACGCTTGACGGAATGTCTACGCTTTTAAGAGCGGAGCAAAGGCCGAACGCACCCTCGCCGATTGACGTCACGGTCTTGGGGATAGCGATGCTCCTGAGTCCGGTACAACCGGAAAAAGCGGAGCCGGCAATGCCGGTTACACTGCCGTCAGCTGGAATAACACTGCTCTTGCAGCCGGCAATCAACCTTTTGCTCTTTGTGGCAATTATACAGTTGTTACTGCTGTGGTATATCTTGTTTCCGGGGTCAACAGTCATGCTCTTCATGGCTGCGCAGCCTTCAAAGGCACCGAAGCCGATTCTTCTGACATTCTTCGTAATTTTTACACTTTTCAGTTCTGCACAGGTTGAAAAGGCCTCTTCACCGATATACCTGACGCTCTCGGGAATTGTGACACCCGTAAGATTAAAGCAGAGCGACAAAGCACCGGTGCCAATGACTCTGACACCGTCTTTGATTCTGTAATTTCCGGACAATTCAAAGTTGTTGCTGTCCAGCAGGTAGTTATCAAGGTATAACGCGCCGCTTTCCCAATTGGACTCATCAAGATAGTATCCGGTACCGACGAACGCCTGACGTCCGATGTGGGTAACGGTGTCCGGCAGAACAATTGTTTTCAGCGCCTCACAGCTGAAAAACGCCTCGTTTCCAATTTCGGTGACCGTTTTCGGAACAACAATTTTTTTCAGGGCCGAGACAGCGTAAAATGCGCCTTCACCAATCTTTGTCACGCTTTTGTCTGACGGAATCACACTGCTTTTGCAGCCGATAACAAGCTCTTTGGTCTTGGTTTTGATTATGCAGTTATTCTTGCTGTGATAGACCTTGTTTCCGGAAGCTACGGAAACTCCGGCAAGAGCGGAACAACCGCCGAATATTGCAACGCCGATTTTTGTTACGCTTTTCGGAACAGTTGCGCTTTTCAGGGCGGTGCAGCTGAACGCACCGTCACCAATTGTTCTCAGCCCGCTTCCGAGCTTCAAAGCAGTGAGCTTGGTGCAAAAGCCGAATGCGCTTGCGCCGATTTTCTGAACACTGTCAGGTATTGTTACACTTTTCAAAGGCGCGCAATAAAACGCCCCTTCACCGATGCTTTCAAGCTTCTTCGGAAGCTTTACACTGACAAGAGAAGTACAGCAGAAGAAAGCGGCTTCTGAAATTTTTTTCACGCCGCCCGGAATTACTACGCTTTTCAGTCTGACGCAGTCGGCAAACGCCTCTTTTCCGATTGCCTTAACCGGATAGCCGCCGAGCTTTGAGGGAATTGTCAGACTGCCTTTTGCAGACTCCTTGCAATCGGTGATAGTTGCTTCCTTGTTTTTGACGGTGTATGTATAAACACCGCTGGTTTTTGAGCTTGCCGCGCTGACGGCGAACGGAAAGGCGCAAAGAAGCATCACAGCCGCAAGAAGCAGAGAAAACGCCTTTTTAAATCCTGTTTTCATGGTTAGACTCTCCTTTTTTGATTTGTCGGAATTTGACACAAGAATTATAGTATACCTTGCAGATAATGTCAACGGCAGAAAGTGAAAATGCCGGTCAAGAAAAGTGAAAATGCCGGTCAGGAAAATTTTCCCTGACCGGCAAGTTAATGCTTTATACGGCTGTAAACTTCATGCCGTTGCTCTTTGCATATTTTTCGGCGGCACTGCCCTTTGCGCCCTTGATTGCAAAGCCGGAAACTTTCGCAAATGAGCCGTAATCACCGTATACATAGCCGAAAGCCTTGCTTCCGATACTTGTTACACTCTTCGGAACAGTTATGCTTTTGAGACTTCCACATTCAAAAAAGGCTTCTTTGCCGATTTTTGTCAGCCCTTGTGCAAGGCTCACTTTTTTAAGACTGCTGCATCTTTCGAATGCGCCTTCGCCGATGGTTCGGACGCTTTTCGGAACAGTCACACTAACAAGACTTTCGCAATAGGTAAATGCACATGCGCCGATGCTCTCAACACCTTGCGAAATACTTACACTTTTCAGTTTAGAACAGAGTTGGAACGCCCCATCGCCGATTTTTTTAACACTTTTGGGTATTTTTATACTCTTCAGACCGCAGCTGCTGAAAGCATATTCCCCGATTGTTTTCAGAGTGGCCGGCAAGGTGAGACTGTTCAGATTACCACAATACCGAAAAGCACTGTCGCCGATTGTTGTGACGCTATTGGACATTTTTAAGCTTTTCAGCTCGTTGCATTCGGCGAAAGCCCCATCGCCGATTTTTGTAACACTATTGGGTATTGTAATGCTTTTAACGCGACATCTAAAAAAGGCATTGTCGGCTATTGCAGTCACGCTTTTGTCGGTAGGAATCACGCTGTTTTTGCAGCCCGCAACCAATTCTTTTGTTTTTTTGTTTATTATGCAGTTGCCCTTGCTGCAAAAAACCTTGTTTCCGGAGTCAACGCTCAGCTTTTCAATCGTCTCGCAGTCAAAAGCACCCTTGCCGATGTTTGTCACGGTACTCGGAATCTTCAAGCTTTTCAAGACCGGTGTGTAGTCATAAAAAATAAAATATGAGAACGCTGCATCTGCAATGCAGGTTGTTCCCTTTCGGATTTCATATTTCGCCGGAACGGAATACGTTTTTGTGCCGACAAGATAATTGCCTATGTACAGAACGCCGTCTTTCCAGTTGGCATTATTCATATAATAACCGGTATCATTGAATGCACCTGCACCGATTCCGGTTATGCCGTCGGGAAGCTTGACCTTCTTCAGGAGAACGCATCCATCGAATGCGCCGGAACCAATGCTTTTTATGCCTTTTGAAATTGTTACGCTCTGCAATTTTTCACAGTTAAAAAATGCACTTTCGCCAATACTTGTGACGCTTTTCGGTATGCTGATGCTTGTAAGCCCCGAGCATACACTAAATGTTCCATCTGCAATTTTTTTGATGCTTTCAGGCAACCTGACGCTTTTTAAACCGGTGCAAGCAGCAAAAGCGTGGACTCCGATGCTTTTGACGCTGTTCGGAATTTTTACACTTGTCAGATTTTTGCAGACGACAAAAGCCTCTTTTCCGATTGCCGTAACCGGATAGCCGCCGAGCTTTGAGGGAATTGTCAGGCTGCCCTTTGCAGACTCCTTGCAATCGGTGATAGTTGCTTCCTTGTTTTTGACGGTGTAGGTATAAACACCGCTGGTTTTTGCGCTTGCCGCATTTACGACGAACGGAAAGGCGCAAAGAAGCATCACAGCCGCAAGAAGCAGAGAAAACGCCTTTTTAAATCCTGTTTTCATGGTTAGACTCTCCTTTTTTGATTTGTCGGAATATGACAGAAGAATTATAATATATCTTTCAGATAATGTCAACGGCAGAAGGGACTGTCGCATT
>JAEDIL010000125.1 GCA_016292455.1 Clostridiaceae bacterium
GGATATGACCTCGGACAGAAGCCCGACGGTGAGCAGGCTCTCCATACGGCTGACCGTGAGCTTCTCAAAAAGGCCGTATCGCTCGGAATTGATACCGGCAGATTCGGAACAGGGGATGTTTTCCTGACAGACAAGAAAAAAAAGAAGCTGTTCAAGGAAAAATTTGAAATTTGCGCTTTTGACATGGAAACGGCAGCAATTGCCGCGGTTTGCGAAAAGTGCGCTGTTCCGTTCTTTTCCGTCAGAAAAATCAGCGATGACGCGGATGACTGTTCCGCAGAGGATTACCGCGAAATGAACGAAAGGGCAGAAGCCTGCCTCACAGACATCCTTTTCAGAATTCTTTCACTCTGATTTGAAGAATCGGCCTTTGCTGCCTATTATTGACCTGCTTATAGGAGAGAAAAAGGCTAATAATATGATTGCAGGGGCAGAGCTCCTGCGGCGCTAAGCAAAAAATATGCACAAAGACTCCGCATAATATAATAAACAGTGAAACGTTTGAAAAGATTTTGTTTGTTTTTAACAAAATCTTGAAAAAGGCTTTCTTTTTGCTTCTCAAAGTGTTATAATATCGTGGTTTATGATTGACTTATTGTCTTTGCCGGTGACGAAAATCATCTGGCTGTTTTCTACATATATTTTTTGATATGCGTCCCGTTTAAAACGGCGAAAAGAGGAGAATTCTTTTGGAAAAATTAGTTATAAACGGCGGAAACCGGCTTTGCGGTTCGGTTGAAATCAGCGGTGCAAAAAATGCTGCCGTTGCAATCATACCGGCAACGCTGCTTGCTCAGGATGTCTGCCGGATCGAAAATATTCCGAATATCAGTGACGTCAGCTGCATGGTGAAGATTCTCAGCAACATGGGCGCGCTTGTCAGATATATCAACAAGCACACTATTGAAATCGACACCCGCCACGTCAATTCATATATTGTTCCGCATGAAATGACAAAAAAGCTCCGTGCTTCCTATTACCTCATCGGCGCGCTTCTCGGTCGCTACGGCAGGGCAAAGGTTGCGCTTCCCGGCGGATGCAATTTCGGTGTGCGTCCCATTGATTTGCACATCAAGGGCTTTGAACTGCTCGGAGCAACGGCAACGGTTGTTGAAAATGCAATGATAAATGCTTATGCCGACCGCCTTACCGGCTGCCTTGTGTATATGGACAAGGTTTCTGTCGGGGCAACAATCAATATTATGCTTGCCGCGGTCAAGGCGCGAGGGCTCACAATCATTGAAAACGCCGCCAAAGAGCCGCACATTGTTGACCTTGCCAATTTCCTCAACGCGATGGGAGCCGATGTCAGAGGCGCCGGAACGGACGTAATAAAAATTCACGGCGTTTCCACTCTTCACGGCTGCACCTATTCCATTATACCCGACCAGATTGAAGCCGGAACCTATATGGTTGCTGCTGCCGCAACGGGTGGAAACGTGCTTGTCAAAAACGTTATTCCAAAGCACTTGGAGTCAATAACAGCAAAGCTTATTGAATGCGGTGCTTCGGTTACCGAGTATGACGACGCAATCAGAGTTGAATCCACAGGCAAGTTCAAAAAGTGTAATATCAAGACAATGCCGCACCCCGGTTTCCCGACCGATATGCAGCCGCAGATGGGTGTGATTCTGTCGGTTGCCGAGGGGACAAGTGTTGTTTCTGAGGGCGTTTGGGATAACCGCTTCAAATATGTTGAGCAGCTTATCCGAATGGGCGCAAACATTCAGGTCAACGGAACCATCGCCGTTTTTCAGGGGATTGAAGCGCTCAGCGGTGCGCCGGTTAAGGCCGATGACCTTCGTGCAGGCGCCGCGATGATAATTGCCGGACTTATTGCCAGAGGTACGACTGAGATTGAGGACATAATCTATATTGACCGCGGTTACGAGGATTATGTTGAAAAGCTCACAGAACTCGGTGCACAGATTAAAAGGGTTCCCGTGCTCGACGATGAAGCCAAAGCTCACGTTGCAGGCTGAAAATAATATTACAAAAAGGAGCTTCGGGTGTGAATCACCTGTTCGGCTCCTTTTTTTAAGCAAAGCTGTAAAGCAATCAAAAAGTTAAGGAATGATAAATTTGGCAAGATTCTGTTCACTTTTTTCCTCGTCGAGCGGAAATTCAACCTTTGTAGGCTCGTCAAAAACGGGGATACTCATAGACGCCGGAGTCAGCGCAAAAAGAATCAGGCAGGCGCTGCTTTCCCGCGAGATTGAGCCCGGTTCAATTGCGGCAATTTTTGTCACTCATGAGCACGCTGACCATATTAACGGAATCCGGGTGCTTGCTTCAAGCTTCAATATCCCCGTTTATGCAACGCCGGGTACACTCAGTGAACTTGAAGAGGCAGGAATACTCAACGGAAAATTTCCGGTTTTTGAGCTTTCCGAAAACGGCGACACCGTAGGCGACCTGCACGTCACTTCGTTCAGAACCCCGCATGACAGTATGGAAAGCTGCGGTTACAGAATTGAGCTTCCCGACGGAAGAAAGGTTGCTGTTGCAACGGACGTAGGCTGCATCACAAATGAGGTGCTTTGCGGAATCATCGGCTGTGACCTGGTAATGCTTGAATCAAACCACGACATCGGAATGCTTCAGAACGGACATTACCCATACTATCTCAAACGGCGTATTCTATCCGACAGGGGACACCTTTCAAACGAAAACTGCGCTTCGGTTGCAAGGGATCTTGTCGAAAGGGGAACGGCGCGTCTTTTCCTTGGGCATCTGAGCACGGAGAACAATCTTCCGCAGCTTGCATTCCAGACCAGTCTTTGCGCAATTGATGAAATCGGCGCAAAAAACGGAAGCGACTATATTCTGACGGTCAACCCAAAGGAAAACACAGAGGACATTGTGAGGTTTTAAGAATGCTTGAAGTTACAGTGGTCTGCATAGGAAAGCTGAAAGAGCAGTATCTGCGTGATGCCTGTGCAGAGTATTCAAAGCGGCTTTCGGCATTTTGCCGGCTGAAAGTTGTTGAGCTTTCTCCGGAAAGACTTTCTGACAGTCCGTCGCAGGCTGAAATTGAAAAAGCACTCTTTGCCGAGGGAAAAAAGATACTTGAAAAAATACCCGAGCGCGCCGCGATTATTTCAATGTGCATTGAGGGCAAGCAGCTTTCATCGGAGGAAACGGCAAAAAAGCTCTCCTCGCTCGCGGCACAGGGAGTGGGAAGCGTTGCTTTTGTCATCGGCGGCTCCTTCGGACTTTCGCAAGAGGTCAAGCAAAAGAGTCTGCTTCGTCTTTCTGTGAGCAAAATGACATTTCCTCACCAGCTTTTCAGAGTAATGCTGCTTGAACAGATTTACCGCGCGTTTCAGATTGAAAACGGCTCAAAGTACCACAAATAAAAATGACAAAGACCCGTCAAAAATAGAAGTCTTAATTATACCGTTCCCGTAATTACAAACAAAAAACTCAAGGAGGAATCAATATGATTTTTGTAGGTTACCCGCGTTGCAGCACATCAAACAAGGCTCAGGCATGGCTTGACCAAAATGAAATCAGCTATGAATTCAGGCATATCAAGGAAAACAATCCGACTGCGCAGGAACTGAAAGAGTGGCATGAAAAAAGCGGTCTTGAACTGAAAAGGTTTTTCAATACAAGCGGTATGCTTTATAAAGAAATGAAACTGAAAGATAAGCTGGCATCTATGAGCGAAGCAGAGCAATATGAGCTGCTCGCTTCTGACGGAATGCTTGTCAAGCGTCCTATTCTTGTGGGCGATGATTTTGTTCTTGTCGGTTTCCGTCAGGCTCAATGGGAAGAAAGGCTTCTGGAAAACAAGTGACGGCAATTGTGCGTACGGTTTTACCAAAAATGAACTGAGAACAAAGCGTGCCTTTACGGTACGGTTCGTTCTCAGTTTTTTT
>JAEDIL010000033.1 GCA_016292455.1 Clostridiaceae bacterium
TTGCATTCGTGCAAAAAAAAGAGCAGCCTATGAATCAGATAGTCGGCTTTTGAAAACTTAAAAATGACATTTTGGAAATACAAAGCCGTTTCTTTTTCACATTCTGAGCTTTCGCCGTTTAACGCTTTAATGCGCAAAAAAAGTTGAAAAATTTTGAAAAAACACTTGACTAAGCCTTTATTATGTGTTATATTATTCGAGCGTTGAGGACACGCCGGTTTGCTGGTGTAGCTCAGTTGGTAGAGCAGCTGATTTGTAATCAGCAGGTCGGGGGTTCGAGTCCGTCCACCAGCTCCAATTTAATATGGGTAGGTTCCCGAGTGGCCAAAGGGAGCAGACTGTAAATCTGCCGTCAACGACTTCGATGGTTCGAATCCATCCCTGCCCACCATTTCGAGTGTTCATTACGGATTTCGTGTGAACACTTGATTTTTTGTGTTTCTTCATAGTATTCAGTTTATGTATCGAGCAGGTTTTAGCCTGCTCTTTTTTGTTATGCCCTAAGATATTAAACAGCCATTCCTTGCCTCATATCCATTTTAAGATTTTCTTCATCTGACGGAATTTCAATGCTTCCGACAACACGGTAAAACATATTATCCGTTAAGTTTTGAAATAATTGCTTTACTGTTTTCTTTCGCAAAGTCACTCAGTGAATAGGAACGGATTCGCTCTTTCACAATTTTTGGAATCAAAAACCCGTTTGTTGCAAGTTTCGCGCAACGGTTAATAACCGTTTTATTAGTAACGTCAAGCTGCCGGCTTACATCAATAGGAGTAAATTCCAACAAGCCCTTTTTCAATAAGAAACACAAAAAACCCTTCTCCTTTGCGTTCAGGTGTGACAAAGCAGAAACCAACTCGTCTTGCGACGATGTCGAAGATATTTCACAAACCTTTTTGGAATACAGCTCCACCATACGCAGAAAATAATTGACCCAGATTTCAGGATGAGGCGGATTATTCCTACCTGAATAATATAAAGCCGGCAATCCCATCTGAAGTGAAGCATAATATTCATCGGGGTCGTACGCAAAATATTCTTCCAAAGAGCCGATTCCGTAAAAGCCGTAGCCGTTCAAATCAAGAATATATCCGGACATCAGTCTTGCCGTTCTGCCGTTTCCGTCTTCAAACGGATGAATGGTAACAAGCTGATAATGCACAACCGCAGCCACAATCAAAGGATGGTCGTCTGTTGTGTTGACATACCGGACAAGTTCTTCGAGAAGATCGGGAATATCCCTATATTCAGGCGGAATATATTCGGGCCCACCAGTTTCACTGTCGTAAACTGCAAACAGCACACCCGGAGGCATTTCACCTCTGAGTCCGATTTTTTCCTTTGATGCGCCTTTTTCAACCATTGCCTGAACTTCAAGCATAAGCTCTTTTGAAAAAGGCACTTTCTTTTTCAGTTTATCTTCCAGCAGATTAAGTGCAAGGAAATAGTTTCTGACTTCTTGTTCGGGTTTCAGAAAATGCTGGTGAGCGTCTCTTTCCATTGCTTCGTTTGCCTGAGCCTCCGTAAGAGGATTGCCCTCAATTTTATTGGAGGCATAGGAGCTTTTTTTCTTAGAGTTTTTCCTCAGTCTGTTTTTAGTTATAGGCGGTAATTCCACCAATCGAAGCGAAAAACGGTTTTCGTCTATCGCAGATATTCTCTTTAATATTTCATTTGTCAAACTGACCTTGATCATCATACCATTCCTTTGATTTTCTACTGTACTTATTATACCACAACAAATATGAGAATTCCACTAAAATTACACTATTTTTTCACTATTTTAAATTGGGTGTTTTGAGAATACTTTTCTGAGGATTGTACATAAGGGTGTGTTACATCACGAAGATGTATTATTGACTCTTTTATAAACTCCATTGTGGTCTATGATGATAAACTGCAAATTATTTTCAACTACATTACCGGTCGGCATAATGACTCCGGCGAACTGAGGTGCAATTAACGTTTTCAATATAATTTGTCCGCCATTTGAAAACTTGGCATAATAATTATTGAAAACACTCCGGGCGAGTGATATAATTACCTGTCGATGAATATAAATATATTGGAGTGGTATATATGAAAGAACAGCATTTTCTTGTTGTCGGCGCGGGAAGAAGCGGTGTTGCAGCGGCAAAGCTTTTGCTTGATGTCGGCAAGGACGTTGTTGTTTTTGATTCCAACGTGAATCTTGACACTGCCGCCTTCTGCAAAAAGGCAGGAGCTGCGGTTCCGTTCATTCTCGGTGAAGCGGAAAGCGAGCAGCTGAAAAGCATTGATGTCTGCGTTGTCAGTCCCGGCGTTTCGCTTGAAACAGACATTATGAAAACCGTTTCTGCCGCCGGAATTCCGGTATGGAGCGAAATTGAACTTGCCTATCGGTTTGACAACGGTCAGGTTGTTGCAATTACGGGCACAAACGGAAAAACCACAACAACCTCACTGACTTATGAAATTGTCAAAGAGTGGAACAAAAACACCCTGCTTGTCGGCAATATCGAAATACCCTACACCGGTCTTGCCCTTACCTCTTCGGAAAACGGCTTCACCGTTGCCGAAATCAGCTCTTTTCAGCTTGAAACAATGTGCACCGTCAAACCGCGCGTTTCCGCCGTTCTCAACATCACGCCAGACCACCTTGACAGGCACAAGACAATGGAGAATTACTCCGCTCTGAAAATGTCGATTGCAAAGTGTCAGGACATGGACGATTTCTGCGTTCTCAATTATGAGGACGAATACCTCAGAAACCACGCGAACGACCTTTCCTGTAATGTTGTTTTTTTCAGCAGCGGACACATTCTCGACCGCGGAGTCTACCTTGAAAACAACGAATTTGTCATTGCCGTTGACGGAGAAAAAAAGGTTCTTTGCAGAACAGACGAGGTCAATCTTGTCGGAACCCACAACTTTGAAAACATTATGGCAGCTGCCGCAATGACCTATTGTCTCGGCGTACCGATTGAAACAATCAGAAGCGTTGTCAAGCGCTTCACCGCCGTTGAACACAGAATTGAATTTGTCTGTGAAAAAAACAATGTCAGATATTACAACGATTCCAAAGGCACAAACACCGACGCGGCAATCAAGGCAATTGACGCCATGACGGGAACAACGCTGCTGATTGGCGGAGGCTACGACAAAAAAAGCGATTTTTCAGAATGGGTCAGCCGTTTTCCCGGAAAGGTTCGTCTTCTTGTTCTGCTCGGTCAGACAAGGGAAAAAATAGCTGCCGCCTGCGATGAAATCGGCTTTTCGGACTATGTCTTTGCAGAAAGCATGGACGAAGCCGTAAAGCTTTGCGCCGAAAACGCGAAAAGCGGAGACTGTGTTCTGCTCTCCCCCGCCTGCGCGTCGTGGGGAATGTTCAAATGCTACCAGGAACGCGGCAACATTTTCAAAGCGCTTGTAAACGCACTTTAAGGGGGCTTCTGATTGGGATTCATTGAATTTTTAAAGGTTGTTTTTCTCGGCATTATTGAAGGTATCACCGAATGGCTGCCGATAAGCAGCACCGGTCACATGCTGCTCGTTGACGAATTTGCCCGGCTGAACGCAAGCCCTGATTTCAAGGAAATGTTTTTCGTTGTGATTCAGCTCGGCGCAATTCTTGCCGTTGTGCTTTTGTTCTGGAAAAAGATGTGGCCGTTCGGACTGAACAAGGAGCAAAAGCGGCTGATTGTCCGCAAAAAGACCTTTTCCGTCTGGTTCAAGGTTGTTGTTGCTTGTGTTCCGGGTGCAATTGTGACGCTCCTTTTTGACGATTATATTGAAGCTCATCTGCACACTCCGTTTGTTATTGCCGCCGCGCTCATTATTTACGGCGTTCTGTTCATCGTTGTGGAAAACCGCAACAAAACACACAGTCCAAAGGTTGCGCACCTTCGCGACATAGATTACAAAACCGCGCTTCTGATTGGTCTTTTTCAGGTGCTTTCAATCATTCCCGGAACTTCACGCTCCGGTGCAACCATCATCGGGGCTCTGATTATCGGTGTTTCAAGAACTGCGGCCGCAGAATTCACTTTCTTCCTCGCTGTTCCGGTCATGTTCGGGCTGAGCTTCATCAAGCTTTTGAAATTCGGTCTTGCTTTCACCGGCGCGGAACTTGCTATTCTCCTTGTCGGCTCTGTCACAGCGTTCCTTGTTTCGCTTTTCGTGATTAAGTTCCTCATGAGCTACATCAAAAAGCACGACTTCAAGCTCTTTGGCTGGTACAGAATTGCTCTCGGCATCATTGTGATAATATACTTTGCTCTGGCAAAATGATTTTTTGTATCAAAGAGCGGCAGGTCACTCGATCTGCCGCTCTTTTATCCTCATTTTCAATTGTGTGTGCTGAATTTTCAAAGAATTATTGTTTGACCTGCGTCTCCTTTTCCGAAAAATCCTCCCACGGCAACGGTTCGCCGCGCTTTTTGTAATACTTTTCAACAAGGCGGGTGCGGTCAAGTTTCCTTATGATGCGCCAGAATTCATCAACCTCTTTCTGCGCCTTTTCTGCGTCTTCGGCAAGGCGTTCTTCAATTCCGTAATAAAGGAGATTTGTTCCACAGTCCGGGCAGTTCTGCTTCATATAGAAAAACGAAAGCTTTTTTCCGCATTTCGGACATTTGTTATCCATTTTCATTTCCTCCCCCGTTCATTTTCTGCGCAATTTCATGCCGCCTTTCGGAAAGCTCACTGCGGATTATTTCAAGACGTTTTCCGTGAAGTTCATAGAAAAACAGCGGAATAATCGCCGTCAGACCGAGAACGCCCGGTATGATTGTGCTAAACGCCCAGAGCCAGAACTCAGTCGGTTTTCCGAAAGCTTCGGTGCAGATTGCAGTGGTCTGAACCATTCCGTCAGCATCGGTATATTCTGTTACAATATAGCCGATAACCGGCAATATAGCCGTTGAAATTGCAGTTGAGACGCGACCGGAAAGCTTGCCGAGAAACGTGAGGGTTGAAAAAGCCATGCCCTCATTCCTTACCCCCGTTTTCCATTCCATATAGTCAACGCAGTCCGCAATAACTTCGGTTGACGCAACGGAATTATAGGTTCCGAAAATGTTTGAAACAATGTTTCTTCCCGTAAGAACCGGAATAACGATATACCATGTTTCGTAGTTTTTATAAGCAATCAAAAAGGCGATTATGCCCGTCACCGATGTAATAAGCGTGTTGTAAATCATAATTTTCAGATTGCCAAGTCTTCGCCTTGCAAGCGCCATCGTGACAAATCCTATTGCCGCGCCTATGCCGCCGAGCAGCGTAATAACAGTGCTCCAGCTCATCGCCTCAAGAACCTCAACAAAGAAGTAGCCGCTGATGACTCCGCCTATCGCGGTGAATGTTGAAAGAAAACTGCTGAGAATAATCATAAACAGCGGTTTGTTCTTGAACATATATCTGAAACAGTCAAGGAATCCAATCTGCTCAACCTCCTGAACAACTCTTTCTTTGACAAAGAAGCCGGCGAGTGAGAAAAGCGCAAGCAGAACAATTCCGGAAATCAGACCGCACAAAGCAAAAACTTCTTTGAGATTCATTGAAATTCTGCCTTTGGTGCTCAGATCCATAAGTACGGGCAGCATAACTATGGTTGACACTCCGCCGAGAACACCGCTGATGACTCTTGCGCTGGTGATGGCTCTTGCCCTGTCTGACGGAGTGGGGCTGATTGCCGCACTCAGGCTCCAGAAAGGAACGTCACCCAAAGTATAGAAAAACTCCCAGATGAGGTAAGAGGCATACATATAGACAATTTTCAATGTCATCTCTTTTGTGTTTTGCAAAAGCAGAGGACCGCTCCAGAAAAGAATGGTTGCAACCGAAAGCGGAAGCGGAACCAGAAGAAGATAGGGACGAAGCTTTCCGTATCTTGTTCTGGTTTTATCAACCATCGCACCCATGAGCGGATCATTTACGGTGTCCCAGATTCCGAGAATGAGCACCATTGTTGCAACAGCCTCGCTCGGTATTCCGAACACCTTTACAAAAAAGATTGAAAGGAACGTTCCGGCAAACATATTGTTGCTGAAAACCTGTCCGGCGTTCGCAATGCCGAAAATCAGGTTTTCCTTGATTCCGACATATCGCACCGGCTTTTGAAGCGTTGACTTTTCCATAAGACAAAATCCTTTCGTGAACCGGCAGTATTATTTATGGCTCAAAAAATAACCGAAAGCAAAATACTTTCGGTTATAGTTTACAGTATATTATTCAAACGGTCAATGATTTTGTGAAAAATACACATATAAATTCATCTGATACGCTTTTCAACACAAAATCAATAAGCCTTGCCCCAGTAAACCATGTACTTCGCTTTCTTTCCGCAGCAAATGCAGGTATCAGAAAGCTGTTCCTGTTCAAAGGGAATGCAGCGTGAGCCGACGCCGGTAATTTCTTTGACCTTGTCCTCGCACTCTTCGTCTCCGCACCACATAGCCTTGACAAAGCCGTCACCCTTTTCTTCAAGAGTCTTTGTGATTTCGTCAAGCGAGGTGCAGGCGTATGTTCTTCTCTCGCGGTTTTCAAGCGCAGAATTATAAAGTGCGTCATGAACCTCTTTGAGCTTTTCGCCGACTGCCCGTTCAAGCTCATCGAGCGAAACAACGGTCTTTTCTCTGTTGTGGCGGGTGACCAGAACGCACTGGTTGTTTTCAATGTCCCGCGGACCGATTTCAATTCTGACCGGAACGCCCTTCATTTCGTATTCGGAATACTTCCAGCCGGGGCTGTTGTCGCTGCCATCAAGCTTTACGCGGATTTTTGAAGCTTTGAGCCTTGCTTCAAGCTCACCCGCTTTTTCAAGAACGCCCGCCTTGTGCTGAGCAACGGGAATGATCACTGCCTGAATGGGGGCAACCGCCGGCGGAAGAACAAGGCCGTTGTTGTCGCCGTGAGTCATAATGATTGCACCGATGAGTCTTGTTGTCATACCCCATGAGGTCTGGTGCGGATATTCAAGCTTGTTCTCGCGGCTTTGATACTGAATTCCGAACGCCTTTGCAAAACCGTCTCCGAAGTAATGGGAAGTACCGGCTTGAAGAGCCTTTCCGTCGTGCATAAGCGCCTCAATGGCGTAGGTTGAAACTGCACCGGCGAACTTGTCGCTTTCGGTCTTTTTGCCCTTGACAACGGGAATTGCAAGGCACTTTTCGCAGAAGTCCGCGTAAACATTCAGCATTCTTTCAGTCTCTTCAACTGCCTCTTCTGCCGTTGCATGAATTGTGTGTCCCTCCTGCCAGAGGAATTCTCTGCTGCGCAGGAACGGACGGGTAGTCTTTTCCCAGCGGACAACACTGACCCACTGGTTATAAAGCTTCGGCAGGTCACGGTAGGAATGAACAATGTTGGCGTAATGCTCGCAGAACAGGGTTTCCGATGTGGGACGAACGCAAAGCCTTTCTTCAAGCTTTTCGCTGCCGCCGTGTGTGACCCACGCAACTTCGGGAGCAAAGCCCTGAACGTGGTCTTTTTCCTTTTGAAGAAGACTCTCCGGAATGAACATAGGCATACTGACATTTTCGTGACCGGTGTCCTTGAACATTCCGTCAAGAATGCGCTGAATGTTTTCCCAGATTGCGTAGCCGTAGGGGCGGATAACCATGCAGCCCTTTACGCTGGTGTATTCAATAAGCTCTGCCTTTTTAACAATATCGGTATACCATTTGGCAAAATCTTCTTCCATTGAGGTAATTTCCTCAACCATTTTTTTCTGCTGTGCCATAGGTGCAGATCCTTTCTGTAAATTGATTATTGCGGCTGCCGCAACGGACAGCCGCTTCATTTGTGTCTTTACGCCTTTTTAACGGCGGCGGTAATTTTGTCGTTACCGCAGTCAAAGGTCTTTTCAAGGTCGCTTTCAATTGAAGAACCGAAGAAAATATCATCAGCAAGAAGCTCGCTCTTCATGTGAACGGCGTTTTCTTTCAGCGCATTCATAACGAAATCGCTTTCCGAAGAAATTGAAAGAACAACTCTCTGCTCAACCTCATAGCCTGCTTCCTTTCTGAGAAGCTGACACTGGCGGACAACGTCTCTGACAGCGCCTTCTTTAATGAGGTCTTCGGTGAGATTGACGTCAAGAGCAACAACGGTCTTGTTCTGACATTCGGCAGAAACAATGCCGCTCTTTGTCTTGGACATAATGTTGAAGATTGAGGGCTCATAGGCCTCATCAAAGCCTTTGACAAGAACCTTTTCGCCGTTTTGCGCCTTTGCGGTGTATTCAGCCATTTCCTCGTCGGTTGCACTTTCAAGAGCCTGCTTCATCTTGTTGACGTTCTGTTTGAGAACCGCACCGGCAGCGCGGAAGTTGACGGCAATATATTTATCTTCAAGAACAGAATTATCAGAAACATGAACCAGCTTTTTAATATTAAGCTCATCAAGAATATTCTTTTCAAAAATTCTGATCTTTGCCGCTTCGTCAGCGTCGCAGGAGATATAGAGAGTTGAAAGCGGCTGGCGGACTTTGATCTGGTGCTCGTTACGAAGTCTCATTGCAACGGCAATAACTTCTCTTGCGTCTGCGGTTTCCTGGAGAACTCCGTCATCATCAAAGCCTTCAATTTCCTTCGGCCAGTCGGAAAGATGAACGGAAAGCTCGCTCGAGGGAAGAACGCGGCGGGTGAGGTTCTGCCAGATTTCCTCCGTCATGAACGGAATAATCGGAGCCATAACCTTGACGCAGGTATTGATTGCGTTGAAGAGTACCCAATAAGCAAGGGTCTTGTCCTTTTCGTCGCCGGTCTTCCAGAAGCGGCGGCGGTTGGTTCTGATATACCAGTTGGAAATGTCGTCAACAAAGACTTCAAATTCCTTGATAACGTTGTATGCCTTGAAGTCATCCATCTGAGCGGTGGCCTTGCGGATAAACTCGTTGGTTCTTGTAACAAGCCAGCGGTCAGTAACAGTCATCGCGCTCTTATCGGGCGTATAGCCTTCAAAGTTCGGCTTATCAATTCTTGCATAGGTTTCAAAGAAGGTGTAGGTGTTCCAGAAGGAAAGCAGCTTTCTTCTTGCCTCGTCGCCGAGATTGAAGCCGAAGCGGACATCGTTCGCAACCGGCGCGCCGACATAGAGATAGCGGACAGTGTCTGCACCGATCTTTTCAGCCGCCTCATCAAAACGGATCATGAAGCCGGTCTTTGAAAACTTTGAGCCGTCCTCGGCAACAACGCTGCTGTGGCAGAGAACGCGTTTATACGGCGCCCTGTCTTCAAGAACGGTGCTCATGAAGAGCATTGAATAAAACCAGAGACGAACCTGCTCGCGCATTTCAACAATCCAGTCGGCGGGATAGTTCTTTTTCCATTCTTCCTTATCGGTGAAGTAGCCCGTTGTTGAGAACGGAACGATACCGGCGTCAAGCCATACGTCACCGATTTCACTGACGCGTCTGACCTGTTCGCCGCACTTCGGGCACTTGATTTCAACCTTGTCAATCCACGGACGGTGGAGCTCGGGGAGGGCGTCAACCTGAGCCGGGTCAACCGCAAGCTCACGAAGCTCTTTCTTGCTTCCGACAACGTGAACATTGCCGCACTTTTCGCAGACATAGAACGGAAGCGGCATTCCGTAATAGCGCTTTCTTGAAATATTCCAGTCGCCCATGTTGTTGAGCCAGTCAACCATTCTTTTTCCGTTTGATTCAGGCTCCCACTTGACGGACTCTGCGGCTCTGATAAGTCTCGGCTTGAGTTCAGCGGTTCTGATGTACCACGCCGGAACAAGGCGGAAGATAACCTCGCTCTTGCAGCGCCAGCAGACGGGGTAGCTGTGTTCAATGGGCATTACTTTATATAGCTTGTTCCTTTTTTCAAGCTCCTCAAAAACTTCAGGGGCAATCTTTGCGCTGTCCTTTCCGGTCATGAAGCCGAAGCCCGGAAGGAACATTCCCATATCGTCAACGGGCATAACCTCGGGAAGGCCTATTCTCTTTCCGAGCTCGTTATCCTCAATACCGCAGCCGGGAGCGATATGAACAACGCCTGTTCCCTCTTCTGCGTCAACATCTTCCCAGGCAACGATTTTGTGGTCAATATTCTTCTGTGCGTCAAATTCCGGGAAGCAGGTTTCAAAGTGAAGTCCGACAAGCTCCGCGCCCTTGAACGCTCTGATAACCTCAAGCTTATCCTCGCCGAGATATTTGATTGCGTTCTTTGCAAGGATAAGGGTCTGCTCATCGCTCTTGACCTTTACTTCAACGTAGTCAATTTCCGGATTGACGGCAAGGGCAACGTTTGAGGAAAGCGTCCAGGGAGTGGTTGTCCAGACAATGATTTTTGAGTCAAGCTCCTTAACGGGAAGCTTGAAGAAGACCGAATTGTGGGTGATGTTCTTATACGAGCCGGTCATTTCATGCTCGGAAAGCGAGGTTCCGCAGCGCGGACACCACGGCATCGGCTTATATTCGCGCTGAATCCAGCCGTTTTCATCGCACTTTTTGAGGAAGTGCCAGATGCCCTCAATGTTAAGGTCCGTGTTGGTGTAATAGGAGTTGTCCCACTGCATCCACTGACCGAGTCTCTTTGACTGGTCGGCAATGATTCCGGAGAAGTGCTTGACGCGGTCAACGCATTTTTTGGTGAACTTGTCCATTCCGAAATCTTCAATATCTCTCTTGGTATTAAAGCCGAGTTCCTTTTCAACTTCAACTTCAACCCAGAGTCCCTGAGAGTCAAAACCGTTCTGGCAGCGGCAGTCAAAGCCGTTCATATATTTATATCTGATAAAAGTATCTTTAAGAGTTCTTCCCCATGCATGGTGGATACCCATCGGGTTGTTGGCGGTAATAGGTCCGTCAATAAACTTGAAGCGTTCATGTCCGGCGTTCTTCGCCTTTCTTTTGTTGAAGCAATCGTTCTCCTCCCAGAACCTGAGAATATCATGCTCCATCTGGATAAAGCTGTTGCTTTTCTCGGTCTCAGCCATTTTTTATTCCTCCATACGTTTATTTTCTCATTCAATGCAGAAGTGCATATACATACCAGGCTATTATACTATATATGTTCATCAATTGCAAGAAAAAAATCAAGGAAAACGGGCGTGTAAAAATCAAGGAAAAAGGGCAGACTTTAACTATATTTAATGTTTTTCTGCATATACTTAGTGAAGCATGAGTTATGAAAGGAGGAGTGATAATGAAACGTTTTCGCCGTGTGACGGCAATCTTTGTTTCAATGCTGGTCTTTTTCGGTTCGGCTGTCGGCGTTGTTGCGGCAGACGAAAACATACAGGCTCAGCTTTCAGAGTCGGTACAGACTACAATTCAGAATAAATAACCTGACATATAAAAGTCTGCCGCATCCGGCGCAGATAAAAGCAAAAGACTATATTTCACATTGACCGCGAAGCAAAAGCTCATGTGAAGTATAGTCTTTATTTTTTTAAGGAAGCTCTGATTAAATCTGACGGCGTAATCTGTGCATCAGATTTAATCAGAGCTTCCTTAAATATGCTTACCTCTTTTTCTGCCAGTAGCTGAGTTTCGGAAGCACCTCTTCAAGATATGCCCTTGCCTGCCCGGGAGTAAAGTTTTCGTTTGAAATATGCTGCGATAGGAAGTCAATTGTTGCTTTGAGATCGGTATAAGCAAACTTCCCGTCGGCATAGCACCACTTGCAGTATTCCTCGTTGAATTCTCCGTTTGTCTCGCGGCTGATTGTAGAATCGTCAAGCGGCATTGAGCAGCATTGACAAACCAGCTTCCGCGGGGAGCCGAGCAAAGTGTTGATTGAAACGTCAAAGAGCGAAGAAAGCAGTTTCAGCGTTTCGGTGCCGGGTATTGTGTCACCGGTTTCCCAACGGGACACCGCCTGACGGGTGACAAAAACCTTTTCGGCAAGCTCCTCTTGTGAAAGTCCCATTTTGCTGCGCAGTTCGAAAATTACTTCTTTTGTTTCCATGTTTTTCACCTCGCGCCGATTATACCACCCGGCTTTTTCAAAAGCAAGCAACCTGCTGTTGCTTTTTTGTTCACACTCCGGGCAACAGTTCGATTCTTAAAAAATTTATAATTTGTTAAAAAAGTGTTTACAAATCAAAGCGCCGGTGTTATTATTCAGTCAAAAATACGGGGGTATAACAATATGAAAAAGTCAAAGAAAATTCTTTCGCTGATGCTGTGCCTGGCGCTTATGTTTTCGCTTTTGCTTCCCGTTCTGAGCGTGTCTGCAATCAGCGACACCACAGCGGAATTCAGCGGTCACACCTATCAGCGCTTCGATGAGTCGATGACATGGAAAGAAGCAAAGGCTTATTGTGAAAGCCTCGGCGGTTATCTTACAACAATCACTTCTTCGGCTGAATATGAAGTTGTAAAAAATCTGATTGCAAAGGGCAGCAAGGCTCAGTACTGGCTCGGCGCAACCGACGAAGTTCTTCTCAACGACTGGCAGTGGGTAACAGGCGAAAAGTTCACATTCTGGGCTGACACCGTTTCCTTTGAAACAAACGACAACGGCGAATACTACCTTCAGATGCAGCGCCACAACTGGGGTAACGACAGCTTTCTCGGATATTGGAACAATGCCAACAACGAAAACCATATAATCGGCGAAGAAAGCTTTTACGGTCCCGAGCAGATAGGCTTTATCTGTGAATTCGGAAGCAGTGAAATGCCTTCGGAAAACAACGCAAAAATGCCAATCGTCTATGTTATCGGCAGAACCGGAATTGTTACCGCCGACGGCAAACCCACCATTCAGGAAAACACAAACTTTATCACCGATGTTGTTGCAGAAGCGGTTCCCCTCCTCAAAGACGCCCTTCTGAAAAACGACTGGGATCCCTACTGCGATGCAATCTACAACAAGGTTGCTCCGAGATATGAGAATTATCGGCTCAACAACGAAGGTGAAGTTGAAAATGGCTCCCACAACCTCTGGACATGGGACAAAAACACCCTCCCCGGCAGACAATTTGACATTTTCACCTATCGCTTTGAATATGACGCAAGAAGAGACCCCTGCGCAATTGCCGACGACCTCAACGAATATATTGAAGCCATAAAAGAGAAAACCGGCTATGACAAGGTCAATCTGATTTCCCGCTGCCTCGGCTGCAACATTGCCGCGGCATACCTCACCGAATACGGCTACGACAGCATTGAAACGAACGTTATGTTCGCTTCCGCCGCCAAGGGCTATGACTTTGTCGGTCAGCTTTTCGCCGGAAAAATCTCTTTCCACGCCGATTCAATCAACTATTATCTTGACGAAAGCGACAGCTTTATGATTGATGACAGTCAGGTTTCAACTGAGCTTGCAAAAGCAACGGTTGCTTATGCACAGAATCTTGGACTTCTCAGCGTCGGTACCGCTGCCGGCGAGCGCATTTTCAACAAGGTCGCCGGAAAAATCTTCCAGCGCCTGCTTGTTGCAACCTATGCAACCTCACCCGGATACTGGGCAATGGTAAATGACGAAAACTATGAGGAAGCCAAGCGCGTTGTTTTCGGCGATGAAATTGACACAACCTACAAGGTTCTTGCCGAAAAAGTTGACAACTATCACTATAATGTTCAGAACACCCTTGACAACACCCTCAAAGCAATGGCAGCAGACGGCGTCAAGATGAATATCATCTGCAAATACGGCTTCCAGACGCCTCCGTTCATCGACGGTAGCCAGAAGCTCAGCGACAACCGCATTGAAGTTTCCGCTCAGTCCTTCGGCGCAACAACAGTCAACACCAACAAACAGTTTTCACTGGGATATATGATAAACGCCAGAAGAAACGGCACCGAAAAATACATTTCACCCGACAGGCAGATTGACTCTTCAACCGCCCTTTTTCCGGACTCAACATGGTACATAAAGAACGTTGAGCACAATCCGTTCCACGATTGCTTCAATCCGCTCATGCTTGAAATGTGTTACAGCGACGGACAGATGACGGTTAACAGCGACGAGAACTGGCCGCAGTATCTTTTCTATGACAACTCAAACGGCACCTGCTCGCCCCTCACAAAGGACAACATGGAAACCAAGGATTACACCGACAATATTTTTGAGGCTTATTTCAGATTCATCAAAGCTTTCTTCGCTTTCATCAAAGAGAAACTGTTCAAAATCTGATTGCGATAATGTCGTAATTTAAAAGTCTGTTCAGAACAGACAAATGATAAGGGGCTGTAAAAAAGGTGCAGACCGCATAAACCAATATAGACAAAGGGTTTCTTTGGATTTAAAAGTCCGAAGAAACCCTTTAAAACATTTTTTAGTTAATTCCCAATCTTTCCGTGAAGAGGCTCTTTTTGTCAGTTTTCCTGTTCTCAGCGCAGGTGCAATACACAAAAACCGGAGCCGAGCCGATTGTTTTCAGAACAGCCCCATAGTTTATAAAAAACATAAAACTCCGCCGCAGACCTGTTACGGCTTGCACTTTTTGCAGGGTGCAAATCCGCTTTTGACCGCCTCGCTTTTTTCAATCGACTTTTTCGCCTTGGTCAGAAGCTTGCAGGAGCTTTTGTGATAGGTTTTCTCACCTTTTTCAACGAACACCGTTTTGGAGGAATCCTTTTTGTCCTTTTTTGGTGCTGCGGTACTTTCAGCGGCAGTGCTTTCCGGCTTACCTCTTGTTGTCTCCGGCTTTACAACGGTGGTTTCAGGGGCCGTCGCTGTTTCGCTTTCGACCGATTCCGACCGGCTTTCGGCAGGAATAAAGACATACTCTCCGGACTCGGTGAGCAGAATTGTTCCCATGCTCTGACCGATATAATCATTTTCATCAAGCGTACAATAGGTTGCTGTCGTAATGCAGTTGCCTGTGAAAACAATACCTGTGTTATCCTCACATTTGAGAGTCAGCCAGGCATAGGTCAGCTGGCTGACGCGCTTTGCGCAAAAATCGGAAAACTGAGTGTGCGTCAAAGCTTTCAACTGTGACTTTTTAAGTTCCAGAGTGCCGTGGAAAACAATCTTATTGCCGTCCTTTTTCAGCGCAAGCGTGTTGATTCTGGCTTTGAGGAGCGATATTTTTTCAACCGGTTCCGTTGCGGCTATCGCCTTGGTTGTTTCCTTAGTTGCCGGCACACCGGTTGTTGTTTCCTCAGCAACGCCTGTGTCGTTGTAATCAAGCGTGGTTGCGTCCGAAGTCGGAGCAGACGCAAAAAGAGCGCCGAACTTTTCTTTTATAAAGTCCATGTTCAGAGCAAAAACCACTCCTGCGCCGAGCACCAGAAGGGCTAGAACAATCAAAGCAACGGCCTTTCCCCCTCCCTTTGCTCCACGTTTACCCGGGTTTTTGCCGCATGAAGGGCATTTTTCGCAGCCATCTTCAATAATTGCACTGCAATTTCTGCAAATCATCCGTCACACCTCTTTTATTTTTCTGCCGGCAGACAACCGACAAGGAATTCCTCAACCGTACTCCAATATGTGTCCGGGTCGGTTGCGGCACTCAGCGCATGGTTCGCGCCGGAAATCACAAGCTTGCGCTTGTCGCACGTTGCGGCATTATACAATTCGTCAAGCATTGAAAAAGGAACGAAGGTGTCCTTTTCACCGTGAATAAACAGCATCGGTATTTTACATTTCTTTCTTCTTCAATCATATTTCCTCCCTATGCTATTTGATAATACAAGAATTCCCGAATCATCTTCCCGACACATGTCCGAAGATTATTTCAAGGAATTTTTCATACGACCTGGAAAATATAAAATTTGAGATAATCCGTCTCGGGCACATTCCAGAGTATCGGATGATCCGGAGACTGCTGACGGGCTTCAATCTGCCTGAGCGCCACACCCGCGTCAGAAGCAGCAGAATGAAGCATTTTTCTGAACAGTCCGTCGGTCATGAAGTGGGAGCAGGAGCAGGTTGCAAGGTATCCTCCGCGGGGAAGGAGCTTCATCGCTTTCATGTTGATTTCCTTATAACCGCGCTCGGCATTTCTGACGGAAGAGCTGCTTTTTGTAAACGCCGGAGGATCAAGAATAATGTAATCATAGGGGCTGTTGCCGCTTTCATAGAGCGAAGTAAGCAATTCAAAAACGTTGGCACATTCAAACGAAAGGTTTTCAAGATTATTGAGTTTTGCGTTTTCCTTAGTCAGCTCAATTGCATCCTTAGAAATGTCGACGGCGCAAACGTGCTTTGCGCCTGCCATTGCGCAGTTGAGCGCAAAAGCGCCGGTGTGAGTAAAGCAATCAAGAACCGTTTTATCCTCTGCAATTCTTCCTGCGGCAAGGCGGTTATACTTCTGATCAAGGAAAAAGCCCGTTTTCTGTCCGTTGATGTAGTCAATGTTGTATTTTATCCCGTTTTCGGTAATGACCGTTTTTCCGTCAAGTTCACAGGAAAGTCCGTCAAGGGCGAAAAAACCTTTTTCCGTCTGCATACCCTCCTTTTCGCGAAGGGCAACATCGTTCCTTTCATAAATAGCCCTGATCTTTACACCCATTCCGGCAAGTACTTTTATCATCAGCGGAAAAAGCATGCCTTTGAGCCGTTCAATCCCGAGCGAAAGCGTCTGTGTAACCAGAATTTCGCCAAAGCGGTCAACTGTGAGCCCGGGGAAAGAATCTGCCTCGCCGAAAATCAGCCGGCAGCAGTCAAAATCGTCTTTCATAACGGTTCTGCGGTATTCAAAGCACCAGCGCAGCCTGCGTTCAAAAAAAGCAGAATCGAACTTATCGTTGGCATTTTTTGAAATGAGCCTTACTCTGATTTTTGAATTTTCGTTATAAAAGCCCGTTCCGAGAAAGCGGCCTTTTTTGTTCACAACATCAACAAGTCCGCCGTTTTCGGCTTTTGAAGCAAGGGACACTACCTCAGTGTCAAAAACCCAGACATGTCCTTCTTTGAGTTTTCTTTCGCCTTTATCCGTGATTACGGCAATGGGATAGTTCCTTTGAGATTTCATTTTCCGCTCCGAATTTATGTTAAAAATTATCGTTGAATACAACCGATTTGTACTCTAGGGAACCTCTGAATAAATCACAGCATACGCTTTGATGCACAGCTTACTTGCATATTTCCCGCCATATTGCACAAAAGGCGCTTGAAATCCGACAGGGTTCCTGCGCGGCTTTTGCACAATCTGACGAAAAATC
>JAEDIL010000034.1 GCA_016292455.1 Clostridiaceae bacterium
CTCTGGAAAAGGCTCGGTGGAGAAGTGTATAACGAATTCAGAATATGAATTGAAATAAGATTTTCTCTTGACAAGCTGAAAACACAGTGATAGAATACGAATGTAAATATTACAGGGGTGCCGGTTTTTACCGGCTGAGATCATACCCTTTGACCTGATCCGGGTAATGCCGGCGTAGGAAGCATGAACGCCTTGTGATTTTACAGTCATGCGGGGCGTTTTTATTTTTGCTCCGCAAAAAAATTCAGGAGGTGTCGTTATGGACGACAAAAAGAAAATTTCAACAATCCAGATGCTTGCGGAAAGTGCAATAATGCTTGCTCTTGCCGTCGTACTCAACGAGTTCACGCCGTTTAAGCTCCCCTTTGGCGGTTCGGTGACGTTTTTTTCCCAGCTCCCGGTGCTGATTATCGGCTATCGCTACGGAATCAAACAAGGACTGCTCACCGGTTTCCTCATGGGTATTATCGTCATGCTGTTCGGTCTTGAAAACTTCTCGTATGTAACGGGAATCGGCAGCTATATTATTCTTGTTCTTGCCGACTATGTTGTTGCCTTTTCCGCTCTCGGACTCGGCGCAATGTTCAAAAAGAAAATCAGGAATCAGGCAGTTTCGCTTGCCGCCGCAGGAGCGGTTGTTTCGGTTCTCCGCTTTGTCTGCCACTTTATCAGCGGCGTAACAATCTGGAGCGGCTATGCAGACGGACAGCCGGTTGCCGTATATTCGCTCACATATAATGCAAGCTATATGGTTCCGGAGCTCATCATTACCGTTGTCGGCGCGCTTGCAGTCGGCTCGCTGCTTGACCTTTCTTCACCGAGACTCAAAGCTCTCAAAAGAGAAAAGAAAGAGGACAAGTAAGAAAATCGGTTAAAAGTTTAAAAAAGCTGTAATTCACACATCGCTTTCGGTGCTGTTGGGTTACGGCTTTTTGCTTTCCGGTCATCAAATGTTCAAAATATTTTTTTCTTAATCTCTTGCACAATCATTTCAAATATAATATAATAACCTCGTATCATATAACCACGGCTGAAAGAGAAAGGAAAAAGTGATATGGCTAATAAAGAAACTTCCAAAACACCGTTTGATCCGGAGATTAAAAAAGGCTTGGTAATCGCACTGGTTATCGTTCTTCTTTTCGGAAGCGGAAATTTCCTCGGCGGACTCTTCTCAAAGAAGACCGGAATCAATCCTGTTGACAGCACATCAAAGGCTGCTGTCAGCACAACTGCGGCAACTACACAGGCGCCGACTCAGGCGACTACCCAGGCTCCGGCTCCACAGGAGCAGACCACGGCAGCGCAGAGCAACGCTCCGGCTGACCAGACCACTGCTGCTTCAAACGCAGAGCAGACCGCGGCCGCTCCCGCACCCTCAACCGGCGCTCCGACCACCAAGGCTGAAATAGTTCAGCTCTTCAACGAAAGCGCAAACAAAATCAAAACCAATGCAACCAAGGTTACGAGGAACTATGAGGACCTTCAGCATAACGCAGATAAGACCGTTCTTCCTCCGGCTCTCCAGGGTATCGGTTCTCCGCTCATCAGCACATTCCTCAAAAAGAACGAGACACCTGTTGAATATACCGGCGCAGACATTGTTGCCCAGTACCCTGTTGCAGGTGAAAACTTCGTCAGTAAAACAACAGAAGCAGACCTTTTGGACGCAACGTGCAACGATGACGGAACAAACTACAATATCGTTCTTACATTCAACGACTGCACCGATCCGGTAGGCTCGGGCTGTGCAAATGCGTTCACACTTATCAAGGAATCTGACGTCAAGGAAAACGCAAAGGTTGTTCAGACTTTCAGCATCAGTTACAGCAACGCCAAGATTGAATGTAAAATTGACAAGGCGACCGGCAACATGGTCTGGGCAAACTACTCGCTTCCGATGGTACTCAGCGTTACCGCAAAGGTTCTTGTTTCAATCGACGCTAAGGTCGGAATGACCTTCGTTCATGACTACTCCATCGAGTATTAAGCTGTTAATATTTTTGAGCTGACATATTCAGCACAGACCTAAAAGCAAAACAGAAGCACAAAAGACTATATTCCGCAGAAAGCAATGAGCTTTATGTGAAATATAGTCTTTGTTTTTTGAAATAAACAATCTTGCTTTTTTAAGCGCTTTTTACAGCTTTGCGGCAACGGAAAACACTTTCTGAATCCGCTCTGACAGCTGCGTTTTACGCATCGAGAGTGTGTGATGACAATTGCCGGTTGCTGTCTGACTTGTCTTGAAAAGCTTCGACATGGTTAATATCAATCGTCTTTATCGGTGTCGTCGTCGTTTTCAGCTTTGGGAGTAATTTCAACGCGGACTTTGCCGATTCGTCTGTCCTCAACGTTGAGGATTGTGAATTTCAGATTCTTAAACTCAACAACGTTCATATCGCCGTTGCGGGGAAGAAATCCAAGCTCGCTGATAAGGAATCCGCCGAGAGTATCGTAGTCGCCTTCGGGAATTACGTTACCCGCGAGTTCGTTGACTTCTTCAATATACGCTGTTCCGTCAATTGTGAAAATATTCTCCGAAACTTCAACGATTTCCTCGTCCTCGTTGTCGTATTCGTCCTGAATGTTGCCGACAATGGCTTCAAGGAGGTCTTCCATTGTGACGATACCGGCAGTTCCGCCGTATTCATCAACAACAACCGCCATCTGAACGTGCTTTTCGCACATTTCGTTGAAAAGCTCTCCGCAGCTTTTGCTGAACGGAACGTAGTACGCTTCACGCATAACGTCTTTAGGTCCCTGATTCTTCGGCAGGGAGGAGGAAATATATTTCAGCAGGTCCTTAATATATACAATACCTATAATATTGTCGGGATCGTCGTGGAAAACAGGAATACGCGAATAGCCGTGTTCAATTGAAATTGAAACAACGTCTTCAAGCGGATCTGTGTCCTCAACGGCAAACATATCGGTCCTGTGCGTCATGATGTCGGAAACGTCAATATCATCAAAATCAAAGATGTTATCAATCATTTCTTTCTGAATGTCTTCAATGACGCCCTTTTCCTGTCCAACGTCAACCATCATGCGTATTTCCTCTTCGGTTACGCTTTCTTCGTTTGCGTTGGGGTCAAAGCCGAAAATGCGGACAACGAGGTTCGTTGAGGCGGAAAGAACCTTGACGAACGGAGCAGCCAGCGTTTTGACAACGAGAAGAATTCCGACAACTGAATATGCAATTTTTTCAGGCTTTTGCATCGCCATTCTTTTTGGCGCAAGCTCACCGAAAACGAGCGAGAAGTATGACATGATCAGCGTGATCAGAACAACGGAAATTCCGCTGATTACACCCTCCGGAATCGGAGTGCCGAGCGAAACGAGCTTTTTTGAAAGCATATCGGCAAAGCTGCTTGAAGCTGACGCCGAAGTGAGAAAGCCTGCAAGGGTAACGCCTATCTGGATTGTTGAAAGAAAGTTGCTGGGGTTTTCGGTCAGTTTTTTGACCTTCCGGGCTTTTTTGTTGCCCTCCTCAGCCTGCTTGTCAACAACATTATCGTTGAGAGAGATGATTGCAATTTCGCTCATTGCGAAAAAGGCGTTGATGATTACGAGTACGAACAGAAGCAATAGTTTAAAGATAATACTTCCCGGGTCGTCCATTGTGGATTGAAACTCCTTTCAGAATAAAGAGAGATTTTTCAGTATATACAAATACACTGATAGCCGATTATACAACATTTTATTGAAAAGGTCAATAAAAAAATCGGCGTAGCAAAGTGTATATCATATTTTTTTGTTTCAATTCAATATATTAACTAATATATTAAAATTACTTGCATTTTTTGCCGGTTGTTGATAAAATAGAGTGGTTACTCATTTTACAATTAGGAGAGACAAACAATGGCGGAAAAAAAAGACGTCTATCATAAATCTACCTTTGAAAACATTTCGGAGGAAAAGAGGAAAACAATCCTTGACGTTGCGGTGAATGAATTTGCAACCAAGGGTTTTGAAAGCGCCAACATCAACACCATTGCGAAAAAGGCACAGGTTTCTGTCGGCTCGCTCTATAAATATTTTGACACAAAGACCGATTTGTTCCTGACCAGCGTCACCTACGGAATTTCCTCTCTTGAAGAGATTCTTGATGCAATCAACGGCACGGACGAGGACGTCGTTCTGAAGCTTGAAAAGCTTGTCCGCGCGGCAATTGATTTTTCAAGGCGCAACGCAGTGATGATCAAGCTTTACAATGAGTTCACAACCGAGCGCAACGCCGAGCTCGGAAAAAAGCTTGCAAACCGTATGGAGACGATTACCTCCAACGCATATAAAACGGCAATCATTCATGGTCAGATTTCCGGAGAAATCAGGACTGACATTGACCCGGGCATGGCGGCTTTCCTTGTTGACAACCTGTTGATGAGCCTTCAGTTTTCCTATGCCTGCAATTATTATGAGGAACGCTATAAAATATATGCCGGAGACGACATCTTTGAAAAAGACGAGTTTGCCATACGCAACATTGTCAGATTTGTCAAATCTGCGCTGAAACCCAATATTTACCCGAAAGGACTGTGATACATTATGAAATATGCTCTTGCTTATGACGTCGGAACAACGGGGGTTAAAACCTGCCTTTTCAGAATTGACGGAAGTATTGAACTTGTTGCAGACGCCATTGAGGGTTACGAGCTTTACGTTTTCCCCGACGGCGGTGCAGAACAGGATCCCGAAGAATGGTGGGCTGCAATGTGCAAAACCACGAAGGAGCTTTTCACAAAAACCGATGTGAAGCCGGAGGATATTGACGGAATTTCTTTCTGTTCACAGATGCAGGGACTTGTTCTTGTTGACAAGAGCGGTATGCCGGTTCGCCGTGCAATGAGCTATATGGATCAGCGCGCAAGAAAAGAACTGAAAGAGAATATGGCATACGGACTCAAAGTTGCAGGCGGCAATGTTGTCAAGCTTCTCAAATCGCTTGCAATAACAAAGGCTGCCCCCCTGAGCGTAAAAGACCCGGTTTATAAATATCTCTGGGTCAAGAACAACGAGCCGGAAAACTTCAAGCGCGTCTACAAGTGGCTTGACGTCAAGGAAGCGCTTATCGCCCGCATGACGGGTGAGTTCATTATGACGCAGGACTCCGCTTTCGGAACGCTCCTTTATGATGTCCGCGAGGGCAGACAGGGCTGGAGCCGCGAAATGTGCAAAATGCTCGGCGTTGACATGAACCACCTTGCAAAAATAATAAAGAGTACGGATATGGTCGGCGGACTGACAAAGAAGGCGGCCGAAGAGCTCGGACTGAAAGAGGGTACGGCTGTTTTCGGCGGCGGCGGTGACGCAACGCTCATCGGCGTCGGCGCGGGTGCTGTTGCCAAGGGTCAGACGCATATCTATATGGGAACTTCCGGCTGGGTATCCACCGTTGTTGACAAGAATATTGTTGACGCCTCCGCAATGATCGCCGCAATAGTCGGAGCTCAGGACGGACTTTACAATTATTTTGCCGAGCTTGAAACCGCAGGAAAATGCCTTGAATGGGTCAAAAATCACCTTGCGCTTGACGAAATCGGAATTTACCTCAAAAAAACCAACGTTGCTGAGGATATGGAGAGCGAATATACTAACCTTTATCAGTACCTTTCAAGTGTAATTGAGCAGGTTCCCGCCGGCTCGAACGGCGTCATGTTCACCCCGTGGTTCCACGGAAACCGCTGTCCGTTTGAGGATCCGAATTCAAGGGCGATGTTCATGAATATGAGCCTTGAAACCGGAAAGAGCGAGCTTATCCGTTCCGTTGTTGAGGGCGTCTGCTTCCATATGCGCTGGATGCTTGAAACCCAGCAGAAAAAGGTCAGCACATCTGACACAATCCGTTTTGTCGGCGGCGGTGCGCTGAATGACTCCACCAGCCGCATACTTGCCGATTGTCTCGGCAAAACTATTGAAACCGTTGAAAGTCCGCAGAATGTCGGTTCGGTCGGCGCCGCTGTTGTTGTTGCGGTCGGAACCGGAGTGATTTCGGGCATTGCAGAGGCAGGAAAGCTCATAAAGAGCAACAAAACCTTTAAGCCGGATCCGGCGGTTAAGGCTGTTTACGATAAATACTTTGAAGTCTATAAGCGCCTTTACAAAACCAACAAGGATAATTTCCGTCTCCTCAACGGCTGATGCTGTTTATTTTTAATGATTCCGAATAATAGAAAACCGAAAGGTAGTGTAAGCTTGAAAGAAAAACCGTCATATTACAGAAGCTTCGCACGCATTGACCTTGATGCAGTTGAGAATAATCTCAACGAGCTCAAAAAACTGCTTGCGCCTGATGTAAAAACGATGTGTGTTGTTAAAGCCGACGCTTACGGCCACGGCTCAGAGCGTGTTGCGCTTTTTCTGGAAGATAAGTGCGATTATTTTGCCGTTGCCTCGCTCGATGAGGGAATGGAGCTTCGTTCGGCAGGAATAAAAAAGCCCATTCTTGTACTCTCATACACAAGTCCGCTCGAATTTGAAGAGCTGATTGAAAACGATATTACAGCCACTGTTTTTGAAACCGAAAGCGCGAAGCTTCTTTCAAAGGCAGCAGAAAAACTCGGCAAAACGGCAAAAGTTCACCTTGCCGTTGACACCGGAATGGGAAGAATCGGTTTTTTTGACAATGAAAGCGGCGCAGATGAAGTGAAAACGGTCTCTGAGCTTCCCGGGCTTTTTCTTGAAGGTCTGTTCAGCCATTACGCCTGCTCCGACATTGACAACAAGGAAAGCGTCAACAGCCAGACGGCGCGCTTCAACAATTTCATCCGTATGATTGAAGAAAGAGGCGTAGATATACCTGTCAAGCACATTTGCAACAGCGTTTCGGTCATTGAGGGGGAGAACAATTATGACATGGTTCGCCTTGGTGTTGCGCTGTATGGTATATATCCCTCGCGGGAGATTCACTCGGAAAGGCTGCGTCTCACTCCGGCAATGAAGGTTGAAAGCCACATAATTTATGTTAAGACTGTTTCCGCCGGCACAAAAATCGGGTACGGTCAGACTTATACCGCACCGGACGAAAGAAAAATTGCAACTGTTTCAATCGGTTATGCCGACGGCTATAACCGCTGCATGACAGGAAAGGGCTATGTTCTCATCAAGGGACAGAAAGCTCCCGTTGTCGGCAGGGTATGCATGGATCAGATTATGGTCGATGTTACCGGAATTGACGGCGTGCAGTGCGGAGACAGAGCTGTTGTTCTCGGAAAGGACGGCACGGCTGAAATTACGGCGGAAGAAATCGGAAAAATGTGCGACAGTTTCAGCTATGAAGTACTTTGCAATTTCATGCCCCGCGTCAAGCGCATTTATATGCGCGGCGGAGAGATTGAACGGGAATGAAACCTGTTTTCCAGGGTGAGTTTTTGTTCACCCACCGGTGAGTCATCATTCATTGACAAATCGTTTATATGTCCGCCCTCGCGGCGGATTTTTTTTGTAGAGTATTATCGTTGACACTATTGGCGAAAGCGTATAAAATGATGTGGTAGTTTAAAGTATTGGAGTGCGCTTACCGGAAAAACGGTTAAGTTTTTTTAAAAATCTATAAATATGACGCACTTCCGGAAAAAAGGAGTAGATAAGATAATATGACCTACATTGAAAGAGTAATTGAAGACGTCAAAAGGAAGAATCCTGCGCAGCCGGAATTCATTCAGACCGTAACTGAGGTTCTGACCTCAATTGAGCCCTATGTCAACAAGCACCCGGAATTTGAAAAGGCGGCTTTGCTTGAAAGAATGACCGAGCCGGAAAGGGCAATCTCTTTCCGCGTAACCTGGGTTGATGACGAAGGCAAGGTTCGCGTCAACCGCGGATACAGAGTTCAGTTCAACGGAGCAATCGGTCCGTATAAGGGCGGCTTGCGTTTTCATCCGTCGGTATACATGGGAAAAATGAAGTTCCTCGGCTTTGAGCAGACCTTCAAAAACAGTCTCACCGGTTTGCCGATCGGCGGTGCAAAGGGCGGTTCCGACTTTGACCCGCGCGGAAAGAGCGACGGAGAAGTCATGCGCTTTTGCCAGAGCTTCATGACGGAGCTTTACAGACATATCGGTCCCGACGTTGACGTACCTGCCGGCGACATTGGCGTCGGCGGAAAAGAAATAGGCTATCTCTATGGTCAGTACCGCAGAATCAGGGGTGCTTTTGAAAACGGTGTTCTCACCGGAAAGAGCCTTTCCTACGGCGGTTCGTCCATTCGTCCCGAGGCTACCGGCTACGGCGCAATCTATTATCTGCTTGAAATGCTGAATCATTTTTCGGACACTATTGAAGGCAAGACCTTTGCAATTTCCGGCTACGGCAATGTTGCATGGGGTGTTGCAAAAAAGGTTGCACAGCTTGGCGGAAAGGTACTCACAATTTCTGACGAAACCGGCTATGTTTATGACGAAGAGGGCATAAACACTGATGAAAAGATTGAGTACTTCCTTGAAATGCGTTTGAAGAACGACGTTACCCTTGAATCCTACGCTGAAAAGTTCGGCGCAAAGTTCTTCCCGGGTGAAAAACCGTGGGGCGTTAAGGTCGATATTGTTATGCCCTGCGCAACCGAAAACGAGGTTGACATGGAAGAGGCAAAGAAGATTGTTCAGAACGGCACACAGTATTATGTTGAAGTTTCAAACATGCCGACAACGAATGACGCTCTGGAATATCTTAAAAAGCATCTTCGCGGTGTTGCACCCTCAAAGGCAGTTAACGCAGGCGGCGTTGCCGTTTCCGCGCTTGAAATGATTCAGAACTCCGAGCGTTATTCGTGGACTGCGGAGCGCGTTGACGAAAAGCTTCGTGAGATTATGAAGGACATCCATGACGAAAGCGCAAAGGCTGCCGAAGAAAACGGTCTCGGCTACGACCTCGTTGCCGGCGCAAACATTGCAGGCTTCATGAAAGTTGCCGATGCAATGATGTGTCAGGGAATAATCTGAGATGCATTGATACTGATGGTTATTAAATAACAAAAGCTATAATTCACTTCACAAAGAGTGCTTCCTTTGATAGTGAATTATAGCTTTTTTGTGTTTCCTTGTTTTCCGGCGGTCAGTTTTCGAGCTTTATCTGGAACGGAAGCGAAATTGTGTCGTCGGTTACAATTGCGCCTTCTTCGAAGCAGATGTAATAGTTCATGCCTTCCTCATAGTACATTTCGCGGTTGACGTCAACAATGCAGGAGAGAACGGAGTCAGGATCCTCCTCGTCATAAATGCACTTGAAGTCAAAGTCCTCGCGCGCAATGACGGTGCCGGTCGAGCCGGTCTGGATGAGATAAGCTTTGCCTGCCCTCTTCGGGAAGGAGCCGAGATTGTCTTCAACATTGACAATTATTTTGGTGAACTGGTCGTCATTGATTTCATACTCGGCACTGACGTCAACGACCGATGTGTAAACCCTGCCCTTGCTGTCGGTGTCTCCCTCCTGGTGACCTGTCGGAAAGAAATCGGTTGAAGGCTCCGGCGGATTTGTTGTGGTTTCCGTTGTAGTCTCAGTTGTAGTTTCCGTTGTCGTTTCCGTCGTGGTTTCGGTTGTAGTTTCGGTTGTCGTTTCCGTCGTGGTCTCGGTTGTAGTTTCCGTTGTGGTTTCGGTTGTTGTCGGCGGTTCGGTAGTTGTTGTCACTGCCGCAGCGGTGGTTGTTTCGGTCTGAGACGGTTCAGGGGGTTCGGTGTTCATCATTTTATAGACGAATATACCGCCGATTATTACTGCCACCGCAAGAACAGCAATGAGGATGTACATTTTTTTGTTTGCCGCCCGTCGCTTTTCGTCCTCTGCTTCTTCGCTGTCGCTGAATGCTTTGAACTGTGCGTTCAGATTGTCAGGGGTCTGGGGAGCCGGCGGCTTCTGAGCGAAAGAGCTGAAATATACATCACCCTCGTCGGCTATTCTGAAATTCTTGACCGTCTGCATCTTCGGCGTCTGATTTCTGTTGTAATTAGGACTGTTGAACCAGGCTATATAGTTTTCAAGCTCCGTTCTGAGAGCAGCAGGCCCGATGAAACGCTCCTGAGGTCTGAAAGCCGTTGCTTTGAAAATTATTCTTGAAAGCAGAGTGTCGGCAGCGGCAGGCTTCGGGAAGTTTTCGCCGCGCAGACGTTTTTCAAAGGCGGCTTCTCTGTCCGAAAGAGAAATCGGCGCGGGAAAAGCCGGCAAAAACGGGGTTCTGTTGTCGTTCAAAAGCTTATACATTATCAGTCCGACGGAGTAAATGTCGCTGCTTTCATTGGCGGCGGTTCCGTTTATGACCTCGGGTGCAAAGTATGCCGCGTCAGTATATTTTCCGCTTTCAATTCTTTCCGCGGTGTATATTCCGAAGTCGCCGAGCTTGTAGCAGCCGTCAACGTCAACAAAAATGTTTTCGGGGTTGATGTCGCGGTGCATAACGCCGGCATTTCTGAAACTTTCGAGCGCGCAGCAAAGGTCTGAGCCGAGCTTTGCAACTTCGCCGCAGGTGGTGTTTTCTTTGGTTAGATAGGCTGAAAGGGGAGTGAGCAGTTCCATGAGGATAATAACGCTGACTGCGCCTTCCTCACGTACGATTTCATAATTATCAAACCTCACAATATTCCTGTTCGCGCGCAGGAACATCATTTTGTCCATGTTTGTGCGGACAATACTTTCGAGGTGGTCAAGGTAATCGGCGACAGACGAATACTTGCCGCTGTTGAGTGCGTCGGAAAACTCCTTTTCGCTCTTAGGAAAACGAACAACCTTTAATGCAAGCTCTTCGTTGCCGGCCTTTTTCATCACGCGATAAACAACAGAGCTTTTTCCGCGTGCAACAATGTTGTCGGTGTACCATTCACCAAACAGCGGTTCCTTCTTTTTAAGAGAATCAAGATCCATTATTTTCACTCCGTTCCTGACGTATATTTCACATCATGATAGCATACAACGGTCAAAAAAGTCAACCGGGGGGGGACGTTGAAAAGATTTTTCCTCTTCTTTTCCCTTGATTTATTTGTCATCATCGTCTATAATTAGGCAATATTATAACGTTTTGCTGTGTTCCTTTCCGATTGAATCGACCTTTTGAACGCAGTATCTGTTGGAGTGTATAAAAAATGAAAATCGTAAAAAAATATTTCAAACGTTATTTTGTTGACGGAATGAGCGCAATGGCGCTTGGACTTTTCTCTTCGCTTATTGTCGGCTTGATAATAGGTCAGCTTTCAAAGATTCCGTACCTTGGCTTTCTTTCAAAATTCACCGAGGTGCTTTCCGCTTCCTCTCCGGTTGTCGGCGGAGCAATCGGCGCAGCTGTTGCATACGGACTGAAATCCAGACCGCTTGTGATTTTTTCCTGCATTGCTGTCGGCGCATACGGATACAGCATAGGCGGACCTGTCGGCGCATTTGCTGCGGCTACTGTTGCAAATGAAGTCGGTTCTCTTGTCGCCGGCAAAACAAAGCTTGACATCGTTATCACTCCTATTGTGACCATTGTCAGCGGCGGCATTGTCGGAATGTTTGTCGGACCGTATCTTTCGCAGTTTATGACGTGGCTCGGTTCCGTAATCAATGCTGCAACTCAGCTTCACCCGTTCCCGATGGGCATTGCGGTGGCTACGCTTGTAGGTCTTGCCCTGACTGCACCGATAAGCTCGGCGGCGCTGTGCATAATGCTCGGAATTGACGGGATAGCCGCAGGTGCTGCGGCGGTCGGCTGCGCGGCTCAGATGGTCGGCTTTGCCGTAACAAGCTTCAAGGCTAACGGAGTCGGCGGTCTGCTTTCTCAAGGACTCGGAACAAGCATGCTCCAATTCGGCAATATCATGAAGCGTCCGCAGATTCTTCTTGCTCCGACCTTGGCCGGCGCGATACTGGGACCGATTTCAACCTGTGTTTTCAAAATGACCAACACAGCAACCGGCGCCGGAATGGGAACAAGCGGTCTTGTCGGTCAGTTCGGTGCGTTCAGCGCGATGAGCGAAAGCTTTTCGGCGGCGCAAACCATTCTTCTGATTCTTCTCATGCACATTGTTGCTCCGGCCGTTCTTTCGCTCCTTTTCCATCTGCTGTTCAAAAAGGTCGGACTTGTCAAGGATGAGTATCTGAAACTCGAAGCTATAAAATAACTGTTGAGGTGTGTCTGAGTATGAATGTTTATGATTTTGACGGAACGATATACGACGGAGAAAGCTCGGTGGAGTTCATTCTTGAATATCTCAGACATGATGTAAAGGTTCTGAAATTCATTCCGATGATGATTCGCGTCATGATAAAATATGAAAAAGGTCTTATTACCCTTGAAGACTTTGTGAACAAATATGCGGCAGAAGTGACAAAGTTTTTCAGCGATAACAATGTTGAGCTGATGCCGCTTGTCAAAGATTTCTGGGATAAACATGAGGATCGTATCAAGCCGTTTTACCGCCAGGTCAGGCGCGATGATGACGTAATCATAACAGCGTCTCCCGAGTTCATGATGCGCGACATCTGCAACCGCATCGGAGTTAAAAACCTGATTGCCACAGATTTTGACATCAAGACCGGTGAAGTGAAAAAAGCCTGCTTCCGCGAGGGAAAGATTCCCTGCTTCCGCGAGGCTTTTCCCGAGGGTGTTATTGATGATTTTTATACCGATTCCATCAATGACGAGTTCCTTTTTCCTTTTGCAAAGCGTGTCTTTATGGTAAAAAAGCACCGCATTGAAAGAATAAAATAACAGAGCAATTTATATATATAATAGTATACCGGACTGCCGTGAGGGGAGCGTTCCCACCCGGCAGTTTTTTAATTCGTTTTCAACCAAACTAAAACAGATACATATATAATAGTATAGCAGAGTTTCCGGCTGTTTTTGAAGCGGAAACCGTTCGGCAGGCGGAGCGTCTAAAAATCCCGGAAAAAACACACATTTTCGAAAAAATCTTCTGAAAAACCGTCTCAAATGAAACAGGTTTCATCAAAATTGCACATTATATAGACAATATGAAAAAATATTTCAAAAATAGAGCTAATTTGGAATAATAAACCGTGCTTGAACAGCGTGCATATATTCCAAAACAAACTTATAGTCGGATAAATATTTTTCTGAAATCAAATTAAAAGGGCGTTTTCTCACTCCTTTATAAATTTTTATCAAAAAATTTTTGGCAAGTGTCGAAAAACAGCGGTTTTCGTCGCGTTGAATAAAGCTGTTTTTTTGAACCTATATATTACATTATATAGCGACCCTCTTTCGGAGTGTCCTTCGGGGGCAAAATCCGGTTTCCCACCGAGGGCTGAAAAACGGCGATAATACGTCTCAAAAACGCTGTTTTCTCCCATTTGAGAGTGTGGCAAGCTTGACAAAAGTTTGTTCGGTTGCTATAATACGGGCTGCGTTGTTTCGGGTCAGGCCGGAACACGCTGTTCAAAGGATGTTTAATGCTATTTTTCCTTTCTCCGGCAGCTCTGTTCGGAAAGGGAGAAAAATCTATATAGTGAGGTGATTTGATGAAAAGAACACTACGGTGGTTTTTTTCAGTTGTAATTATGCTTGCTGTCGCCATTCCCGCGTTTTCGGCTCAAGGCGTTTCATCCCAAAACAACAAGTCAAAGATTTTTTCCTACCTGACTGAGGAAATCGGCTTTAATACCGCAGCAGCCTGCGGAATAATGGCAAACATGGAGCATGAGTCCGGCTTCAATCCGTCAAGTGTCATGTATGACTCAAACGGTCTTCTGAGCGGCGGACTCTGCATGTGGAACGGCAGCCGTTTTTACAGCCTTCAAAGATTCTGCAACAACAAGGGCTATAACTACCTCGGAATCCCGGGACAGCTCAGGTATCTTGAACATGAGCTCAAATCAGCATATTACAAGCATATTTACAAATATCTCAAACGGGTTGAGAATTCAGCCTCGGGTGCATACGACGCTGCGTATTATTGGTGCTATTATTTTGAAATCCCGGCGAACCGTTCATACCAGGCAAACAGGCGCGGCTCGGCTGCTGCAACAAGCTACTGGAATAAGTATTCAAAAATGACGGCGGCGCCAAAAACGCCGACACTCAAAAGCTCCGCTTCGGGAAAGACGGTTGATGCTTATTCTTCCGCAAAGTTCAATTGGAGCAGCGGCGGTCAGACGGCGTCGAGTTATATTCTTTCCGTTGCAAAGCTCAGAGACGGAAAATATGATTTTGCCTCGGCAAAGACCTACAAAACCAATGCAAAGTCACTGAAAGTCAGCTTTTCAAAGTTCAGTCTCGGAAAGTATGCCGCAAGGGTGCAGTCCGTTAACGGTCTTACCGGCGAAAAGAGTGCGCAGAGCAATACCGTAAAGTTTACGGTTGACTGTCTGAAACATGACAACAAGCTTGTTTCGTCGGTTGAACCTACCTTTGAAAAGGGAGGCAGTTATTCATACGTCTGCAAAAAGTGCGGCGAAAAAACAACAAAGTCCGTTGCAAAGCTGACCGCGGCTTCGTTTTCAAAAAAAGCTGTTCCGGGTCTTGTTGCCCGGAAAGCGGACCCGGACTCTGTTACGCTGAAGTGGAAAAGTATCCCCGGTGCGTCGGGCTATGATGTCTTTCTCAGAAAGGACGGCAAGTGGACAAAGCTTGCCTCGCTGAAAGGCGGCAGTCACAGCTATACTGTGAAAAAACTTTCGCCCTCAAAGAAATACACCTTTGCGGTCAGAGCGTTCGTGAAGGATGACGGAAAAACCGTTGTGTCAAAACTTTCAAAAATCAACGCCTCAACAGCGCCGCTTAAAGTCAATGTCACCGCTATTGCCCGTCCTGCTTACGGAAAAGTCAGACTGACATGGAACAAGGTGAAAGCGGCGGACGGCTACACAGTCTATGTTTCAAAGAATCCGAAGAGCGGCTACAAACCGGTCAAGAACCTTCCGCCTTCGCAGAAGACTTACACCGTCGGTTCACTTAAAAGCGGAGAGTGTTATTATTTCGTTGTGAAAGCATACACGAAGACCGCTTCCGGAAAGAGCTATGGCGCTCCATCATCGGTGAAGTTTGCCTATGCGCTGTAAATAACAAATCACCGCACGTCTGCAAAACGCAGACGTGCGTTTTTTCAGTATCCCTGATCAATAAGACGCCACGGACCGTCAATGCCGTCACGCGCAAGAATCATTGCCCAATCGCCGTATGTACCTGTTGAAAAGCCGCCTGATTCCCGATACACAGTGAAGTCGCACAGTATGATAATGAGGTTCTTTCTGCCGTATTTCTTTATTGCATAGTACCCGTCGCGAAAGGAGTCACAGTCTGCGGAATTATACGCAATTTTCAAAAGTCCGATGTGGTTTTGCCTTGTTCTGTTCCCGTCCATTCTTACACATCCTTTCAACGGCTATTGTAAACTGAAACACAGGGAAAGTCTTTAAGATAATCTTACAATTTCATTACAGAGTGTTTTGCTTGATTTTTTTTCCGTCCTGTGCTACAATGAGCCGCAGAAAAATATGAGTTTAACAGAACATAAACTCAGAATTTACGGAGATGACACAAATGGAGAAATATGATGTTCTGATTGTCGGCGCGGCAACAACCGGAAGCTGGTTCGCCTGTGAAATGGCAAAGCGCGGCTTTCGCGTCCTCGTCATTGAAAAGCAGAAGAGGGAGGATGTTTCAAGGAACTATGACATTTTCCACATGCAGAAAAAGGAAATGGAAAAGTTCGGCTTCCCGATTCCGGAAAAGACGGACGAAGATTATGCTTTTGAATTTGACGGAGGTTCTTATTATTCTGCCTACGGAAACTATCCGAAGCCGACCCACAACGAAGTCATCGGCATGCATAAGCACAGCTATATTCTCCGATTGAATGACAACGCGGTGAAGGCCGGCGCAAAGATTATCTACGGCGCGGCGTTCATCGGATTCCTCTTTGATGACGAGGGAAGAATCTGCGGCGCAAAGTATAGGACTGCTGACGGAGAGTGCGGGGCTTTTGCCTCGATTGTTGCGGACTGCTCGGGTATACCCTCGGTTGCAAGAACGGCTTTGCCGGACGGCATCAACGCGGAAAACTTTGTGATTTCTCCGCGCGACCTGTTTTATGTTATTCTTCGCTATGTCCGTTATCCTGACGGACACGAAAAGGTTATACATACCGATTCATACTTGCAGTATAAAGTATGGAGCGCACCGCAGGCAGACGAAAAGGGCGCCATTCTCGGCGTCGGCGCAAACCTCAGCTTTGATTACGCCGAAGAGATGTTCAGGGAATTCCGCAAGAATGTTCCGTGGTGCAGCTATTCTGTTCAGAAGACCGAATACGGAATGACTCCGTATCGCAGACCTCCGTATTCCTTTGTTGCCGACGGTTTCATTGCAATGGGCGATGCCGCGTGCCTGACCAAGCCGAACAACGGTGAGGGCTGCACGTCCTCGCTTTATCAGGCTCAGATTGCCGTTGAGGTCATTTCTAAGGCACTCGCTGAGGGCGGCTGTCTTACCGAGGAAAGGCTCTGGAGCATCAATAAGCGTTACATTGAGGTTCAGGGTAAGGCTTTTGCCGGAACTATGGCTCTGCTCACCGGGGCAGCCTATCTCAACTGTGAAGAGAACGAATACTTCTTCAAAAACGATATTATTTTCAGCAAGAGTATTATGGCAGGCTTCGGCAACGGAATTTCAATTACCCCGTCAGAAATTGAAAGAACCGTCAGACTTGTTGCCGCAGGCGTTGCAACGGGAAAAATCCGGACAGAGCTTATTAAGCGTGTTATGCAGGCTTTCAAAAACAGCGTTGAGATTAAAGCACTTTATTCAGAGTTCCCGGAAACTCCGGAAGGCTTCGACATCTGGCGCGGCAGAGCCGACGAGCTCTGGGAAAAAATCGGCTCAATGGCAGATAATTGCGACGAGGCTCTGATTGACCGCCTTGAAAGGCGCAAGGCAGGAAAAATTAAGACTGTGAGAGCAGACTGATTTTT
>JAEDIL010000126.1 GCA_016292455.1 Clostridiaceae bacterium
AGTCATTGATTGCGCCGACGCCGCCGTGAATAACACGGACGCGAACTTCTTCGTGAGAAAGCTTTTCAAGGTTCTGGCGGACTGCCTCAACCGAGCCCTGAACGTCAGCCTTGACAACGATGTTGAGCTCTTTCATTTCGCCTTCTTTAAGAGATGAGAAGAGGTTATCAAGAGTAACCTTGTGGAATGCCTTGAACTGTTCTTCCTTTGCTTGCTGCTTTCTCTGTTCAACAAGCTGTCTTGCAAGCTTTTCGTCGGAAACTGCGTCGAAAGCGTCACCGGCGTTCGGTGTTTCCGCAAGACCGGTAATTTCAACCGGCACCGAGGGGCCTGCTTCTTTGAGCCTTCTGCCGTTTTCATTGACCATTACGCGGACTCTTCCGACTGCCGTTCCGGCAACGACGATGTCGCCCGAATGCAGGGTACCGTTTTGAACGAGGAGGGTTGCAATCGGGCCGCGTCCCTTGTCAAGCCTTGCTTCAATTACAACACCCTTTGCCGCTCTGTTCGGGTTGGCTTTTAGCTCGGCAACTTCGGCAACGAGAAGAATTGATTCAAGAAGCGAGTCGATTCCCATCTGTGTTTTAGCCGAAACGGGAACGCAGATCGTGTCGCCGCCCCATTCCTCCGGAACAAGGCTGTATTCGGTAAGCTGCTGCTTGATTCTTTCGGGGTTTGCACCCTCTTTATCCATTTTGTTGATTGCAACAATAATCTGTACTCCGGCAGCCTTTGCATGGTTGATTGCTTCAATGGTCTGCGGCATAATTCCGTCGTCAGCCGCAACAACAAGGACTGCAATATCGGTTGCCATTGCGCCTCTTGCTCTCATTGAGGTAAAAGCGGCGTGACCGGGAGTGTCAAGGAAAGTTATCATCTGACCGGCGCACTCAACTCTGTATGCACCGATGTGCTGGGTAATTCCGCCTGCTTCGGTTGCGGTGACGGCAGTGTTGCGGATTGCGTCAAGAATTGAAGTTTTGCCGTGGTCAACGTGACCCATGACAACAACAACGGGATCTCTGAGAAGAAGGTCTTCTTCCTTGTCCTCACTGTCGTCGATAATCTGCTCTTCGATTGAAACAACAACCTGCTTTTCAACCTTTGCGCCGAGCTCTGTGGCAACAATTTCCGCCGTGTCAAAGTCGATGACCTGATTGACGGTAGCCATAACGCCGAGCGAGAACAGCTTTTTAATAACCTCGGAAGCAGTCATTTTGAGCATTGCGGCAAGCTCACCGACGGTAAGCTCATCGGGCACTTTGATGACAAGCTGCTTTTTTGCCCTTTCGGCAGCGATTCTTTTTAGTCTTTCCGCCTCTGTTTCTCTCTTGGAAGAGCGCATTCCCTGCTTTCTGTACTGCTGACTCTTCTGCTTGATTTTCTGCTTCGTCTGGGCGCCCATGTCGCGCATTTTGTTTGCTGGAGCAATCTGCTCATAGCGCTCATTGTATTTTTCAAGGTCAACACTGCTGCTTCTTGTGTCAACGTGTCTTGTTTCTCCCTTGGTACGCGCCTGGAGGGGCTTGTTTTTATCCTTTTCCTTCTTCTTCGGCTGCGCGGCGGGGGTCTTGGTCTGAGTCTGAGCCTTGGTTTCGGCCTTTTCGGCTGCTTTTTCCTTTTCCTCTTTCTTCGGCTGAGACTTTGCAGCCTCGGCTTTCTTTTCGCTCGGCTTTTCCTCTTTCTTTGCCTTTTTCGGCTTTTCTTCCGGCTTCTCAGTCGGTTTTTCAGCTTTCTTGCTTCCGGTTTTTTCTTCTTTCTTTTCCTCCGGCTTTTCTGCGGCAGGAGCCGTTGTTTCCTCCGGTTCGGTCTGAGCCTGAGCCTGCTGTTCGGCGTTCTGCCTTTGGGCTTTTTCTCTTTCGCCGGCGGCAAAGTATGCGTCAAAGGACTCAACCTGATTTTCTCTTGTTATTGTTTCAAAAATCAAATCAAGCTCAGAATCTTCAAGAGCCGCCATATGCTTCCTCGGCTCGGGTGAGTTGCCGTCAAGAATTTTCAGAATCTCCTTGCTGTTGATTCCGAAATCCTTTGCAACCTCGTGAACTCTGTATTTTTCTCTCGGCATAGTATCATTCCTTCCCCTTGATATTTGTTTCAAAAAGTGTCAGCAGCTTTTTTGCAAAGCCTTCATCGTTTACTGTAATAACGGCAGCCTTTGTGCCGATTGCCGCAGAAAGCTCCTTGATTTCAAAGTCTGCCTTCACAACGGGTATGTTTTTGTTTTTATAGCAGCAGGCGTGCTTCATTTCCCTTTCAAGTCGCTCGGAAGCGTCAGAGCAAAGAACGCAGAGTGCAGCTTTGTTCCTGACAATGCTTTCAATCGCAGCGTCATGTCCGGGTGCAAGTCTTCCGGCGCGGCGTGCAAGACCGAGGAGCGAGAGAATCTTACTGTTCATTTTCCCTCATCTCCTGTTCCAGCTTATCAAATACCTCCTGTGGTATTGAGCAGGAAAGAGCGCGTTCAATACGCTTTGCTTTTCGCGCAAGGGAGAGACATTTGCTGCTTCTGCACACATAAGCGCCGCGCCCGGCTTTTTTTCCTGTCAGGTCGAGACTGATTTCATAATCCTCCTCACCTTCGCCGGTTCTGGTTTTCACAACACGGACAAGCTCTTTTTTCGGCAACATTTCGCCGCAGCCAAGGCATTTTCTCATCGGTAGCTTTTTAGTGTGCATGGTTTCAACTCCTGAAAAATTATTCCTGCTCGCTCTGCGGCTTGATGTCAATCTTCCAGCCGGTGAGCCTTGCTGCAAGGCGGACGTTCTGTCCCTTGTTGCCGATTGCAAGCGAAAGCTGATTATCCGGAACAACAACGTGGCAGCTCTTTGCCTGAGTCTCGTCAATATCAACCGAAATCACCTGAGCCGGAGCAAGTGCGGCGGCAATATATTCGGCAGGGTTTTCGCTGTAACGGACAATGTCAATTTTTTCTCCGCAGAGTGCGTCAATGATGTTATTGACACGCTGTCCTCTCTGACCGATGCAGGCTCCGACGGCGTCAACATTTTCGTCCTTGCTGAAAACGGCAATTTTTGTTCTTGAACCGGCTTCTCTTGAAACGGACATGATTTCGACTATGCCGTCATAAATTTCGGGAACTTCGGTTTCAAACAATCTTTTGACAAGACCGGGATGTCTTCTTGAAATATTGGCGTAGCTCGTGGTTCCCTCCTCTTTGATTGAGGCAACATAAACCTTGATGAGCTGACCGGGTTTGAGATTATCGTTCGGAAGCTGGTCTGCCTTCGGGAAGAAAGCGTTTGCACGTCCGATTTCGATTGAAGCGTCGCCGGTTTCCGGGTCAACCATCTGAACCTTTGCGGTAACAACTTCCTGATACCTGTTCTGGAACTCCTTGGAAGCGAGCTCCCTTTCCGCCTCTCTGATTCCCTGGCGGATAACGCTTTTTGCGGTCTGGGCAACAATTCTGCCGAACTTCTTCGGTTCCAGCGGAAGCTGAATGAACGAACCGACCTGAGCGTTCTTGTCATAGCTGCGGGCTTCTTCAAGCGTCATTTCGGCAGCAGGATCTGACACTTCGTCAACAACTGCAATGTTGACGTAAACGCTCATCGTCTGCTTATCCGGGTCAATCTCGCAGACAACATTATCGCGGTTGCCGTATTGATTCCTTGTTGCGGAAATTATTGCAGCCTTGATTTTGTCATAAATATAGTCTGCGGAGATACCTTTTTCAGCTTCAAGAAGCTTCACAGCTTCAAAAAATTCCTTGTTCATTTTTTATAATCTGTCCTTTCCGGTTAATTTAGGAAGCTCTGATTAAATCTGATGTACAGATTACACCGTCAGATTTTTCGTCAGATTGTGCAAA
>JAEDIL010000004.1 GCA_016292455.1 Clostridiaceae bacterium
GATGGAGTTGGACTTGCCCGAACCGGCACTATGCTGTATCAGATAGTTTTTTCCGCTGCCGTTTGCTTTCACATCGGCAATCAGCTTCGTGACCACATCAAGCTGATGAAAGCGGGGGAAAATCATTCGTTGGGATTTGACCTTGCCGGTCTTTTTGTCTGTTTCGGTCTGCAGGTGGAGATATTTTTGCAATATTTCAAGCAGGCGGTCACTTGTCAGTACGTCCTCCCAGAGATACGCCGTATCATAGCCGTTTTCGTTGACGGGGTTGCCTTGTCCGCCGACGTTTCCGCAGCCGTTTGAGCCCTGATTGAACGGCAGGAAGTATGTAGAAGCCCCCTCAAGCCGGGTTGTCATATAGACGTTGCTCAGGTCAACGGCGAAATGAACGAGAACCCGCTCATTGAAGGCAAAAATCGGATCCTTGCCGGCTCTGTCGAACTTATATTGATTGATAGCATTCGAGACATTCTGCCCCGTGAACTGACATTTGAGCTCCATCGACACAACGGGAATACCGTTTAAAAACAGCACGATGTCAATGCTGTTCTCGTTCTGCAAGGAATAGTGAAGCTGGCGGGTGCAGTGAAAAACATTCGACCGGTACTGTCTTACGGTTTCATCGTTGAGCTTGGTTTCCGGCTTCCAGAACACGGCATGAAATTTGATGCCACGGTCAACGAAGCCCTGCCGCAGAACCTTTAACAGTCCGTCCTTATTCACAACACGGGAAAAGCGTTCCACAATCTGTTTTTCGCTGTCTGCTCCGTAGATTTTTTCAAAGCGTTTCCATTCTTTCGGCTGACTGTTTTTGATAAAGGAAACGAACGTCCCGGTATCAAGAGCCGCTTTGCGGTCGAATTTTTTCGGGTCGCCTTTCTGGTAGCCGCCGTTTGTGAGAAGACTTTGTTCGATGTCTTCTTCAAAGCGTTTTTCGGTGTAGTCAAAGTCGGGCATGGTCAGACCTCCTTAATGTTTTTGTTTCCTGTTTCAATTCATGAATGGAGTATGTATTTAAATCTATGTTGCTCATAGATTTACACCTCTTTCTTTCCCGTCACAACCTCGTAAATCAGGCTCTTTTTGTATTCGGTTAATTTGTCTATAAGGGTTTGTTTTTTCTTGATGGCTAAATCTATTGAGGAACACTTTTTATCAAGGTAATCTGCTATTTGCTGTTGTTCCTTTTTAGACGGAATTAAAACCGGCATACTTTTTAATAAGTCTTGTCCCAAACTCGCACGGGTAACTAAATTCATTTCCTTTGAAAGATATACACGATGATGATTACTCCGGAAATAATACTTTGCAAATGCCGTCAGTAAATCATCATTAAATGGTCTGACCCTTATAACAAATCCGGCAAACGTTGCGTTGTCAATATCGTTTTCACAAACGCATGAAAGTCCGACTTCTTCTATTGTTTCAGATGTACGAGTAAAGAAAATGTCCCCTTTTTTTACTGAATACTGTTTTCTCTCTTCTTCTGTTGTTTCTGCAAGTCCGTTAACTGACATCGGCAACGAGTAATTACGATAAATATCTCTGTAAGATATAAACGGATAACCATGCCCGAAAAATTCTCCGCCTTTACTTAGACCGTTTTGAGGTTTTCCGATATTTCTCAATCTGCATACAATCCACCCCTCCGGTATCTCGCCAATCCATTCGACACCGCTGTCTTTCATCGGTACAGTCGGGTCAAGCCCTTTTGTGACGGCTTCGGTTATCACCGACTGCTTGTACGCTTTCAGCTTTTCTATCACTTGCTTTTGCTGTTCTATATAGCGGTCGATTTTTCCGCATTTGTCGTCAAGGTAGTCGGCTATGCGGTGTTGGGTGGAAAAAGTTGGAAGTACAAAATAAAAGTTGCGTACCTTTTCTGCACTAAGATTGAATTGGGTATTTCCACTGGCATTACTAAAAATATAATCTCTCATCGCCGTCAAATTATATTTATAAAATGACTTATCAATCTTTGAATTCAATTGTATAGCAAGCATAGCTTGACTGATTGTAGCCTCAACTTTTAATTCTGAAATAGCACCGACTGTTGCATATATTGAGTATAAAATTGTCCCGATAGGCAAAATCCGCAACTTTTTATCTTCAATACCACTTTCAGTAATATGCTTCGCTGTTGTTACCACATAGGAGCAATTTGACATATCACTGATTGAAACAAACGGGATTCCAACTTCTTGACAGTAAAAGTTCCCATTTGTCGCACTTGGAGTACCACCACTATACAACATGGAAATTAAATATTTGTTCTTTATAACACTCCACTCTTTCGGTATCTCTCCAATCCACTCAATACCGCTGTCTTTCATTTCACGCATTTGCTTACTCATCAAATATCTCCTTCAAGCTTCCGTCAAGCTCTTTTTCGATTTCCAGAATCTCCGCCATGATTTCCTGCGACGGTTTCGGCGGCTCATATCGATAAAAGTACCTCGTAAACGGAATTTCATAGCCGACCTTTGACTTTTTTTCGTCAATCCACGCATCGGGAGCAAACGGTAGAACCTTACGCTTGAAATATTCGTCAATGTCCTCTTTCAGCGGAACATTCTCCGTGTCACGCAAAGCCGTGTCCGGCTGTTTTTTGCCTTTTTTCACAACCGGCTTTCCGCTTTCGTCAACAAGAGGACGCTCAACCGTGATTTTGGTGTAGCCGAAGTCGGAATTGTCAAGAATCTTGCTGATTTCGCTCTCTTGGAAGTCACCGTAAAGCGTTGTGATTTCATCAATCGCACTTTCCGGAATGTCGTTTCGCTTGTTGCCGAGGGCTTTGCGGCGTTTTTCAAAAAGGGCGTTGGCGTTAATCAGCTGAACCTTTCCCTCACGCTTTGTGCCTGCCTTTTTGTTCGACAGCACCCAGATATAGGTCGCAATTCCCGTGTTGTAAAAAATATCGTTAGGCAGAGCGATGATCGCTTCAAGCAAATCGTTTTCAAGGATATAGCGGCGGATTTCGCTGGGACCGCTGCCGGCGTCGCCCGTAAACAGCGGCGAACCGTTATGGATAATCGCAATCCGGCTGCCGCCTTTTGACGGCTCTTTCATTTTGGAAATAGCTGTCAGCAAAAACAGCATCTGACCGTCACTTGCCGCCGGAAGTCCGGGACCGAAACGCCCGGCAAAGCCTTTTTTGGCTTCGGCTTCGACCTTTGGCTTTTCGTTTTTCCATTCTCTGCCAAACGGAGGATTGGAAAGAATGTAATCAAAGGTCTGACCCTCAAACTGATCGTCGGAAAGCGTGTTGCCGTCCTTGATAAAGTCGGCGTCGTTGCCCTTGATGAGCATATCCGCCTTACAGATGGCAAAGGTCTGATCGTTGATCTCCTGCCCGAAAGACATCAGCTCCGCTTTCGCATTGAGCTTATGGAGATATTCTTCGGCAACCGAAAGCATACCGCCCGTTCCGCAGGCAGGATCGTAAATCGTCTTGACAACATCGTTGCCGGAAAGAATATCGTTGTCGTCGCTGAAAAGGATATTGACCATAAGGCGGATAACCTCTCTTGGCGTATAGTGCTGCCCGGCGTCCTCGTTATGAGCCTCGGAAAAGCGGCGGATAATCTCTTCAAAAATATAGCCCATTTCAAGATTGGAAATCATGTCGGGGTGCAGGTTAGCTTTCGGCGATGTGAACTCCTTGATGACAATATACAAAATGCCCTTGTTCGCCATTGTGGTAATATGTCCGTCAAACTTGAACTTTTCGATGATATCCCGGACATTTTCGGAAAAGCCCTCCAGGTATGCCCGGAAGTTCGCCTCGATATGATCCGGGTCATCAAGAAGCCGCTCAAAGGTATACTTGCTCGTGTTATAGAACGCATGTCCCGACGCCTTGCGAAGAAACACGTCTTTCATCTCAAGAGCCTTTACCTCGTCATATTTTTTGAGCACTGCGTCCTTTGTGTCGGCAAGAATGCAGTCAAACCGGCGGATAACCGTCAGCGGCAAAATGACTTCGCCGTATTCGTGCGGCTTATACACTCCGGTCAGCTTATCGGCAATCGCCCAGATCAGGGCGGCTTTTTCGTTAATATTTGAACTAAGGCTCATTATGTGTTCCTCCGATTGTTACAAATTCTCACAATGATTATACTATTTAATCCTTTTATTTTCAACAAATTCAAATTAAAATAAAATCAAATAACACAAAAGTATGGATTCAAGTCCTATTTTTCGTACTTAAACGCCAAACCCCTCTGCTACAAACGTAACAGAGGGGCTTGCTGATGTATTTACGGATCAGAGATTTCTTCGTTGTCCATGAACCGGTTCCGGATCTGTTCGCACCGCTTGACATCGGTTAGGAACGAGCCGGTATCCGCCTTGGCGTCGTCATCGTCCTTTGGGTTGGTCGAATAGCTTTTGTGAAGCATGATCTTTCGATTGTTTTCGTCGCTTCGATACAAATTGAGAGTTCGTAACGAGCCGCCGGACATATTGACCGTTATGACTTCGGCGATAAAATCACAGCCGAGAACATAGACTTCCATTTGTGTTGTTGGTTGCATTGAGTTTGAGATTTTAAAAATCCTCCTGTCGTGATGTCGTCCTTTATCTTTAATATGACAGATGAGGTAGTATCACAACCGAAAAATCACGCAAGCAGATAAGAGTGTGTGCAGACATTAAGTCTCCAATGTGATAGTGCAAAAATTGATGTGGCAAGCGTACAGAGCTTCTCGTACTTCACCGGCAATGCTTTATCTCTCCTCAATTGCCACCATTCCGCCAATGTCTGTAAGCGGATAATTATCCGGGTACGAAAACAGACAGTCCTCTTTTTTCAAGAACGTCTCGATTTCTTCAAAACTTTTGTGGCGCGTTATGTCTCCGAAAAACAGAAGATGATTCTTCCCGATGAGCGCACTTGCGCCGCCGATAAAGCCGTACCCATGTCCCGGAAGCGCAATGCTCCCCTTTTCAACGAGCAGGACACGCAAGCCTTCGCTTTCAGCCGCCTTGCAGATTGAAGCGTCATCGGTTATTATTGCATTTTCATTGACAACGCAGACTGAACACTTTGCATATCCCTGACGGACATTGATTCTTCTGATGCCTTCAAGCTCTCTGACGCTTTTATCGGCAATGTCGAAGCGACCGAAAGCACGTTTCCCTACCAAAGCAATGTTCAGGCGGCAATCTCCGGGGTACGCTCCGCTTACCTCGTTTGAAGCGTATCTTACGTCAATGCCGCGCTGTTTCAGCCTTTCGGCAAGGTCAACCTGCGATGTATCCAGAACCGCCTGTCCTTTTCCGAGGTACAAAACATTGACGTCGGCATGGTCTTTGATTGCGGAATCTGTTTTTTTGTTTTCCCGGGAAAACAAAAGCTCAACTCCGAACGAGGAAACAAAGCTCTCAAATTCTTTGCCGCATTTCCCGATAACTGCCGCCGAGACGCTCCCCAGCGGCAGATTTGCTTTTTCAATAATGCTCATGTTATCAGCGCCTCAAATGCCTGACGGATTGTTCTGACACCGATCACTTCAATTCTTTCCGTCAGTTCTTTTGAAATGGATTTCAGATTATGCTTCGGAATAATGCAACGGGAAAATCCAAGCCGTGCCGCTTCTCGCACACGCTGTTCACAGTGGGAGATCGCCCGGATTTCACCGGCAAGCCCGATTTCTCCGAAAGCCAGCACATCGTCACGGATTGCATAATCTTTGAGGGAGGAAACAAGTGCCATTGCAATTGTGAGATCCAGCGCAGGCTCATCAAGCTTCATTCCGCCGACAACGTTTATATATGTGTCCATATTGCTCAGAAAATATCCGCCGCGCTTTTCCAAAACGGCAATGAGCATCGCCATTCGGTTATAATCAAAGCCGTTTGTCATTCTGCGCGGATTGCCGTAGCTTGTCGGAGTGACAAGCCCCTGAATTTCCGCAAGGAGCGGTCTCGTTCCCTCCATCACACAGGCAACACAGCTTCCCGGAGTATTCTTCGGTCTGCCGGAAATCAGCATTTCCGAGGGATTTTCAACCTCGTCAAGCCCCTTATCGGTCATTTCAAAAACACCGATTTCATTCGTTGAGCCGTAGCGGTTTTTCACCGCACGCAGTATTCTGAAAGAAAGGTTGCGCTCGCCCTCAAAATATAGCACAGCATCAACAACGTGTTCAAGCACTTTCGGACCGGCAATGTTGCCGTCCTTGTTGACATGTCCGACAATTATTACAGGGATTGAGAGGCTCTTGGCAACGCGCATGAGAAGATTTGCACATTCCCTGACCTGCGTCACACTTCCGGGAGAAGATGAAACTTCGGTGTGGTTCATGGTCTGAATTGAGTCAACAATAACCAGTCCGGGAGAAATGCTCTCAATATGCTCACCGACAGCCTGAACGTCGGTTTCGCAAAGTATCCGAAGATTCTCGGAATTGACACCCAGCCGGTCTGCGCGCAGCTTTATCTGACTGTATGACTCCTCGCCGGAAACATACATAATTTCAAGCTTTTTTCCGAGCTGCTGACAAATCTGGAGAAGAATTGTTGATTTTCCGATTCCCGGGTCGCCGCTCAGAAGAACAAGCGAGCCTTTGACAATTCCGCCGCCGAGAACACGGTCAAGCTCAGCCATTCCGGTTTTATAGCGCAATCCTGCGTCCGGTTCAATTTCTCCGAGCCGATAAGAGCGTACGCTTGCGGTATTTGCCTTTGGCGTCTTTGCGGCAGTGCTTTGCTGAATCCTTACTTCTTCCTGAAGCGTTGCCCATTCTCCGCATTCGGGACATTTTCCGAGCCATTTAGGATTTTCATAGCCGCAGGCAGAGCAGACATATACGGTTTTTGACTTCTGAGCCATTATTTTCACTTTCCTTTTTCAGGAGATTTATTCATAGCACTTACTCATCGGTTATTCAGATATTCCGTAAGACCGCCGACAATTGCAAGCGCCGTTTTAGTCTGATAGTCGTTATCTTTGAGAAGTTCGGCTTCGCCGCCGTTAGAAAGAAAGCCACATTCAACCATCACTGCCGTTTCCCTGGCATGATAAAGAAGATAGATTCCCGTTCCGGACGGCTTGATTTTCCGCGTGTTACTCTTTTGAAGGTTCTGTGCAAATGAATTCTGAATACATTCGGCAAGCAAAGCACTTTCGGGATTGTTTGCGGAATAAAACACCTGTGCCCCTGTATACTTGCTCTGGCTGAAATGATTCTGATGAATACTCACGAAAATACAGCCGGGGTATGTATTCATAAGCTGGAGCCTGTTGTGAATATCCGAAACCTTTTTTTCACGCATTGTTTTGCACGAGGAATCATAAATAAGCCGGTCGCTTTCCCTTATGCAGACAGTTCTGAAGCCCATGGAATCAAGCAGGCTTTTTAACTTCATTGAAATTGCAAGATTTATGTCTTTTTCAAGTATCCCCGACGACGAAGATGTTCCGCCGTCCTCTCCTCCGTGACCTGCATCAATAACAATCACCGGCAGTTCGCTTCCGGAAGCTCCGGCAGAGGTTTTCTGCGCGATTGCTCCGCCGCCGAAAACGAGCGCGCACACTGCGGTAAAAGCAAAGAATGTGAAAACAAGCGTTTTTGCACTGATTGTCCGATAGAACAGTTTTTTCATATTTCATTCACCCGTAAATACTTATGGTGCAAACGGGCAAAAAATGTTGACAATTTTGTGCGTTGCCTGTATAATCAATTGCGTCATGCGGGTATGGTGGAATTGGCAGACACGCAAGATTTAGGATCTTGTGCTTCACGGCGTGCAGGTTCGACCCCTGTTACCCGCACCATTAAAGAAGAGTCGCACAGAGGTGCGGCTTTTCTTTTTTTATTTGCTGATGCTTTTCTCAGTTATGCCGAGCCGATTTGACGATAATAATGAAATTTTCGCGTGAGCAGGGGTTTTTGATTCTCTTATTTCGTACATTCAAAGCATACCCAGCCTTTTTCGCTGTGGCGCGCTTTGATTTTAAAACCGTACTTATCGAAAGCATCAACCACCTGCTGCTCCTTGGTGTCAATTATGCCGCTGGTGATGAACACGCCGCCCTCTTTCATATATTCGCCGACATCCTTGCAGAACATGACAATGACGTCGGCAACAATGTTTGCAACAACAACGTCAAATTTTCCGCTGACTTTGTCCGTGAGGTTGCCCTCAAGAACGGTGTACCTCGGCTCTGAAAAGCCGTTGGTGACGCCGTTTTCTTTTGCTGTTTTGACTGCAAGAGCGTCAATGTCAACGCCGACTGCTTCCTTTGCGCCGAGAAGCAGCGAGGCAATTGAAAGAATTCCGCTGCCGCAGCCGACATCAAGAACAGAAGTGTCTTCGGTAATATAGTTTTCAAGAGTTTCAAGGCAAAGACGGGTTGTTTCGTGAGTACCCGAACCGAAAGCAAGACCGGGCTCAATGCTGAGCACTGCCCTTCCCTGAGAGTCAGCTTCCTCCCACAGAGGACGAATGAGCAGCTTTTTGCCGACAGGCATGGCATGAAAATACTGTTTCCAGTTGTTTTCCCACTCCTCTTTCCTGCATTCATTGGTTTCAATTTCGCTTTCAATGCCCTCGGCTGAAAGACGTTCGCGAAGAAACGCCACTGCTTCAAGCGGGTTCTCCTCCGGAGAAATATAGACATGAACAAAGGCGCGACTCCTGTCCTTTTTCAGAAGCTCCTCGTCAATAAGGTCAATGTGCGCAATCTCCCACGCCTGTTCTTCAAGGTCGCGGTAATCTTCAATGTATATTCCGTACGGCACAACCATAGTTGCAATGTCGCCGGCTTTTTCAACGTCCTCAGCCTTTACGCCGATTTTTACTTCTGTCCATTCACTCATTTCTCGTTTTCCTTTCTCAATATTACTGCCGAAAGAGCCGGAAGGTACACGCTGCCGTTTTCGGGCGAAGCACCCATAAGGGCGTATGAATTTTTCCATTCTTCCGGCAGAAAATAACTGATTTCATGCTCGTTGCGGTTGACAATTACCATTGCACTGTTGTTTTCCCCTTTTCTGACAAAAGCAAGGCAGGAAAGCATTTCGGAAACTGTGTAGAACGTTCCGTCTTTAAAGCAAAGACATTCTTTTCTGACAGCACCGAGATTTTTATAGAATTCAATAAGTTCTTTGTTTTCTTCCCCCCACGGGTAGCAGACCCGGTTGAACGGGTCTTTATAGCCCTGCATTCCGGCTTCATCGCCGTAATAAAGCGAGGGCACACCGGGAAGAGTATACTGAATAACGGCAGCAAGTTTAAGAAGCTTTACCGCACGTTCATACTGTTCGGGTGAAAGCGAGTGCGTGCTCTGCCAGAGACGGTCGCGCCCTTCACAGCTTTCACCGCCGAGCGCGGTTATGGCGCGCATTGTGTCATGTGTGCCGATATGGTTCATCAGAACGTCAACAACGCACTTCGGGTAATTTTCAAGAACAGTCATGATTTTTTCCGAAAAGCCTTCAACAATGCCGCTTCTGATAAAGCCGAGAACGGCTTGTGCAAACGGATAGTTCATAACAGAATCAAGCTGCGCACCCTGAAGATAGCGTCTTCGGCTTCCGTAGCTGCATTTGTTTGAAGCGTCCTCCCAGACTTCACCGAGAATCAGAGCGTCGCTTTTTTCCGCTTTCACAGCCTTGCGGAATTCGTCAAGGAACTTATCGGGCAATTCGTCGGCAACGTCAAGCCGCCATCCGCGGACGCCGGCTTTGATGTATCTGCGGGCAACTCCGTTTTCTCCGGTAATGAAAGAAATGAAGCTTTCGTTTTCCTCGTTGACTTCCGGCAGCGTTTCAAAATTCCACCAACACCGATAGTTATACGGCCACTCCCGGAAAGTGTACCACGAAAAATAGGGCGATTGCTTTGAACGGTATGCGCCCGAAGAGCCGTATCTGCCCTTTTTGTTGAAATAGCGGCTGTCGTCTCCGGTATGGCTGAAAACGCCGTCAAGAATGACGGAAATTCCGAAAGACTTTGCATCCGCGCAAAGCCTTTCAAGGTCTTTCTGCGTACCTAAAAGGCTGTCAACTTTTTCATAGTCTGAGGTGTCATAACGGTGGTTGCTCTGCGCCTCGCAAATCGGGTTGAGATATATACAGCTGACGCCGAGTCCGCTTAGATACGGAAGCTTTTGCCTTATTCCTTCAAGGTCACCGCCGAAGTAATCGTTGTTAAGTACTCTTCCGAGCCCGTCGGGTCTCCATGACGGCTCTCCTCCCCAATCCTGACGGAGAATACGGTCTTGCGGAACGTTTTTCTTTTCAGTTCCCGAAGCATAAAAGCGGTCGGGAAAAATCTGATATATAAGTCCGCCTTTAAGCCACTCAGGAGTCTGAAAATCCTTTGCAAAAACGGTCAGCTGAAAATCATTTTTTCCGCCGCTGAGAAGTCCCAGAGAGCTTTCATTTCTGCGAACGGCAGTTTTGCCCCATGGAGTGCTGTATTCAAAGTGATAGAAATAGAGTCCCGTTTCGTTCTGAATATAGTCAAGGCACCACCATTCCTCGCTTTCTCCCTGCATTGAGAGCCAGAAGAACGGAAAGCGTTTTTCTTCTCCGCCGTCCTTATGAATGACCAGCTCAACGCAGCTGCACGAAAGTGAACGCGGAAAAACAAGCTTAAAGGTAATTTTTTCGCCCGCCGCCACTGCGCCGAACGGCGTTTTATGAAGCGGATTTCGGGAATTAAAGGGTATATATTCCATAAAAAGTTCCTCAAAATCATTATCCGCCGTTTCAGAGCATATAGATTAGTGAATCAAAGAAAAGGTGGACAACGATATGTTTTTTGTTTCTGTAAAATCGTCAACGCTCAAAACGATTGCCGTCATTGCGGCTGTGGCAGTCCTTGCAACCATAGGCGGGGTATATGCAGTCAGCAAAAACCGCTCTGCCCCCGTTTCAAAGCTGAATGGTATTGTTTTCAAAGCCGGAACAGCCGGGGAAAGGCTTGCTTTCCTTTCGCAGTTCGGCTGGGAAGTTGATGAAGAACCGGCAGAGGTCAAGGAAATAATTATTCCGCAGGAGTTTGACGATGTTTATAACCAGTACAACATCATTCAGAAGCAGCAGAACCTTGACCTTGAAAGATACAAGGGTGCGCGCGTAAAGTGCTGGTCATATAACGTCAAAAACTATCCGGGATACGAAAACAGCGAGGGCGTTATACGCGCAAATATGCTCATTTTTGACGGCGTTGTGATCGGCGGAGACATTTCAAGCACAGAGCTTTCCGGCTTTATGCACACATTTGATTTTCCGCAGGAAAAGGTGCAGACAACCTCGTCGGCCGAAACCGCGGCTTAATCTTCAACTATCCATTCCTTATATTCGTCAAGCAGAGACATTTCGACCGTTGCGCGCATAAAAAGCCCGTCTTCGCGGTATTCTTCTTTTTCAACAACGCCCTCTTCGCGGATTCTCGCCGCAGCAGCACCGTTTTTAAAGGGAATGAGCAGCGAAGCTGTTCGCCGCGTTTGCGGAAGCTCTTTCTGAACGGCGGCAAGAAGTTCTTCAAAGCCGCGTTCGTTCAAAGCAGAAATGAGCACGGTTTTTCCGAAAGTGGGCATTGAATAAATGTTTCCCACAAGGTCGCACTTGTTCATAACGGAAATTACGGGCGTTGACGAACAGCCGAGCTCATCAAGCAGCTTTTTTGTCACTTCAAGGTGTTCGGCGCAATGCTTGTCCGAAGCGTCGCAAACGTTGAGAATAACCGAAGCCTGAGCTGCTTCTTCAAGCGTTGATTTGAACGCTTCAACAAGTTTATGGGGCAAACGTCGGATAAGACCGACGGTGTCAACAAGCATGACGCTGCGCCCGTCAGGAAGAGTCAACGCACGCGAGGTCGGGTCAAGGGTTGCAAAAAGCTTGTTTTCGGCAAGAACCCCCGCCTTGGTCAGCGCATTCATCAGAGTTGACTTTCCGGCGTTTGTGTAGCCGACAATTGCAACGGTCTGAACGCCATCCTTTTTGCGCCGCTTTCTCAAAAGATCCCGCCGTTTTTCAAGCTCGCGCAGTTCGCTTTCAAGCTTCTGAATGCGGCGGTTGATGTGGCGGCGGTCGCTTTCAAGCTTGGTTTCACCCGGACCTCTTGTTCCGATTCCGCCGCCGAGACGTGAAAGCGAGAGTCCCTGACCGGCAAGGCGAGGAAGCGAATATCTGAGCTGAGCGAGCTCAACCTGAAGCTTGCCCTCGCCCGTTCTTGCCCTCGCGGCAAAAATATCAAGAATAAGCATTGTCCGGTCAATCACGCGGACTCCCGTGAGCCTTTCAAGGTTGCGCTGCTGAGAGGGCGTAAGCTCGCTGTCAAAAATCAAAAGGTCAATGTCCTGCGAGGAGCAGAAAGCAATAATTTCGGCAAGCTTTCCCGCGCCGACAAAGGTTGCGGCCTCGGGGCGTTCCTTTTTCTGAATGATTTTTCCGAGCACGTCGGCGCCTGCCGTATGTGCAAGCTCTTCAAGCTCATCAATAGAAACTTCGGCGTCAAAGTCGCCGGTATCGACGGAAACGAGCAACGCGCGCTCGTTTTCTTTTTTATTCTCATACATTTCCATGGCAGTCACCCCGTTTACCGAAAAATAATATAATCTGCAAAAAAAGCGGGCATTGGAAAACCAAAGCCCGCTTTGTTCTTATTTGTATTTGCGCTTACGAGCAGCCTCAGACTTCTTTTTTCTAGCTACGGAAGGCTTTTCATAATGTTCTCTTTTGCGAACTTCCTGAATGATTCCGTCGCGCGAGGTCTGTCTTTTAAAACGTCTCAGAGCGCTGTCAAGAGATTCGTTTTCTTTAACTTTAACCTGACTCATCTATAATTCCCTCCCTCCGCCTGTTTAGCAGGGGTATATTTCCACATAGGATACGCAAAGTATTATACAATAACATTTCCGCCTTGTCAAGTGGTTATTTGCAATAATACATGACAATCAGCAAGAATTTTCAACCATGTTTCAGCTTCAATCTGTCACGCGGCGTTCTGCCTTATTTTGCAACAATATTGACAAGTCTGCCTTTGACATAAAGCTCTTTGACAATTGTCTTTCCGTCAATATCGGCAGCAACCTTTTCTTCCTTCTTTGCAAGTGCAATAGCGTCAGCGTCAGAAATATCGGCAGGAACACTGATTCTTGAACGGAGCTTTCCGTTGACCTGAACCGCAAGCTCAACCGTATCTTCCGAGCACTTTGACTCATCAAAGGACGGCCATTCGCTGACGGCAAGCATTGAGCCGAGAGAAAGATCCTCATTGACCTCCTCTGTTACATGAGGAGCAAATGGATTGAGAATCAGCAGGAAGTCGCGCAGTTCCTTTTCGGTAATTGAACCGGCAGCGTAAATCTCGTTGAGAAGACTCATCATTGCCGCAATTGCGGTATTGAATTTGAGGTTTTCAATGTCACCCGTAACCTTTTTGATAGTCTTATGGAAAGAGCTTTCAAGCTTTTGTGAATATGTTTTTCCGTCGGTTACGATGTCCTGAAGTCCCCAGACTCTGTCAATAAAGCGTTTGCAGCCCTTTACGCTGTCCTTTGACCATGGAGCAGCCTTTTCATAGTCGCCCATGAAGAGGACGTATGTTCTGAGAACGTCTGCGCCGAACTCGTCAACAACATCATTCGGGTCAACAACGTTGCCCTTTGATTTTGACATTTTTTCTCCGTCCGGGCCGAGAATGAGTCCCTGAGCCGTTCTCTTTGCATAGGGTTCGGGGAACGGAACTTCACCGATGTCATAAAGGAATCTGTGCCAGAAGCGAGAATAGATAAGATGTCTTGTAACATGCTCCATTCCGCCGTTATACCAGTCAACCTGACCCCAATATCTAAGCTTTTCCATATCTGCAAAACGCTCAGAGTTGTGAGGATCAATATAGCGCAGGAAGTACCACGAAGAGCCTGCCCACTGAGGCATTGTGTCGGTTTCACGTTTTGCAGGTGCGCCGCATTTCGGGCAGGTGCAGTTGACAAAAGAGTCAATTTTTGCAAGCGGGCTTTCGCCGTCCGAGCCGGGCTTGAAGTCCTTGACTTCGGGAAGCTTCAGCGGAAGCTCATCATACGGAACGGGAACCATTCCGCATTCAGGGCAATATACAATCGGAATGGGTTCACCCCAATAGCGCTGACGGTTGAATGCCCAGTCTTTCATTTTGTACTGAACACCCTTTTCGCCGACACCCTTTTCCTGAAGGAAAGCGAGCATTTTTTCAATTGCCTCTTCCTTTTTCTTGCAGCCGTCGAGGAATCCCGAGTTGACAACCTCACCCTCGCCGGCATAGGCTTTTTCGGAAATGTCGCCGCCCTTGATGACTTCAATTATTTCAACGCCGAACTTCTTTGCGAAGTCGTAGTCGCGCTGGTCATGAGCCGGAACAGCCATAATTGCGCCCGTGCCGTAGCCCATCATTACGTAGTCGGAAATGAACACGGGGATTTCCTTGCCGTTGACAGGATTGATTGCCGAGAAGTTTTCAAGGCGGACTCCGGTCTTATCCTTGACAAGCTGAGTTCTTTCAAATTCGGTCTTCTTGGCACATTCCGCTCTGTATGCTTCAACGGCATCAAAGTTTGTGATACGGTCTTTGTACTTATCAAGCAGCGGATGCTCCGGAGCCATTACCATAAAGGTTACGCCGAAAAGAGTATCCGGACGGGTTGTATAAATTCTGAAGCTTTCGTCAATATCTTTAAGCTTGAAGACAACGAAAGCACCCGTAGATTTTCCGATCCAGTTTTCCTGTTGGAGACGTACGTTCGGAAGATAATCGACCTTATCAAGACCTTCAAGGAGCTTGTCGGCATATTCGGTTATGCGAAGATACCATACGTCCTTGGATTTCTGAACAATATCGCTGTGACAAATATCGCACTTTCCGCCCTGCGAATCCTCGTTTGAAAGAACAACCTTGCAGGACGGGCAATAGTTGACAAGGGTCTTATCTCTGAACGCAAGACCGTTCTCGAACATTTTGAGGAAAATCCACTGTGTCCACTTATAATAATCCTCCTGAGTGGTGTCAATGACTCTTGACCAGTCAAAGGAGAAGCCGACTCTTTTGAGCTGACTTGTGAACTTTTCAATATTCATATCCGTAACCTTGCGCGGATGAATACCGGTTTTGATTGCATAGTTTTCCGTCGGCAGACCGTAGGCGTCAAAGCCTATCGGGAAAAGGACATTGTAGCCTTCCATTCTGCGTTTTCTTGAAATTACTTCAAGACCGGAATAAGCCTTGATGTGACCGACATGCATTCCCGCTCCGCTCGGATAAGGAAATTCAACAAGGCTGTAAAACTTTTTCTTGTCAGAATCGTCGCGAGCACGGAAAACTTCTTCCTGCTCCCATTTTTCCTGCCACTTTTTTTCTGTTTTTTTGAAATTATAACTACTCAAAGTTATCACTCCGTAACTATTTTTTGTCATTCTTGATTCATTAAATTATTATTCGGTTATGTCGCTTATATCGAGCGCGGCAGCATCAGACCATAGCCGTTCAAGGTTATAATATTCGCGGCTTTCTCCGGTGAAAACGTGAACCACAACGCTGCCGTAATCGAGCAATATCCAGCCCGTCGCCCTGCCCTCAATATGAGCAGGCTCAACGCCTCTCTGACTCATTTCGTATTCAACCTCGTCTGCAAGCGCTTTGACGTGGGTGTTTGAGGTGCCGGAAGCGATTACAAAATAGTCTGCAACAATTGAAAGCTCGGTAATCCGTATGGCTTTTATGTCAATTGCTTTCTTTTTATCGAGAACCTTTACGATTTCTCTTGTCAGTTCAAGCTCGGTCATGCAGGTCAATTCCTTTCTGATTTATTGATTATCAGCTCATTATAAAAATTCAGACTGTCGTTATGAATCACAAGTTCGCTCTGAGAAAGCTTTCTGAGCGTATATTTCAGTGAATACAGCGCGGCTTTTTCAAGGCTTTCTTCTGAAAGAGTCCGCATAACATCAACGTCCGGATAATCGCGTTCGGCTGAAATATAATCGGCAATATAAACGATTTTTTCAAGAAGACTCATTCCGGATCTGCCGGTCGTGTGATAACGAACCGCAAGCAAAAGCTCATCATCGGTAATTCCAAGACTGTTTTTTATGAATAGCGGTGCAGTCATGGCGTGCCAGAGCTTCGGATTATTTTTTTCGGTCTGGCTCAGGATTATACCATTTTCCTCAAACAATTGCAACTGTCTTTCGTTCGTTTCGTTCTTCGTAATGTCATGAAGAAGACCTGCAAGATATGCTTTTTTTGCATCGCCGCCAAAGCGTTTTGCAAGTTTTCTTGCGCTCTCGGCAACACCCAGAGAATGAATATATCTGTGCTCGTCAAGACGCTCTTTCAAAAGCGCTTTCAAATTTTCGTAATAAGGAGAAAACAGACCTTTTTCCTCAATATATTCGCCTGCTGCGGCAGTAACCTTTTCGCTGACGCTTTCCTCGGATTCAAGGTCTTTTCTGATTTCCGTTGAAGAAAGTTCAACAGCCTCGCAGTCAAGAATCATAAAACGTTCCTTTGAAAGACCGAGAGTATCTTCACAAAAGCTTTTCAGCTTTCCGGACGAAACCTTTGTTTCCCTCGTCATTACACAAAGAGAAGCCATTCTGAGAATATCTTCATAGCGGTACCATTTATCAAAGCTCAGGAGCATATCCGAGCCTATGATGAGAAACAATTCATCACCGGGGTAAAGCATTCTGAGACTTTCAAGCGTTTCAACCGTGTAGCTTTTGCCCTCACGCCTTATTTCAAGGTCGGACACCTCAAACTTTTCGCCGCAGAAGGTCAGACGGCAAAGCTCCATTCTGTCCTCAACGCTGAGAAGCTGCTGCACAGCCTTATGCGGAGGAACAAACGCCGGAATAACCAGCACCCGGTCAAGTCCTGCTGCCTCAGCAGCCGTTTCGGCAAGCCGCAGATGCGCCTTATGGGGAGGATTGAATGTTCCCCCGAAAACTCCGATTCTGCTCATTTGCGTTTTCCGACAGCCTTTACGGAAAAGCGTTTTTGAGCGGCTCTTTCTTTATAGAGCTTTTCCCCGGCCTTTTTTGCGGCAAGCTTTTTGTTCTTTTCTTTCTGAGCGGCTTTTTCTTTCAGCTCTTCGCTTTCGCGATAGAGTACTATAACGCCGCCGATAACCTGAATAACTTCGGCTCCGGTCTTTTCTGCAATCTCGTTTGCGGCTTCGCGAACGGAAACCGGAGAGGATTCAAGCAACACCTTGAGCTTGATAAGCTCCCTTGCACGAAGCGCGTCATCGGTCTGCTTTATCAGTGCGTCCGATATTCCGCCTTTTCCGATCTGAAAAAGCGGTTCGAGCGAATTCGCCTTTGCGCGCCATGCTGCGCGGTCCTTTCCTGTCATATATCTGTCTCCTTAATTCATTTCAAATAATCGGGCAGAACTTTTACAAGCTCTCTGAGAGCATTTCCTCTGTGACTGAGCGCGTCCTTTTCCTCTGCCGAAAGCTCAGCAAAGCTCTTTTCGCCCACCATGAACACAGGGTCATAGCCGAAGCCGTTGTCGCCGTGCTTTTCAAAGCCTATGAAGCCCTCGCATTTTCCGTTGACGGAAAGTCTCCTTCCGTCCGGAAAACAAACGCAGACCGAGCAAACGAAACGCGCCGTTCTTTTTTCATACGGTACGCCGTCAAGATTTTTCAGAAGCTTCTGAATATTCGCTTCGTCATTGCCGTGCTCACCGGAATAACGGGCGGAATAGACACCCGGCTCGCCGCCAAGATAATCAACAACAAGTCCGCTGTCATCTGCGATGCAGGGAAATCCGCTTTCGCGGCAGCCGCTTTCAGCTTTGAGAACGGCATTTTCAAGAAATGTTGAGCCCGTTTCTTCAACATCGGTGAGCTGTTTTCCCGCCGCCTGCGCGGTCAGAACTTCAACACCGAGCGGAGCCAGAATTCGCTGCATTTCGGCCTGCTTTTTCATATTATGCGTTGCAATAATAAACTTCATTCTTCGTCCTCGTTCTTATGTGTTTCCGCTGTGTTTTCAAAAAGAGCCTTGGCAAAGACTTTTTCGTTGAACGGTTGAAGATCATCAATTTTTTCGCCGACGCCGATGAACTTGATAGGAAGCTTCAGCTCGTTCTTGATTCCGAGAACAACGCCGCCCCTTGCCGTTCCGTCAAGCTTTGTCAGAACAATTCCGGTCAGCTCGGCAACCTGCATGAACTCCTTGGCCTGACTGATTGCGTTCTGTCCGGTTGTCGCGTCAAGAACAAGGAAGATTTCGCGGTCGGCATAAGGCAATTCCTTTTCAACAACGCGGTATATTTTTGCAAGCTCGTCCATGAGATTCTTTTTGTTGTGGAGTCTTCCTGCGGTATCAATGATAATTATATCGCTGTCTCTTGCAATACCCGCCTGAATTGTGTCATAGACAACGGCAGCAGGGTCCGAACCCTCCTGGTGCTTGATCATTTCAACGCCGGCGCGGTTTGCCCAGACTTCAAGCTGCTCAATTGCTGCCGCACGGAAAGTATCGGCAGCTCCGAGAATAACCTTTTTCCCCTGCGCTTTATACATGGCCGCCATTTTGCCGATTGTTGTTGTTTTTCCCACGCCGTTGACGCCGATGACAAGAATTACGGACGGAATTGTAATGAGCCCCCAGTCTTCGCCGCCGTCAAGCATTCCGGCAATAATGTCCGCAATGACCATTTTTGCGTGCTTTGGATTGCGAACCTCGTTTTTGCGGACACGCTCGCGAAGCTTCTCAACTATTGCTGTTGCCGTTGTTACACCGACGTCTGCCATAATGAGCGCTTCTTCAAGGTCATCGTAAAGGTCATCATTGATTTCTTCATATGCACCGAGAACGTCTTCAAGCTTTGCGTCAAGACCCTCGCGTGTTTTTTTCAGGCCGAAGCCGAACTTTTTGAAAATACCCATATTTTTCCTCCTGTGTATTATCCGTGGTTTTCAAGCTTTCCGGCAAGCTCGGCTGTTTTGAGCTCAAGAAGCTTTGAAACTCCCTGCTCCTGCATTGTGATTCCGTAAAGCATATCCGCCTCTTCCATTGTTCCGCGGCGGTGAGTTATGAGAATAAACTGAGTGTTCTTTGTCATTCGTCTGACGTATTGGGCATATCTGACAACGTTTGCATCGTCAAGTGCCGCTTCAACCTCGTCAAAAATGCAGAACGGCGCGGGATTAACTTTGAGAATAGCAAACAGCAGCGCTATTGCCGAAAGACCCTTTTCACCGCCGGAAAGCGCGTCAAGGCGTTTGACATTCTTGCCGGGCGGCTGAAGCCTGATGTCAATTTCACTTTCAAGAACATCTGTCGGGTCAAGCAAAACAAGCTCTGCCTTTCCGCCGGCAAAAAGCTCTCGGAAGGTTTCGCCGAAATGCTGATTGATCAGTGCAAAACGGTCGCGGAAGCGATCTGACATTTTTCCGGTAAGCTCTGTGATAAGCTTTGAAAGCTCCCGCTTTGAACGCTCAACATCCGAGAGCTGAGAAGACAAAAATTCATAGCGTTCGCTGACCTCTTTGTACTCCTCAATTGCACCGACATTGACCGACCCGAGTAAGCGTATTTTGTTTTTAATTTCGGCAAGTCTGCGCTTCGCACCGGCAGGATCCGCGGTCTGTTCGCTCTGAGCCGAGGCTTCGCGCAGCGTGAGCTGGTATTCATCATAAAGCTTTGTGACCGTCTGGTCAAGCTCCTGAAGCATTGTTTCACGCCGTTCTTCAAGACGTGCTTTTTCGCCGTTGACGGTTTCGCGCTCAGCGGTTTTTTCACGCTCCAAAGCGCGAAGAGAGCCTGTGCCTTCTTCCTTTTCGGCGCGCTGTTTTTGGAGTCCGACAATGCTTTCCCTTGCCGCTTCCGCTTTTTTCCGGCTTTCAATTGCGCTCTGGCGCAAGAGCTTTATACTTTCACGCAGCTGAGCGTTTTTTTCCCTGATTTCTTCGATTTCGGCTTCAAGCTGTTTATCCTTGTCCTCATGGCTGATAAGACGGGAAAGCAGAAGGTTCATAGCCTGAGTTCTCGCCGCAAGGTCTTTGTCTGCGTCATGCAGGTCCAGACTGAGCCTTGAAATTTCAGCGCCTGTTTTTTCTCGTAAATCAGAAAGCTCGCTTTTCTTCTGTCCGAGCGAGGCAAGCTTTTCGTCGTTTTCGTCAATGCGAACGGTAATATCTTTAATTTCCCGCTCTGCCTTTTCGGCTGCCTCTTCGAGCGAAGAGAGCCTTTGAGCAGAGGACTCGTTTTCGTTTTCAAGTTCTTCAAGAGAGGAAAGTGCAGACGAATACTGCTCCTCCCAAAGCTTGCTTTCACCTTCAAGACGGATTTTTTCCTCCTGCTTTGATAGCAATTCAGCTTTTGTACCGTCAAGCTGCGCCTGAGCCTGAGCAAGCGAAGTGCAGACCGAATCATATTCCGCCTGAATTTTTTCGCTTTCTTCAAGGAGTGCGGAATGTTTTTTTGAAAGACGTTCAATTTCACTTGAACGCGAAAGTATTCCGGCGCTGCGGCTCTGAGAGCCGCCGGTCAGTGAGCCGCCGGCATTGACGACCTGACCGTCAAGCGTGACGATTTTAAAGCGGAAGGAATAGTTCGCGGCAAGCGCGAGCGCACTGTCAAGGTCCTCGCAGACGGCTATTCTTCCGAGCAATGAACGGATAATTTCATCAAACCTGCCGTCGTTTTCAACAAGCTCGTTCGCCATTGCAATAAAGCCTTCATTTTTTTCCAGCCCGGTTTCATCAAAGCTTTTTGCCCTAACGGTTGAAACGGGCTGAAAAGTGGCTCTGCCCGAGCCGGTGCGTTTCAGGTAGTTAATTGCATTTTTTGCGTCTGTTTCGGTTTCGCAAACAATATTCTGAACGGCGTTGCCGAGAGCAGTTTCAATTGCTATTGTATATTCATTTTCAATTGAAATCAGCTTTGAAACCGTTCCGAGTATTCCGGAAAGGACGCCCCTTTCCCCCTCTTTTATTACAGCCTTGACAGAACCGAGGTAGCCGTCCATGTTCTTTTCAAGGTCTTCCAGCATTTTCTTTTTGGACGCTGTGTGCTGAACTTCAAAGAGCTTGTTATCAAGCTCTTTTTTGAGCTTATCTGCTTTTTCCGAACGCGTCCGGCAGCGAAGATTCAGACCCTCAGCTGAATTTGAAAGACTCGTCAGCTCTTCGCCGCATTTTTCAAGCGCGGAGAAAACCTTTTTCTTTTCCTTTTCAAGCAAAGCAAGGCTTTCCTTTTTCTGAACGGCAAGCTCTTTGAGCGATTCAAGTCTTTCGCGAAGTTCCTCCGCCGAAGAACGCGCTGTTGAAAACGCGACTCTGCAATCCGCAAGCCTGCGGGTAAATTCGGAATTCTGAGCGGAAATCGACTCGCTCATTTTGTCAAGCGAAGCGTCCTGAGCGCTTTTTTCTTCAAGCTCTTTTTTAACTCTTTCAAGCTCTTCACGCTTTTTCTGAGCTATTGATTTAATCCGTCCGATAAGGCTTTTTTCGCCCTCAATTTCCTTTTCAAGCTGCCTTCGGCTCTGCTCTGTGTCGCCCTTGTCGCCGAGAATACGGGCAATTGTCTGCTCGTTATGTTCAATCGAGTTTTCAAAAACGGCACACTGACTGTCGCCGGCTGCGGCGGCTTCTTCAAAAGAAGAGACACTGCTGCGCACCTCTTCAATCTGAACGGTAAGGCGCTGTACATTCTGATAGTCGCCCTCAATCTGCGCCTCAATTGCGTCAAGCTCCTTCTGAACCTGTTCGTAGTGCGCTGCGGCTATGGAAATGTTATCCTCCTGGCGCCTGATGTCCACTTTCAGCTTTCCTATGTTATAAAGCCAAAGACCGATTTCAAGCTCCTTTTTTTCGTCCGAAAGGGCAAGAAATTTCTGTGCCTTTTCGCTCTGCGTCTTCAAAGGACCTATTCTGCTTTCAAGCTCCGAGGCAATGTCGCGCAGACGGACAAGGTTATCCTCCGCCTGAGCAAGCTTTCTTATGGAATCATTGCGGCGATAGCGGTAAGCGGAAATTCCGCAGGCTTCTTCAAGCATTTCGCGGCATTCCTTGCTTTTGCCGGAAATCATCTCCGCAATTTTGCCCTGACTTACCATGGAATAGCCGTCCCTGCCGAGGCCGGTATCCATGAAAAGCTCATGAATATCACGAAGTCTGACGGTGTTCCCGTTGATCTTATATTCACTTTCTCCCGAACGGAAAAAGCGCCTTGTTACGGCAACCTCGTCTGAATCAACGCTTTCAATGCTGCGGTCAGAATTGTCAAGGCGGAGCGTGACGCTCGCAAAGCCGTGAGCCTTGCGTACCCTTGTTCCGTCAAAAATGACGTCCTCCATCTTTGACCCGCGCAGAGATTTACTGCTTTGCTCACCGAGTACCCAGCGAACAGCGTCGGAAATATTGCTCTTTCCGCTTCCGTTAGGTCCGACAACGGCGGTTATTCCGGGACCGAAGTTAAGTGTTGTTTTTTCGGGGAAGGACTTGAAGCCCTGCATTTCAATTGCTTTTAAAATCATCTTGTTCTTCCTGTCTCACTAAGCGGCAAAAGCCGCACTTCGTATTGCTTCATATTTTCTTCTGTGATAAATCTGATTAAGCAGCCTTTCTCCCTGAAATAAAGAAGATTTGCCTTTTTCTGGCCTGTGGCCTGCGATATATGCTTTTTTGAAACGGCAATGCTTATACTGCCGTTTGATACTTTGTTTTTATCCAGCAGGTTTTCAATTTCATCGCGGTAAAGACGGCTTTCACACAGTTCACGGAAAGCCGGATGATATGCGCCGGCAACATAGCCGTCCTCAACGTTTCCGCCGGAATGAAGACCAAGCCGGATAACCTTTACGCCGTTTTCGTTAAAAAGTTTCAGAAGAGAGCTGCAAAGACAGACAGCTTCTTCAAGCGTCTGCGGTCTGTATTCTCCGCTTTTATACAGCGATTCAAGTTTTGTTTTTTCAAGAACAACAGCGGGATAAATTCTTGCGGTATCCGGCGAAAGAGCAATAAGCCTTTTTGCCGTTTCAAACGCTTTTTCGTCGCTGTCGCCTAAAAGACCGGTCATCATCTGAACGCCGAGTTCAAAGCCGGCGCTTTTGACAAGACGGCAGGCGTTTTCGCTGTCCTTTGCAGTGTGACCGCGTTCGTTGAGGAGCAGGACTTCATCGTCCATACTCTGACAGCCGAGCTCAATTGAGGTTACGCCGTACTCTTTCAAAAGGGCAAGAATGCTTTCATCAATGCAATCCGGGCGGGTTGAAATTCTTACTCCTTTGAAAAAGCCGCGGTCAATATAAATCTTTGCCGTTTTCAGAAGTGAAAGCATATAGCCGCGTTCAATTGCGGTAAAGCTTCCGCCGAAAAAGGCAATTTCGCCCCCTCTTGCGTTTGTTTTGCCGGAAAGCGCCGTTTCGCAGGCACTTATTACGTCAATCGGTTCAAGGCGCCTTTGAAAACCCGAAATTGTTTTCTGATTGCAGAAGCTGCATCTGTGCGGACAGCCCTCATCAGGTACGAAAAGGGCAACATTGACATGCTTCATTCCTTGATTCCCATGAGTTCAAGAGCCTTTTTTGCCGCCGCCTGTTCAGCGCCTTTTTTGCTCTGACCTATTCCGTCGCCTATTACGTTGCTGTTGAGACGAACCTCAACTTCAAAACGCTTGTCGTGGTCAGGTCCGCTTTCACCGACAAGAATATATGTCAGATGCTCATCGGGATTCTTCTGAATAATCTCCTGCAAGTAGGTTTTATAGTCCTTGAACTTCGGCGCTTCGGCAGCAGCCCTCTTGATGAAGCGTAAAACAAATTTTCTTGCTTCTTCAAGTCCGCCGTCAAGGTAAATTGCGGCTATCACCGCTTCAAATGCATCGGCAAGGATTGACGGTCTGCGGCGTCCGCCGGTGTGCTCCTCGCCTTTTCCGAGCAGTATGTATTTGCCAAGATCGATTTCCTTTGCAAAATTGAAAAGCGATTTTTCGCAGACACATGCTGCTCTCCTTTTTGTCATTTCGCCCTCGGGCAAATGACTCAGGTTGTGGTAAAAATAATCAGCAGAAATTACACCGAGAACGGAATCGCCCAAAAATTCGAGCCTTTCGTTGCAATCGCGTGAAAGCTGCTTTTCGTTGGCATAGGACGAATGGGTAAACGCTGTTTCAAGGAGCTTTTCGTTCCTGAACGTATAACCTATCGTCCTTTGAAACTCTTCAAACATCTCTACACTTCCTTTTCCGGCTGTTCAATAGTTTTTTCGAGTTCTTCAAGAGCTCTGCGTGAAAGAGCGGCATAGCGTTCCTTCTTGTCTCTGATTTTTGGTTCAATGGGCGGCAGTACACCGAAGTTTGCACCCATGGGCTGAAAGTTTTTGACCTGCGGATCGCTGATGTAGCGCGAAAGCGCGCCGATCATGGTCGTTTCGGGAAGAATCAGAGTATCCTTTCCTTCAAGACGAAGCTTCATGTTGATGCCTGCCATAATTCCCGAGGCGGCTGATTCCATGTAGCCCTCAACGCCGGTTATCTGACCGGCAAAGAACAGATTATTCCTCTTTCGGAGGCTGAAATCGCCCGAAAGAAGCCGGGGCGAGTCAATAAATGTATTCCTGTGCATCACGCCGTAACGTACAAAGTCGGCATGGTTCAGTGCCGGAATCATTGAAAAAACGCGCTTTTGCTCCGGGAATTTGAGGTTGGTCTGAAAGCCGACAAGGTTATACATTGTTCCGGCGGCGTTTTCCTTGCGAAGCTGCAAAACCGCCCACGGTCTGTGACCTGTTTTCGGATCGCGCAGACCGACCGGCTTCAATGGTCCGAAGCGCATTGTATCCTTTCCTCTTGACGCCATAACTTCAATGGGCATACATCCTTCATAAACGTCCCTGCGTTTGTCAAAGGAGTGAAGCTTTGCGCTTTCAGCTGAAATGAGCGCCTCATAAAACGCCTCATATTCCTCCTTGTTCATCGGGCAGTTGATATAATCATCATCACCGCCGCGGTCATAGCGGGAAGCGGAAAAGGATAATTCCGGGTCAACACTTTCAAAAGTCACAATCGGAGCGGCAGCATCAAAAAAGAACAAGCCTTCGCCGCATAAGGCAGCAATGCTCTCGCTGAGTTTTTCGCTCGCAAGAGGCCCTGCGGCAATTATGACGTTTCCCTGCGGTATCTCCGTCACTTCCTCGTGAACTACGGTTATGAGCGGATGTGAGTTTATTCTTTCCGTAACAAGAAAGGAAAATTTGTCTCTGTCAACGGCAAGCGCACCACCGGCAGGCACAGCGCTCTTTTCAGCACACTGCATACACACCGAGCCTAATCGGCGCATCTCTTCTTTCAGCAGTCCTGCCGCCGATTCAAGGCGCATGGCTTTCAGAGAGTTTGAGCAAACGAGCTCCGCCAGAGTCGACATTTTGTGCGCAGGGCTGAACTTTTTCGGCTTCATTTCATAAAGAAGCACCGGCACTCCCCTTTCGGCAAGGCTCCATGCCGCTTCAACACCGGCAAGACCTCCGCCGACAACCTTAACTTCACTCATTTTGCTCGACCTCGTTTATTACTTTGATTTATAGCCGCACTTTTCGTCAAGGCAGGCAAGGACACCGCCTTTGCCTTTGAAAAGCGATTTTCCGCAATTCGGGCACTTTTGCTCGGTCGGCTTGTCCCATGTCATGAAATCGCAATCCGGCCAGTTGTCGCAGCCGAAGAACGTAAAGCCGCGCTTTGACTTTTTGGAAATGACCTTTCCTGCGCATTTCGGGCAGGTTGCGCCGGTTTCAACAACGTATGGCTTCGTGCTTTTACATTCAGGATAACCGGGGCAGGCAAGGAACTTTCCGAAACGTCCGGTTTTGATGACCATCATTCTTCCGCATTTTTCACACGGAATATCGGTCTGATCCTCCTGAAGCTTGATTTTTACACCCTGCATTTCATCTTTGACTTTTTCAAGATTCACTTCAAAATCATCATAGAATTCATGGAGAAGCCTGATGTAATCCTGCTTTCCCTCTCCAACGCAGTCAAGCCCGGTTTCCATCTGCGCGGTGAACTTTGTGTTGACAATTTTCGGGAACTTTTCTTTCAGAAGCCCTGTTATTGCTTCGCCGAGTTCAGTCGGAACCAGCTGCTTTGCCTTTCTCGAAACATATTCGCGCTTGACAATGGTTGAAATAATGGTTGCATAGGTGCTCGGACGACCTACGCCGTTTTCTTCAAGCGTTTTGATAAGCGCTTCTTCGGTATAACGGGCCGGCGGCTGAGTGAAGTGCTGTGCTTTTGCAAGTCCGCGTTCTTTTACGCTTTCGCCCTCTGAAATTCCGTCGGGCAGCTTGCCTTTTTCTTCTTCGTCGGTGGTATTGTCATAAAGAACGGTAAAACCGTCAAATTTTACGGAATAGCCGCTTGCAGTGAAAAGGCAGTAAGCGCCTTCCTTTTCCTTTGCGCCGATGCCCTTGATTTCAAGCTTGACCGTGCTCTGAACGCACTGAGACATAAGCGAAGCCACAAAGCGACGCCAGATGAGATTATACAGCTTGAACTGGTCGGGAGTGAGGCTGCCCTTGACGGATTCCGGAGTGAGGCTGACTGTTGAAGGTCTGATGGCTTCATGTCCGTCCTGCGCATTGCTTCTGGATTTGAAGTAGCGCGGCTTTTCCGGCATATATTTATCGCCGTAGACCGAGCGGACATACTCGTTCGTTGCGGCTCTGGCTTCTTCTGAAATTCTCAGCGAATCGGTTCTCATGTATGTGATAAGACCGACAGAGCCCTGACCGGCAATTTCAACGCCCTCATAAAGCTCCTGAGCAACTTTCATCGTTTTTTCCGCGCGGAATCCGAGTCTTCTTGACGCCTCCTGCTGAAGCGTTGAAGTAATAAACGGCGGCGCCGGATTTTTTCTTCTTGTGCCCTTTTTGAGAGAGCTGATACTGTACTGCGCGTTTTCAAGCCTTGAAAGAACCGCATTTGTCTGCTCTTCATTTTCAAGCTTCAGTTTTCCGGTTTCATCGCCGTAAAACTGAGCGGTAATGACCTTCCTGCCCGCAGCAAACTTGCCTTCAATTGTCCAGTATTCTTCGGGATTGAAGGCACGGATTTCTTCCTCGCGGTCAACAATCATTCTCAGCGCAACGCTCTGGACTCGTCCCGCCGAAAGACCGCGGCGGATTTTCTGAGAAACAAAGGGACTGAGCTTATAACCCACAAGGCGGTCGAGAATACGCCTTGCCTGCTGAGCATTGACAAGGTCAATGTCAACTTTCCTCGGTGCTGCCATGCCGTTTCTTACGCCGGTCCTGGTAATTTCATTGAAGGTTACGCGGTTTTCTTCGCTCAGGTCAAGGCCGAGGAGGGTTGCAAGGTGCCACGAAATTGCTTCTCCCTCGCGGTCGGGGTCGGTTGCAAGATAGACCTTGTCGCTTTTCGCAACAGCGTCCTGAAGCTCTTTGACAAGCTTTTCCTTGCCTTTCACTATACTGTATTTCGGGGCAAAATCATGCTTTATATCAACACTCAGCCGAGCCGCAGGAAGATCCCTGACGTGACCTTTTGAGGCCACAATGTTATAGCCCTTTCCGAGGTAGTTTTTCAGAGTCTTGGCCTTTGAGGGAGACTCAACGATTATCAGATCTGCCATATGTTCACCTTTCATCATTCCGCCGCAGACTCAGCCGCAGCAGACGTAATTATTTCCGCCTGCGGAAGCAACATAGCCGCCGATTTCGAGTTCGGTCAAGGCTATGAGAACTTTCCTTACGGGAAGCGCGCTTTCACGTGTTATTGAATCAAGGGACGTGCAGCCGCTTTTCATTACATTATACACCATTGCAGCATTTTTAGAAACACCTTCAAGGTGAATTTCGTTTTTTTTCAGAATAGGTTCATTTTTCTGTGCAGCAATATCAACTTTTTGTGCTTTTTTCACAACCTGCCCGCCCTCGGCAGGAACATTTTCACCCGAGGGGAAAACGTTGATACCCTCAAACGGAACAGACGGTTCTCCTGAGGCAAGCTCTTTTTTTGCCGAAGCTTCAAACTCAAAATGCTGCAAAACATCTTCGGCTGAAAAAACCGCTTTCGCCCCGTCAATTATCAGCTTGTTTGAACCTGCGTAGCATACGCTTGAAATGTCGCCGGGTACGGCAAAAATCTGGCGCTGCTGTTTTTTTGCATGGGCTGCCGTATTCAGCGTTCCGCTTTTGAGATTTGCCTCAACTATCACAACGCCGTCCGAAACGCCGGAAATTATACGGTTGCGTAAAGGGAAAAAGCCCTTGCCGGCAACGGTTTTCGGCGGATATTCCGTAATTGTTGCGCCGTGTCGGGTAACCTCTTCGCGCAGCGCGGCATTTTCCGAAAGATAGGCGGTATCGTGTCCGCAGCCCATGACAAGCACGGTTTTTCCCGAAAGTCTGATTGCGCTTTTGTGGGCAACGCTGTCGATGCCGAGCGCACCTCCGCTGACAATTACGCTGCCGCTTTGCACAAGACCTGCCGAAAGATTTTCAGCCGCCCTTATTCCGTAGCCTGAGGGCTTGCGCGTTCCGACAACCGCAATTGCAAGACCGTTTTCAAGGCACGAAATGTCGCCCCTGTAAAACAGTGCAAGCGGATAATTGTTAAGCTTCAGAAGCTTTTTGGGGTAGTGCTCTGAGGACGGCGTGACAATACTGATGAAGTTGTTTTCACAGTATTCCAAAATTTTCTCGCCATCTGCAATATTCAGCTTATCAAGCCTTTCAAGACCTATGCTTTTCAGACCGAAAAAGCCTTGTGAAAACGCACCGGAAAGGCGCCAATCGTCAGAGCCGGCTTCATATATCGCTTTGGCTGAGCCGTAGGAAGCAAGAAGTGCGCCTGCATTCGCGCCGAAGCCCAGTCCCCTTTGAAGCCACAGCCAATATAATCTCTCGTCCAATTTTTCTCTCCTCAAACACCGCTTCGGACAATTTCCCACATTGTAAGTGCCGCCGCGGCAGAAGCATTGAGCGATTCCGCGCGTCCGTTCATGGGAATTGTTATTTTTTTGCAGACCGAAGCCGTTTTTTCACTCACTCCGTGACCCTCATTGCCGATTACGGCAACAACATTTCCGCTCATATCAACGCTTGTGATACTTTCGGCGCGCCTGTCCGGCGTGGTTGAATATACCTTGAAGCCGTTTTCTTTGCACCTTTGAAGAAGCAAGGAAAGGTTGTCCGTTCGAATGACCGGAAGTCGAAGCAGCGAACCCATCGCGGCGCGCTGAGCCTTGACATTATAGATGTCGCAGCCGTTTTCCGCAATCAGCGCAGTTATTCCCAGAGCCTCGGCAGTGCGGCTGACAGCGCCGAGATTCCCCGGGTCCTGAACGTTTTCAAGCGCGATGAATTTTCCGCCGGAAAGCAAAAGCTCTTCGCCCTTTTCTTCAAGGAAAGCACAAACGCAGAAAAACCCATGTGGAGTTTGTGTATCGGCAATTTTCTGCTCCGCAGCCGTGGAAATCAGAAAGGAGCTTTCCGCCCTTTCGCTGATAAAGGCAACGTCTGCACCATGCTTTTCAAGAGCGCTCCGGGTGTAAAAAAAAGTCCGGATCGAAACGCCGGACAAAGCTGCATCGCGGCAGAGACGAAGGCCTTCAAGGAAAAATTCATTTTTTTCCTTCCTCGCCTTTGAAGAAGAGCAAAGGCGGACGGCGTTTTTGATTTTTTCGTTTGAAGCACTTTCAATGACGTTCATCTGCTCTTTCCCCCTTCAATAAAAAAGACAAATACGCCCGAGAGTTTTTCTCGGACGCATAGCATGTTTTAAAGAGCAGCCTTTGCTTTTTCAACGAGAGCGGTGAAAGCAGCGGGATCTGCGATTGCGATCTCGGAGAGCATCTTTCTGTTAAGAGTGATGTCCGCCTTTTTAAGACCGTTGATGAAAGTGGAATAGTTCATTCCGTTTGCCTTGCAGGCTGCGGAAATTCTTGTGATCCAAAGGCGGCGGAAGCGCTTCTTCTGCTTTCTTCCGATGTATGCGTAGTTACCGCTCTTCATAACGGCCTGCTTGGCTGTTTTGAAGAGGCTGTGCTTTGAACCGTAATAGCCCTTTGCGAGCTTCAAAACTTTATTTCTTCTCTTGCGAGTCATCATTGCGCCTTTAATACGAGCCATGATAAAGTACCTCCGTTATTATGTTATAATTCTCTTTCTCAGAAGTTGACAGTTGCGTTGAAATTATTTATAGGGGACAAGACGTTTGATCTGCTTCTGATTGGTAACGTCGGCAACTTCCGTTTTGCGAAGATTTCTCTTGCGCTTGGTGCTTTTCTTGTTGAGAATGTGTGATTTGTAAGCATGAGCACGGATGGGCTTTCCGTTCTTGGAGAGCTTAAAGCGCTTTTTTGCGCCGCTGTGAGTCTTGATCTTAGGCATAGGTTTTTCCTCCTGTTATTACTTTTTTGTTTTCGGTGCAAGGAACATCAGCATTGACCTTCCCTCAAGCTTGGCGGGCTTTTCAACCGAGCTGAATTCAGCACAGGCATCAGCAAAGTCTGCCATTGTTGAAAGACCGTTTTCGGGGTGAGCCATTTCACGACCGCGGAAGCGGATTGAAACCTTGACCTTGTTGCCGGCTTCAAGGAAGCGGCGGGCATGGTTGACCTTGGTTTCAAAGTCATGCGTGTCAATATTCAGGGAGAGACGAATCTCCTTGATTTCGATAATACGCTGATTCTTTCTTGCTTCTTTTTCGCGCTTTGTCTGTTCAAAGCGATACTTACCGTAGTCCATGATTTTGCACACCGGGGGCTTGGCCTGGGGAGCGATCTTCACGAGATCAAGATTTTTTTCCTCGGCAATCTTCAGTGCTTCTGCGGCGGACATAATGCCGATGAGCTCACCGTCAGCCGCAACGACACGAAGTTCCTTATCCCGGATTTCCTCATTGATCTGCATTTCTTTGATAGCGATGGTTAATGCACCTCCAAAAATCTGATAAAAACAAAAGCGTGAACAGAGCTATCCGTCCACGCAATACACTTCAAACCAAGTCTATTGACCCTCAGAAACGAAATTCGGAAGGTGAGAACGAAACACTGCTCTTCTTTGTTGCCAAAGTATGATACTACTTTATTCTTGATTTGTCAAGCGCTTTTTATAACTTTTCCGGGAAAATACTGTACCTTCTTGAACAGCTGTTCATCAATATTCGATTCCTACTGAGTCAAGGTATTCTTCCAGGCAAAGACCGCTGTCACGAATCTTTTTTGCATATTCGACGCCCACATAGCGCCAATGCCATGGCTCAAAAACAACACCTGTTATGTCTTCCTTGCCCTCAGGATAACGGAGAATAAAGCCGTATTTATAGGCATTCTCGGTCAGCCATGCATACTCCTTTGAGTCTGCAAAGGTATCATAGGTATTGCAAATATCCATTGCTATGCCGATATTATGTTCACTTGTTCCCGGCGGAAGAATTACGGTTGCCGCTCTTTTCTGTGCTTCTTCCCTGCCAATGCCGTAGCGGGCCATGTATGTTTCCGTAAGGGCATTATAATTGATTCTCTGACGTTCATAGCTGCGGTTTCCTGAGAACGGAGTAAGAATTGCACCGTCCTTTTTTGCCGCATAATACATTTCTTCATAGTATGGCGCAACACGCTTGTCAAGGTCATGTCCGCTGTTTACAACTTCAACAACCTCCGGTCTGTACCCCTCGGGGATTTCCCGGGAAAGGCTGACAACGATCAGGTTCCATTGGACTTTGCTTGTGTCAACAACAATTCTTCCGCTTTCACTCTTCTGCGGTGCCGATGATTCCCCTGCCGTTGTTTTTTCCGTCGTTTCAACTGAACTGACGGAATCGGTTCCGCTCTGAGTTGTAATGTTGTTCTCAATAACAGGCTCAGATTTGCTTTCGGCTGTTTCTGACGTATCGCGCTCAGACAGGGTTTCCTGAGTCTGTGAGGCTGTGGTTCCGGAAACGGCGGTCGGTTCATTTCCTCTTCCTCTTGTGACCGCAACTGTCACAACCGTGAACAGCGCCACAGCAACAATTGCAGCAGAAAGTACGAAGATTATTATGTTTTGCCTGTTCTTTTTCTTCCTTTTTACGGGCGGTTTTCTTTTATCGAAATCCATAATTGTCACTCCTTATAAGGTTTTCTTTCAGTCTTTGAAGAAACTATCTTTTTCATAAACGTCAAAAATCTCTTTTGCCCTTTCTTTGACCTTGGCGCGAAGTTCAACAGGTTCAATGACTTCAAGCTTGTTTCCAAACTGCATTATCCACGATATAAGACCTTCGCTGACAACCATTTTCATCCGTATTCTGAAATGCTCGTCATCATCGCATTTTGTAATAAGTGCACTTTTTCCAACGCGGTCAAGAATCTCTTCCAGAATTGAATTATCGCAGATGAAGTCAAGCGGTTTAAGCTCGCCGCTGAACATATTGAACAGCTTTTCTGCGTAATCCGCAGAGTCAAAATAGCGTTTATACTCGGAAACTTCAAAAAAGGGTCTCGACGTTTCATCAAGCATTTCAACCTTTTTCATGCGGTCAATCCTGACATGCATCAGGTTATCATACTTATGATTATTGCCGACAAGGTAGTAATGGTCGCTTGACCATATCAGTGCATACGGGCTGACAATGTGCTTTTTCTCCTGAATTTTTACAGCGCGAACCTTGTCCGTAACAACGCGCTTGCAATAGGTAAATGAAACCTTTTTGCCCTGCTGAATGGCGCGGTTAAGAATGTCAATGCTGTAATATATTTCTTCGTTAGTACATTTTGCCCGGTTTTCAATATAAACCTGGCGTGTCAGGTGCTTTCCCGTTCCCTCACTGCAAAGGGAAGCAATTTTTTTAATCAGCTCCTTTGTCTTTTTTTCGGTGATAAAGTTTGCCGCCTGAACAGCATCAATCAGAAGCCGAAGCTGCGGCTCTTCAAACTCCCTTGTGCCAAGGTAATAGCCGTTTTCGGGAGTCCTGACGCGCAGAATTTCCATTCCGTAATCTTCGAGCGTCTGAATATCGCTGTATATCGACTTTCGTTCACACTCGATTCCCTTGTTTTTAAGCATAGTCTGAATTGCCCGCGCACTTATCGGGTGCTCTTCATCGCTGTAATGTTCAAGGTAATCTTTTATGTACAAAAGCTTCAGCTTGGTCTGACCCTTGTTTGCCATGCCTGTTTCTCCTTTTTTATACTGCTGATTTTTCAGCCTCATTTTCGTCATTCGTCGTATTCAGATATTTCTTCTTAATGAGAATTGCCAGCGGAACAATCGCCAAAAGCGATATTACTGCCGCAAAAGTGAACATGAGCTCTGTCGGAACTTTCTGCAATGTTCCGTATTCATCTTTGTAGCTGAGTGTTGAGCGTTCAACAGCAAGCGCGCCTGTTGCCGGACCGAGGATCATCGGAATAAGCACACCGAAAATCATTCTGACGCCCTGGAAGAGCCCGGCTTTATCCTCAGGAGTAAAGTCCCGTATTGTGGCATTGAGCAGAATTCCCTGAACCGCATAGCCGACAACCGTCGGAGCGGCAGAAAGAATGATTGCAACAAAGCTTTTTGAAAAGCCAAGAAGGAAAAGTCCGACTATTGAACACGCGAGTGCAACGGCAAGAAGCGTTCCCCTGCTGAGCTTTTTTCCAAGAACAAGCAAAGAAACAATTCCGCCGGCCATTACAGCCACCGAAATCACCGCGCTGATTATTACCGGCGCAGAAAAGAGGTTATCGCCGGCCTTCGGCAAAGCCGTATACTGAACGTAAATCATGATGTACGGAAAGAAAACCTGAGAAGCAACCGCAAAAATGCAGTTTGTGACAAGCACAAGATAAAGGCGCGAGTTTTCGACGATTACAGACGGTCTGAAACCATAAAACAAATCGCTCCAATAACCAAAGTTGCTCTTTTTCCGGTTGTTCGCACGCTCCGGCTCTTCAAGGGTAAACAGACCGATTACCCCGCAGGCAACAACAACAAGACCGAGAACACCGAAGAAAAGCTTATAGGTTATTTTCTCAGCCTGAGCAAGAGACCCGAGAACAAGAACAAGCCCCATTGCAACAAGCGGAAGCACGGAAAAAACAGTTTCAACCGGCGGACGTGTCTGAGGCTCGGTAATATCCGTTACCCATGCATTAAAGGCGGAGTCATTGCTTGTTGAACCCATAAAGGTCATAATGCAGTCCATAACGATAACTGTCCAGACTGTTGCGGTAAGTATATGCACCTCATCGGAAAGGTGAAAAACGGATGCTATGCTTTCTCTTGAAATCAGGCCAAAGGAAGCCGTGATGAGTCCCCAGGCAATATAGCCGACCGAAATGAACACCTTGCGCTTGTTGAGTCTGTCGCTGAGCGTTCCCATGATAAATGTTGTGACAACGGCAGTTGCGGCGCTGAGTGCAACCATGAGTTTTATTGCATCCTGAAAGCCGATTGCCTGATCAACGGCGTTCTGGGTGGCACCGTTGGAATAAATGTTGTGAAACAAAAAAGTATTGAAATAGATATTCTCAATGTTCTAGGCGATCTGCCCCATCATTCCGAACAGGATGATATTGAACCACAACCGCGGCGAAAGTTTTTTCTTCATTTTTTCTCCTCGCTTTCTGTACTATTCAGTATATCTTTCCCGGGCAAAAAAAGCAACCGTTTGAAAGAAAAAGACCGCCCCGTTTTACCGGAGCGGTCCTGATTCAAATTGTTATTTCTTAACAATGCTGCCTATCTTCTGGAAAATGACTCTGAAAACGAACAGGAATTTCTGAACCATGCGATAGAAGAAATTCTGTGTCGGTGAGTTGAAGTCAACGCTGAAATGGCATTCATCGCAGATTCCGTCGCCGTTGTTGTCGATATGACCGGTTGCCGGCTCTGTTTCAATCTTCTTGCTGCCGCAGACAGCGCAGGTATATCTGATTTCTTCGTCAACCGTGCATGAACCTTCAACACGAATGACTCTTTCGCCCCATTCGTGAGCACCTTCGTGAACAAGCTCACCGCTCTGGGCAAAGGCATAAACCTTTCCGTCAATCTCGGTGGTGTCGTCAGCCATAAGATGTGTTTCGGGATTGAAGTAGTACTTCTTTCCTTCAATTGTCTGCCAGCCGCCGACCATGTCGGAGCCCCAGTAATATACGGTTCCGTCAACAGTTTCATAGAATGCGCCGCGAATGAGCTTTCCGTCGTCGGAGAATACGTAATCAAGCTTCTGACCGGTTCTTACCTTAACGGTTGCCTTACCGGTTCTCATTGCGCCGTTTGATCTTGAGAAGTAATAGAGGTTTCCTTCAATCTCGTGCCAGCCGACAAGTACGGTTGTGTTAGAACCGCGGAAAGCTCTTACTCCCTTGTCAAACTTCTCAAACACAGCACCGATCTGACGTCCTTCGCTGTCAAAGCGGAAGGTTCCTTTGACTTGTCCGAGCTGATGCTCACCTACAAGACCGAGACCGTTCTCATCGAAGTAATATGCATCTTCACCGAACTGGAGCCAGCCGATCTTCTTTTCGCCGCCGAGGAAGTACATATTTCTTCCCGTGTCAACGTCATGTGCAAAGCCGTTGTAGCCTTCAAGACTTACGGGATAGCCGCATACCGAGCAGTAAAGGTCGCCGTTGTCGTAAAGGAAAGTATGTCCGTCCTTTGAACATTCGATTTCCTTGGTCTTGGTGTAGTTATCGATCATAACAGGCTCTGAGCCGTTGTAATCATAGGTTGTGACTGAGAATGTTGTGTCTGTAACATTTGCGGTAATATAGGTTGCATTGTAATCGCCGTCAAGCATTTCAAAATTGAAGGCATCATTCCTGACTATCTCATAGCTCTTTTCACCGGTAGAACCGCAGATGTAATATACGGTTCCGTTTTCATCAAGCTTTCCGCCCTTCTGAGCGGCAGTTCTTGCGTATGAGTGGTCATGACCGGAGAAAACAAAGTCAAAACCGACTTCGTCAGCAAGTGCTCTCAGCTTCTTGGCCTGTCCTTCCTCGTTACCTGAGGGATTGGTATAATACGGAGGCTGGTGAAGAGTGAGAACTTTCCATGTTGCGCTGCTCTTTGCAGCGTCCTCTTTAATCCATTCAATTGCCTTGTCATAATTGGTGCTTCCGTAGTTGATTACAGCAACGTATACATTACCGTACTGGGTTGAGTAATAGTCAGGTGCAGCGTCTTCGTCTGAGAGATCAAAGTATGCGTTTGCCGAAGTTGCGGTCGGGTCGCCGTAATATTCATGGTTGCCGAGAACCTGAACAATATCCTGTTCTCCGAGGAAGTCACCGCTGAATACCTTTGCGATGTTCGCCCACATGGTGTAGTTACCGCCGTTGTCAACAGCGTCACCGGTCTGGATACCAAAGTCAAAATCAATTCCGGATTCACCAAGAATCTTTGTAATCTGGTCAGTGTTTGTGGTTTCAGCTGCCTGGGTGTCACCGATTACGAAGAAGTTGACGCCTGCATTCTTCCTTGTTGTTGAGAAAGCTTTGACATCAGACATCTTCTCGCCGTCACCTACGCGGTAAACGTATTCGGTATCAGCTTTGAGACCTGTTACCTTTACACTGTTGATTCTGACAGCGTAGTTGGTTTCAAGCATTGCGGAGCTTGACATTTCAACAACCCTGCTCTTGCCCTCCAACTCTCTGAAAGCAGCTTCGCCGTTTGCTTCATAGCCGGCCTTTTCAGCGTACCTTACAACAGCCTTTGCTGCGCTTGTGCCCGGTGAAGACATCCATGAAATGCTCTGAGTAGACTCGGGGTTCTTTGAAGCGTTGAGCTTGACATAAACGGGAAGTCCGTCTTCCGTTCCGCCCGCAAGGAAGCTCTGGCTGGTGGTCACGAACGAAAGGTGACCGTCTTTTTCGGCGTATACGCTGATTTTCTTAACCGAATCAACATAGGCATTTGTGAACACCTTTCCGTTTTCATCGGTAACACCGAGGAGGATGTTTGCATCGGTATAAACATTTGCGCCGGCAACAGGATTGCCTTCGGCGTCTGAAACGTCAATATAACCGCCTTCGGTTCCTACAACGTTTGTTTCAATGTTAACAAGGAGCGGAGAAGAGCACTGGGTTGTAATCTTTCCAGAGAAAGTGCCCTTTGAGTCGTCATCAAAGACGAGAGCGCCCTTGCTGACTCTGTAAGTTACTTCAAGTCCCTTAGGAACATCGGTAGGAATTGAGAAAATTACCCTTGCGATAACATTGCTTTCAGAGGAAGCATCGGCATTTTTGCTGACCTTGAAGCTGATTTCATCTTCCTTGCTGTTATAGACCGCTTCGCCGTCAAGAGCATAGTTTTCGCCGGCTTCAACTCTGAAATTGTTCCAATACTTGATGAAGTAGGAGAGAAGCTTGATTCCGACGTCGGCAGACTTAACGGTGCTGTCGTTTGCCTTGATTTCAAGAACAAAGTCTTCGCCAAGAACAGGTGTTTCCTCTGCCGAGAGAGTAACTTCTGTCTTATTCTGCTTTGCGTCAACAAAGAAATATCTGGTTTCTTCGGTCACGTTGCCGAACTTATCCGCAACACTGACACTGATGCTGTGCATACCGTCAGAGAGCGTCTTATCGTAAAGATGGATCTCACCGTCGGTTTCAACGATTGTGCAGTTTTCGGTTTCGTCAACGCCGTCAATGTACATCTTGACTTCATTCGGGTCAATTCCGGTTGCGTACTTGCCGTCGTCATCCTTGAAAGTTGCGGTGAAGGTGTTTGTAGCGGTATCAAAAACGGTTACGCCGTCTTCAATCTGCTTATTGATTGAATGCATGGAAACGATTTCCGGATTCTTGGTGTCGTCTACGTTTGCGCCGTAAATAAGCTGGATATTATCAAGATAAACCTTTGAAGCTGTTCTGTCGCCGTAGCCCTTACCTGGCTGGAAGGAAATCCAGAACACGCCGCAGCCCTGATAGAAGCCGAACGGAGCGTTTGCGCTGCCGGCATTTGACGCAAGCTGAGTATCCATGAGATCAAACTCAACGTATTTCCAGCCTGTCCAGTTGATACCGGTAGAAACCTGCTTGCCGGTCTCCGGGTCAACATATCTCGTTACCGGCATGTAGGAAAGACCACCGTCTTTATTGCAGCAGTTGAGATAAAGAACGAAGTTGGAGGTTCCTTCGGGAACGTAAATCCAGCAACCGATAGCTGTGGGTGAACCCTCAAAAAAATAATCCGGGCTTGTTACACGAAGATAGTTATTTGAGTTTGAGGAACTGTTAAATGATGAATAGTCGTAATCGATTCTCAGAGACTTGTTGCCGAAACGTACCGGCTCGCCGTCGTCCTTTGAAACAATTGTTGCTTTCATTGACTCCTGATCGGTAAGCGAAGCGTTCGGCCAGCAGTAAAGCGGATAGCCCTGCTCATAAAACTCAGCTGCCTGTTCGGGGCTGGTGGTTCCGATTGAACGGTCAAAACGCGGCATTTTGTATGACGGGATATATTTGAGAGCACCTTCACTGTTTTCTGCCTCTTGCTTATCGGTTGTGTACTCAAAGTCATACATAACAACGGGCATTGCGCCGATGATTGCCTTGACAACGGTTTTAACTTCCTCATCATATTTGAGAGTAGCGGTAACGTTTGCATTAACGGTTACACCGTCAAGCGTTGTAAAGGTAAGTCCGCTGAAGCTGCCGGCTGTTTCGCCGAGGTCATTGCCTTCAAGGTCAGCAATAGCCCAGTTAAGGTCACCGGTCTTCATTGCAACGGTTCTGCTCTGATACTTAGCGATGATTCCGAAATCGGTGGTTTCCTCAAAGCCGAGGGAAACCTCGCTGTTGGGAACGTAGAGTGAGTCGGGAACTACGATGCTTACGCTCGTTGAACCGCAGACCTCGCCGCCCGAAACGTAGTTGACTTTAACGTCGCCGACAGTTCCGTTTGAGGTGAAGAGACCTTCCTGCGAAATTGTTCCGAGGTCAGCGCTTTCGTCTGCAAGAACAAATTTTCCGTCCGCCGGAAGCTCAGCAGATGAACCTGCCGAGTCAACGCCCTTTGCAGAAAACTGAACGGTTGATTCGGGAGTGTAAAGCTCATTATTCGGAAGCATTGATGCGTGATCAAATTCACCGGTCGGCTTTGCACTTGAAAGAACGAAGAGCGAGGAAGCAACGCTTCTTTCAACGCCGTCAGAGGGGTTGTTTGCAACCTCAAGAGTTGAACTTCCTTCATATTTTGCAGCATAGGTTGCTGAACCGCCGCCGTCAAGGTTGAGAACGTCAACGCAGCCAAGGCCTTCCATGATGTCGGCAACACCCTTGTTGCTGAGACCTACGGAAACGGGATAGTTACGTCCGTCTGCAACATAAAGGACTACCTTACCGTCAGCCTTGATTCCGACCGCAGTCTTGGGATAAAGAGCGTCGTCCGTATTTCCTTCGACGGTTCTTACCCCGTTTTCAATAAGTGTATAGAAACCGGAAACAGCCTCAATACAATTGTCAAGAATCTCCTGAGTCATGCTTCTTCCGATCTTGACGGAGCCGTCCTTCATAACAGCAAAGTACGGACGTCCGATACCTGCCTTATAGGTGATGCCGTTCATAACAAGGCAGCCGGTGGGCTCACCTGTCTGCATGTTATAAATATCCGCATTAACAGCAGCAACAACATTTACACCGCGCTTCTTTTCAATTGCGGCAGCCTGCTTTCTGACAGTCTGCATGCTCCATTTTGTTCCGTCATAGTTATTGTAGCCGACGGCAAAAGCAGTGTTCTTGTTGCTCGTGTCAACTTCAACAGCGTAACCCATAACCTGACTGTCACCGTCTTTTCCGTTGGTGATAATCTTGTTTTCGGTGACGCCCGGAGCAATTTTGCTCTCCGTCTTAGAGATGAGGAACATATTGCTCGGAACAGTGAAATCGAACGCTGATACGCCCATGGCTACGCTGGAAAGAATCATAACCATGCACAAAAGCGTTGAAATCGCTTTTTTGAAAGTTCGGTTTTTCATTTTTCGGTTTCATTTCCTTTCAGAATAATATATTTGCCTTTCGGCATTATTCACTGATAAATATCACCGCGCTCTTATTTGAACCATGCGATGATTCTTGCAAAAATTGCCTTCACAAGTTCAACAAAGCGAAGGTAGTTTGCAACAATAAAGTCGACCTTCTTCCACTGCGCGTAAAGAACGGTACTGCCCTCCTGCAAAGTAATTTCCGCACCGGGATCATAAGCGGTTCCGCTGCCGTCCTTTTTGGTGTTCCAGCCGTCAAATACATAGAAGAAATCTTCGTGTTCCATTGTGCATTCTTTAACCCTCAGCTTTTCGCCGGCAATGGTTACGGCTTCTTCAAAAACAATGCCGTCTGCGCCGTTTGCATCGTAGAAAAGGTATGCGGCGTCATCGGAATAGCCCTTTGCGAGGGTTGAGGTACGGTTTTTGATGAAGGCAATAAGAGAATCAACTTCGCTGTTGAACGCATTTGACACAACGTCATAGCTGCTGTTGGTCTTTCGGCGCCACAGATAGTTATCCATCGTTGCAGAAGCAGCAATTTTATTTGCAAGAGACTTCACTTCATCAATTTTTGCATCGCCGAGATTCGGCATTACATCTTCATTCCATGCCTTTTTAACAGCGGCGCGGAAATCATCATGCCTGAAAATTTCGGAAAATACTGTGTTGAATGCCTTTCCGGTCGGATTGCTTTTTTTGCCGATATAGGCAATTGACGCAAACCACTTTGTTGTGTCAAGAATCGAAACGCCGTAGCGCGAAGCATCATAGGAGCCGAGTGAAAGGTCGAAGTCCCAGACGGGAGAAGCATAAATCTTATCGGACTGTGCGTCCTTGAAGAAATAGCAGCTTGAAAGACCTGCGTCAACATCCATCGAAAGCTCTTCAATAATATACATTCTTGCGAACGATTCAATGTCTATGTAATCGGTATAATGCTTGCCGAGTGAATTTGTGCCGCTCTCCGAATAAAGCGCATCCTCAAACTCCTGCCAGAAAGCACTGATGTATTCAACCTGAGCCTTTGAAGCATATTCGGGGCTTTTGAGAACAACGGGCTGACCGAGCTTTGTCACGAAGCCGCTGACTTCCGGCTCATATCTTGAAATGAATTCATATTCAAGAAGATAGCCTCCGGTAATATCTTCGGGGTTACCCTGGAAATCCGCATACTTGATTGAACCGGCGCTGCTGCCTGCTCTGTCTCCTGCAAGGGCAGAAGATTCAATGTCAACGCCGGCGTTAGCTTCTTCATTAAGGTCGTCAAGATCCTCAATGTCAACACGGTTGGAGCCGACTTCAACGCTTTCGCAAACAAGATAGTTTCCGAGATATTCGCCGTTGATATAAAGGTCAACATGCTGATTCTTGGAAGAATAAAGAAGACCGATTTCGTCTGCAAGATCATATACAAAAGAGTTTCTCAAAAATGACGGATCCGAACGTGAAGCAAGGAGACTGAACTTCTTTGCCTTGCCCATTCCGAAAAGGTCAGTCTTGCTGTCGAACTTGATGTTATACGGCTTTTTGTCAAGCTGCCACGTTGAGTTGCCGCGCCCCTTGATTGAGGAAAGCGTTGTATCAACCGTAACTTCTCCGTTTTCAACAACAGCAATCTTTCCCTTTTCCTTGTGAGACTTGTCCGCGTGGATAGCATCAAGCGAGCCTGATTCGGTTTCAATGAACATGGAGGGAATGTTTTCAGATTTGAGAATAACAACCGGATAGCTTTCCGAACCGCTGATTACGGTAAATTCTCCGCCGCCGGCAAATGCATCGGTTTCACGGTCAAAGCCAAGCTTTGTTCCGTCAACATAGACGGCATTGCTAGCAACAAACCTGGTTTTCAAAGAAGACAAATCCGTTCCGGCGGGAAGATAAAAATAGTACTTTCCGTCAGCGGCACTCTTCTGCCATTCAACAAAAAAGCTTTCTCCTTTTGCAATTCCGTTGAGCGAAAGATACTCAATTCTCCCCTGAGCCGTTGCGGTAACGGCAAAAACGGAGAGAGCAAAAATCAACGAAAGGACAACCGAAAGAACTTTCTGAAATCTTTTTGACAATTGAATCACCTCTTAATTATTTTGAGCACGATGCAAAGATAGAAAGATGCCCGTTTTCTATATGATTTTAACAAAACAAAAGAATTTAGTCAATAAAAATAACACAAATGATAACTAATTTGTGAATTTTCTCTGAACTTTTTATTCTATTATGTTCATTATGACCAATTTCAACAATACATTTTTGAGTAAAGTGTTTAAAAACCAACGCAGCAGAAAAATGACGGCAATCAGCTCGCGTTCAGACATAGAAAAATGAGCGTAAAGCCAACCGGCTCACGCTCATCATAATTAAAACTTACATACATACAAAAACTTCGGATCGATTCAGCTGCGCGTTTTCAGAAAATCTTCAAGAATCATGACTGCGGAAACCGCGTCAACAATTTCCTTGCGTTTTTTTCCGCGGACATTGACATCATTCAGCGCTCTATGCGCGCTGACAGTAGTCAGCCTTTCGTCAAACATTACAGTTCTGATTCCGCTGAGCTCTTCAAGCTTTTTTCCGAACTGTGTGCATTTTTCCGCTCGCGGTCCGAATGAGCCGTCCATATTTCTCGGAAGTCCGACGACAATGAGCTCTGCCTTGTTCTTTTCAGCCGCAAAAGCAACCTTTTCAAGAACATGCGGCTCATATTTTTCATTGATTACACCAACCGGGGAAGCAAGCATTTCAAGTTTGTCGCAAACAGCAAGTCCTGTTCTTGTGTCTCCGTAATCAACGGAAAGAACGATCATGTCATCTTCTCCTTATGCAGCCTCCTGAGGATTTTCAGGCTCAGGCTGCGGTTTCGGCTCCGGTTCAACAGGCTTTTCCGTTGTTTTCTGCGGCTGGGTTGTTGTCGGCGGCTCGGTCGGCTTTTGGGTCGTTGTCGGCGGCTTTGTTGTTGTCGGCGGTTCGGTCGGCTTTTCAGTCGTTGTCGGCGGATTGGTCGTTGTCGGAGGCTTTGTCGTTGTCGGCGCTTTGGTTGTTGTTTCCTTTGTCGTTTCTTCCGTTGTTTCCTCAGTAGTTTCTGTCTGAGACTCCGTCGTAAATTCAACCGTCGGAATCACAACATTTGAGTCCTCTCTATTTCCTCCGGCTTCAACAATAGTATCGGCAAATGTTTTTCCCGGAAGTCCCTGATGAATCGTGCTGAAAACCTCTCTGAAAATTGTCTTTGCCGGGTTGGTAGAGCCGGTGTGCAGATCTGATCGGTAATCGTAGCCGTACCAGACTGCCGTCACATAATGCGGAGTTCCTCCGCAATACCACTTGTCGCAGTTTTCAGAAGTAGTACCGGTTTTTGCAAAGGTCTGGAAGCCAGAAATGTATGAGCCGTAGCCCGTTCCGTTGCTCTGAGTAACAGCCTTCGTGAGCATTGAGAGCATCGAGTTCGCTGTTGCGGTCTTAATTGCCTGCTCCGGTTCATTGTCGCTGTTATCAAGCAGTGTCTTTCCGTTCCGGTCAAGCACTTTGTAATAGCTGTACGGTTTGAAATATTTTCCGCCGTTGCCGAACGTTGCAAACGCCGCCGCCATTTCAAGCGTAGTTACGCCGGTGCTGGTTCCTCCGACGGCAAGCGGGCTGAGATCCATGTCATTAGTTGAAAGGTTGAGGTGGAAATGCTCGTTACAGTACTCATACGCCGACTTTACTCCGAGCATCTCTTTTAGTATGCGGACAGGCACGGTGTTTAGCGAGCGGACAAGTGCTTCGGTAACGGTTATAAAGCTGCCCGAACCGTAGTCGCCGTTAAAGTTGCGCGGCCATGCCGAACCGTTGAGATTGATTGCTTTTTCAAGAATGAGCGATGACGGCGAAATGAGACCGAGATCCATTGCGGGGCCGTAGACGCCGAGCGGTTTAATTGAAGAACCCGGCTGCCGCTTTGCGCGGTTGTCTGTGGCTCTGTTATACGAGCGGTTGCCCGTTTTCTTTCCTGTTCCTCCGACAAGGGCAACAATCCTGCCCTTATAGTCCATGATAGTCATTGAGGACTCCGGAAGCTTTCCGCGGCTGTCGGTTGAAGAATACGGGAAGCCTGTCCGGTTTTCATAAATGCTTTCAAGCTGGGACTGAACTTTTGTGTCAACGGCAGTATATATTTTCAGTCCGCCGTAATATACCATACGCCACGCTTCGTTATACTCATAGCCGTATTCGCTCTGAAGGTCTGAGATAACCTGATCGATTACGTATTCCTGATACCATGAGTAAATCTCTTCATCCGCAGATTCGTTGTTGTCGGTCTCTTCCTTCTGACCTGCAAGTTTAATCTTTGTTTTCAGTGCTTTTTCATATTCCTTATCTGTCAGTTTTCCCTGCTGATGCATATAGAAAAGACAGTCGCGCTGGCGTGAAATTGCTTTTTCATAGCTGACATAAGGGTTATATGAGTACGGAGCCTGTGTGATTCCGGCAAGTACGGCACATTCCGCAACATTCAGCTTGCTGACCGACTTTCCGAAATAGGTTTCCGCCGCGGTCTTTACACCGTAGCAGCCTGCACCGAGGTAAACGGTGTTGAGGTAAGCTTCAAGAATATCCTTTTTTGAGTAGTATTTTTCAAGATTGAGGGCGCGCAGAATCTCGTTGAACTTCCGGATAAAGGTAACATCCTTCTGGTCGGTAAGGTTCTTGATAAGCTGCTGTGTTATTGTTGAACCGCCCTGACCTTCAAGCGAGGGCTTGACAAGAACTCCGATGGTTCTTATCCAGTCAACTCCGCTGTGCTCATAAAAGCGCTTATCTTCAAGGCAGACAAACGCCCAGAGAAGTTCATCGGGCATTTTGTCATAATCAACCCAGATTCGGTTTTCCTCACCGTGAAGCCGCATTGACTCGACTGCCTTGCCGTTTTCGTTGTAATGATACATTATTGACGTCATGTTCTGCGAGCTTTTATAGTTGTCAAGGTCAACGACAATTTTTCCGTTGACAAAATCGTCAATATACGAAAGAACGTTCGTTCCGACAATGAGTACAGTCAGCATTCCTGCAACAAAAAGGCAGAAGAAAGCAAGAAAAACAGAATACAGAACCGGGTGCTTCTTTTTCTTTTTTTCTCTCTTCTTTTTTGCTGCCGGCTGTTTCTGTGAGTATGCGGAGCGCGGACTTTGCGATTTATCGTTTGAGCTTTTTGGCATACAGATGACCTCCGAAGCTTTTGAATTGAATTCACGCGCAGCCGTCTAATGTCATGCATTTTTTCCTGACACAAAAACGGTCATGGCGCAAAGCGCAAACCGCGCCATATTATTTACCAATTATAGTAAATTATTTATATTAAATCAACACTAAAACAAATATTTAATAAAAATGTCATTTTCTTTATCAGCATACCGTGTATTACCGCTGAAACCAAAAGCAGCCGCTGCTCACATTCGTCTGAGTTTGTGTGCATACGGCTGCTTTTTAATCAGTGAAAATCTGAAACTTCCTTTGGGCAACGCACGTCGGTTATCCCGAAAACCGTCAAGAGGGCATGACCGAAACTTTTGCCCGGTAGCTTCCGTACACCCAGCAATTATTGATTTCTTCCGACTGAATGGAAATGTTAGAAATGTCAACCGGCTGATAGCGTGTGTGGTCGGTGATAAGCGAGGAAACATTGATTTCAATCTGCAACATGTCCGCTTTTAGCTTTTTGAGGCTGCTTTCCGGACCGATTATTGTAACGCTGTCAAGACCAACGTCTTTGAGTGTGGCGCTGTATTTATATCCCTTGGTCTGATTGAGAAAAACAACCTTGGCATTCGAAGCGTCAAGCTCGGTTTTGCTCATTGCCCCGAGATCAATTGTGACACTGAACTCACGGATTTCCTTGTCAAAGAGTGCAACGGCAGATTTTTCCTCAACCGGAACAACAAAGCTGTTCTTTCCGTCGCGCAGTCTGCTGAAATCAACAGTAGTGACATTATAAACTTCATATTCCTCATCAGCCGGGTTATAGAGAATTTTTACGTCTGACGGTTCAATCGTCACTCTCGGAGGATTCTCGGTATACAGCAGCGGCTCATTGATAAACTTCACAGCCGTCTTCACGGTTTTGATTTTTGAAACCGGAATAGTGATAGAAGCCGGGTTAGTCTCCGTTCCGACGTCATCGCAGACCAGAAACTCCTTACCGGTTTTACTCTTCGTATCGAAGCCGATTTTTGCAGGAATTTCAACTGTCTCTTTCAACGGCAGTAGCTCCTCGCTGACCGAAGCGGTGAACTTAACCTTTCTTAGTCCTTCAAGAACCGACGCCGGACCGCTGACGCTTACCGTGCTGAGAGAAGGAACAGGCTGTCCTATATAATAATCGGCGGTGTTTTCAAGCACATCTGAGTTTTTTATCTTTGCTTCAACATTGAAGGTGTCGCTTGCAGCCTTGTCAAAAAAGACAGTTACCGTTGACGGAGAAACGGAAGAAACAGTAACGCTGCTTTCGTTTGAGCGCGCCGTAATATTCAGAACCTTATATCCCGCGGAATCGACATAGCCGGAAACCGCTTCAACAACAAGCTCGTCCTTAGAAAAGGAATTGACGTTGAAGCTTTTTCCGCTGATTTCAACGTCAACTTTCAGATCGTCAGCTTCAAAAAACGGCTCAAAATCGTTTTCCTGAGCAAGCCTGCTGTCAATTGAGAACCTGACGTCAGAAATAGTTCTTGTTGTGCTGTCACTGTAATTCATTTTTATTGTAGCCCAAAGTGCAACGGAAAGAACAAGCGACAAACAGAATACAAATTTATTGTTATAAAAGATTTTTTCAAAGAAATCTGTTTTAATCTTTTTCAATTTTCTTCCTCCGTTTGCTTTTTTTCTTTTCCGGCTTTTCGTCTTCGTTACCGATCAAAAGGTCAGAAAGCGTTTCAAGCAGCTCGCCGTTAGAAATACCCCGCCGAAGCCGTCCGGCGTTTGCAACGGAAATTGCGCCCGTTTCCTCCGAAACAACAACAGCCATTGCGTCGGTGGACTCGCTGATTCCGACCGCCGCTCTGTGTCTTGTTCCGAGATCGCGGCTGAGCGCGCTCTGAGTAAGCGGAAGAATACAGCCGGCAGAACAGACGCGCCAGTCCCGGATTACCATTGCTCCGTCATGCAGAGGCGATTTGGGATAGAAAATATTTTCGATTATCGGAACGGAAATCTTGGCGTCAATTTCACTTCCGGTTGAAATAATCTCGCCGAGAGGACTCTTGCCTTCAAAAACAATGAGCGCGCCGGTTTTTGTTTCGCTCATATTCGCAACCGCTTTGCAAATTGCCGAAACCGCAGCATGCTTCTGTTCGCGTTCCAAAGACGAGTCGCGCGAAAAAATGGTGAACTTTTTGAAATCACCGCGTCCGAAGCTTTCGATAGCGTGGCGGAATTCCGGCTGAAAAAGCAAAATAACAACAATGACAATATCGTTGAATAAGCGGCTGAACAGGTAGCTGCTCGTTGACATATCAAGTGCTGAAACAATGATATATCCCGCACTCAGAAACACAAACCCCTTGACAAGATGAGTGGCGCGCGTCTGCCTGAAAAGTTTGATGCAGTAATAAAGAATAAAGGCGACCACAATTATATCAATTGCATCGTTCCAACGGAACGAGAGCAGGAGCTTTTCCGCATTCTCTTTGACGGTATTGAATAATTCGTACATATTTTCACCAACCAACGCTGTTTAGCAAGGACTGCCGGACGCAGAGGGTGCTTGTCCGTTCTAATCTTTCAGCCGCCGGGCTGAAAAACAGCGCGGCAGAAATGAAAGATATGAAAGCAAAGAAACGCCTGCCAATCCGATGTCCTTCTGATTTTACATAATAAGCTCAATGCTAATATTTAGCTTAAATATTCATGTAAATTGTATCATATTTTTCCGCCGATTGCAATTTTATTCAGGCAAAAAATGAAAAATTCGATGTCCCTTTCTGAATTAAAGAATCCCGGACTAACCCTGACAGTTCCGGTTTCAGTTGTTTTCCGGCTCGTATGTGCCAGGTATGAGCAGTGGTAACCGGAACGCACAGCAACGCTTTGCCCGTCAAGCATCTGGGCAACCTGCTCGCTGTGCATACCGTCAACGGAAAGAGAAAGAGTGGGAGCAAACACTTTTCCGTGCATATCGTCAAAGACAGTAATATTTTTTACAGAATAAAGCTCTTCTTTCAGCCTTTTCACAAGATGTTGTTCTTTTTGATGAATCGCCTCTTCTCCTCCGACAGAGCGTATAAAATCAAGACCGGCAGAAAGTCCTGCTATTCCCGGCAGATTAAGCGTTCCGCTTTCAAGGGCGTCGGGATAAAGCTCAGGCTGGCTTTTCCGAAGAGAGAGACTGCCTGTTCCTCCCTGAAAAAGAGGTTTTATTTCCGTATTCTTTGAAAACATCAGAACACCCGTTCCCATCGGGCCGAAAAGACCTTTATGTCCGGGAGCGCATATTATATCTATCCCGTCTTTTTCCATGTCAATTTTAAACAATCCGGCGCTCTGGGCGCAGTCGACTGCAAACAGCAGACCGCGCTTTTTACAAAGCTTTGCAAGTTCCCTGACCGGCAGAACCGTTCCGAAAACATTTGAAGCATAGGAGCAGACAATCAATTTTGTCCGTGTTGTTATCAATTTTTCAAAATTCCGAATTGTAATTTCTTCATTTTGCGGTTCTACTTTTGCAACGTCATAGCTTATAACTGAGTTCTGCCGCAAAAATTCAAGCGGACGAAGAACAGAGTTGTGTTCAAGCGACGACGTTATCACATGGTCGCCTTTTTTCAAGACGCCCTTTATTGCAATATTGAGCGAATGGGTACAATTGAGGGTGAACACTGTTCTTTCAACCTCGCAGGAGAACATTGAAGCCAGCTTTTCGCGACAGAGATATACCTCCTCCCCGGCTTTTGCGGAAAGCTTATGTCCTCCTCTTCCCGGGTTTGCGCCATAAGCAAGACAGGCATTCGCCGCAGCGCGCACAACCGAAGACGGCTTCGGGAATGTTGTTGCAGCATTATCGAGATAAATCATCTCCCGTCACCATACCTTTCAATTCCCATATTCTGAATGTGGTTTTCCGAAATAATTTCAAACGCTTTAAAAACATCTCCGTCAACAAAAAGAGCATAGTTGCAGCCCTCCTTGTGGTTCGGGTTGGGGTTCCGTTTCAATCTTGAAGCGATTCTGTGCCGTTTGAGGACAAAATGTGCTTTCTCTCCCTGAGTCTGATTTGAAAACTTGATGTATATATAATTCACCGATTTCACCTCGCCGCTGTCGCCGCGCAAGCTTGCGCGACCGTATTACTCAGTACAGTATATGACATGATAATCTTTGCGGTGAGAGGTGTATCATTATGGTTAGAACTAAAAAATTTTATTACTTTGAAGCTTTCTATTCTATAAATCAAGTTGTAATCTTCACAAATTCAGACTTAAGGAAAACATACAGTCGGAACCACACTCATGACATCTGTCAGGAATGTGGTTCCTCTGCTCTTTGAACGTCTATTTTTTCTCTATATTATAGCCAAGGGTAACAATTTGCTTCAAAGTCTGAATAGCGGTTTTGCGGTCGTATTCCTTCTCCTCTTCGGACAACTCTGAATACGGGACCAAACAAGGTGTTGTTTTCTTTTCATCATCACGGACCTCGCCATAAACCCATCCATCAGCTATACGCCCCTCTGACCAATTCTCATGAACATTCTCAGCTATTTTCTCGGTAAGTTCGAGAAGATCATCGGGAAGTTCAACGTGGCTTGTGTCAATTGGATTTGGCTTGTACACACGAACACCTCCTAACAATTAAAAAGCAGAAATTGGATAATCATACTGCTTAAAATCGAAGTCATTATATTTTTTGCTATACAAATCGTATGACAAATCATCTAGCAAATCAAAGTCATCACGATCATCGCACTGAAATAATGATTCAACATCGATTTCACCTTTTGATGATATATTTGCTCTAATACCCTTTTGATCACATTCAACAAGGCAAGGGTGAAGCTTTATATCCATTTGTTTATATGAGCCTATTACTCCTGGAACGGCATAAACATCATAGTCCGTTGTGCTTCTAAACCCTTTTACTCTCGTAAACGCATTCCAACGCCTATGCTCAAGCCAAGCCATTTTGTGTAATAACATCAAATGCTCATTTTCTTGATCCTTAGAAATGAACTCTACTTGACCGGACACAACTGCCTTGTACTCCGAATATGATTCTGCCAATTTTTCATTATACGACTCTATAGCATTAGGG
>JAEDIL010000035.1 GCA_016292455.1 Clostridiaceae bacterium
ATGTGCTATAATTCTCAGTAGTGCCATGGACTTGAACAAAGAGCTCACGGTCTGTTACTCAACACTTTTTAAACGGAGGAATCCCAATGAAACAGTTAAATATCGGCATTATCGGTGCCGGCAGAATCGGAAAGGTTCACATGAAGTCAATAACATATAATGTGCCCGGCGCAAAGGTGCTCGGAATCACAGATGTTTATAAAGACGCACTTCCCGCTCTTGCTGCTGAATACGGAATTGAAAAGATATACGGCGATTACAAAGAAATGCTCGCTGACCCCGAAATAGATGCGGTTCTCGTTTGCTCCTCAACCGATACACACGCTGACATTTCAATTGAAGCTGCCAATGCCGGTAAGCACATTTTCTGTGAAAAACCCGTTGATCTTACCCCTGAAAAGGTGCTTGCTGTAATTGAGGCTGTCAAAAAGGCCGGTGTTAAGCTTCAGGTCGGCTTTAACCGCCGCTTTGACCATAACTTCTCGCATATCCGCGAGCTTATCAATGAAGGAAAAATCGGCAGGCTTGAACTTGTAAAGATTACGTCACGTGACCCCGAGCCCCCGTCAGCTGAATACGCTGCCGTTTCCGGCGGAATTTTCCTTGATATGACGATTCACGATTTTGATATGGCTTGCTTTATTGCGGGAAGTGAAGTTGAAGAAGTCTATGTTAATGCAACCTGCCTGGTTGACCCCGCAATCGGTGAAGCCGGAGACGTTGATACTGCAATCGTTTCCCTGAAGTTTAAGAACGGGGCTATCGGTGTGATTGATAATTCCCGCCGCGCTGCATACGGCTATGACCAGAGAGTTGAAGCCTTTGGTTCCCTTGGCGCTGCTGTTGCCGCCAATGACACACCTACAAATGTTACACTTATGACGTCTGAAGGTGTCATGACCGACAAACCGCTTTATTTCTTCCTGGAAAGATACATGCAGTCTTTCCGCGATGAAATGATTCAGTTCGTTGACGCTGTTCAAAATGACAAGCCTACTCCGACAACCGGCGAAGACGGTCTGGCTGCAATTCTCATTGCTCTTGCCGCCAAAAAATCGGTTAAGGAAGGCAGACCTGTTAAGCTTTCTGAAATTATGTGATTATCTGAGCTGCCGGCGTTTTTTGCAATGCCGGCGTTCGTCAATGTTTATATGAATCGGCGTTGATTTGCGCCGGGAAAGGCGGTATTTTATGCATATCAGAGGACCGAAGGAATTTCCCTACGGATATACTGCGATTTCGACCATGGATAATGTTCAGCAACATTCACTCATGGATTTCGGAATCCTGAGAATGAAAAAGGGTGATGTTTTTTCCGAAGCTCAGCATCTTGAAAGGGCTTATCTCCTTGTGAACGGAAAGGCAAAACTTACCTTTGACGGAACCGAGGCTGTTATTGAGCGCGGCAACTGCTTTGATTTTGAACCTTGGGTACTCCATGTTCCGAATGACGTCGAAGTAGTGATTACTGCTCTTGATGAATGTGAGTGGACAGTTCACAGAACAGACAATGAAAATATTTTTCCGTCAAAACTTTACACTCCCGAGGAATGTGCAAGTGAAAACAGGGGAGCAGGCACAATGCGCGAGGCCTCAACACGAATAGTCAGAACAGTTTTTGATTATTCGAATGCTCCTTATTCAAATCTTGTTCTCGGTGAAGTTATCGGTTTCCCCGGGAAATGGAGCAGTTATCCTCCCCATAATCATCCTCAGCCTGAAATATATTATTACAAGTTCAACCCTGAAAACGGCTACGGCTTTGCCGAGCTTGACGAAACTGTATATAAAACCCACAATAATTCAACCGTTTTCATTGTTGATGAGGAGACTCACCCTCAGACAACCGCACCGGGCTATGCAATGTGGTATCTCTGGGTAATACGCCACCTTGACGGAAACCCATATATAACACCGTATTTTATTCCGGAGCATCGGTGGGTTACCGATCCGGAAAACGAAAAACTTATGTGGCCACAGCCGAAAGGAGAGTAAAAGAATGAGATTAACAATGGCGCAGGCTCTTGTCAGATTTCTGGACAATCAATATGTTTCCTTTGACGGAAAAGAAACCAAGTTTGTAAAAGGAATTTTCGGAATCTTTGGTCATGGCTGCGTTGTCGGAATCGGTCAGGCTCTTGAACAGGGCGGACATTCGCTGACTTATTATCAGGGACACAATGAGCAGGGCATGGCGCACGCGGCAATTGCCTATGCAAAGCAAAAAAAACGCCGCGAGATTATTGCCTGTACTTCATCAATAGGTCCGGGCGCACTCAATATGGTTACCGCCTGCGGAACAGCAACAAGCAACCGTATTCCTCTCCTCGTCCTTCCGGGCGATACTTTTGCCTGCCGTCAGCCCGATCCGGTCTTGCAGCAGATTGAACAGCCTTCGTCTGTCGGCATTACGGCTAACGACGCTTTTAAACCGGTTTGTAAATATTTTGACAGAATCAACAGACCCGAACAGCTGATGACGGCCTGCATAAATGCAATGCGCGTCCTTACCGATCCGGCAGACACCGGTGCTGTCTGCATTGCAATGCCTCAGGACGTTGAGGCGGAAGCCTTCGACTATCCGGAGCATTTTCTTGAAAAGCGCGTCTGGTATATTGACAGACGTGTACCTTCAGAACGGGAAACTGACGCGGCCGTTGAAATGATCCGCAATTCAAAAAAGCCCATGATGGTTGTCGGCGGCGGTGTTACATACAGCAACAGCTATAAATCTGCCCTTGCTTTTGCCGAAAAGTTCAATATTCCGATCGGCGAGACTCAGGCGGGTAAGGGACAGATTCCGTGGAATCATCCGCTCAATATGGGCGGAATCGGCGTTACGGGAACGGGAAGCGCAAACGCAATTGCAAAACAGACCGACCTGGTGATCGCCGTCGGAACAAGGCTGACGGACTTTACAACATGCTCAAAATGGGGTTTTCAGAATCCTGATGTCAGAATGCTTTCAATCAATGTTTGTTCATTTGATGCTTTCAAAATGGACAGCGTTGCGGTAATCGGTGATGCCGGAGAATCGCTTGACAGAATTTCTGAAAAGCTTTCAGGCTATAAGTCTTCATGGAAAGACGAGTACCAGAAAGCACAATCGGAGTTCTTCAAGGAAATTGACCGCAGCTTTTCAGTAAGGCTTGATAACGGATTTTCACAAACCCGCGCTCTCGGAATAATAAATGAAGTCATTGCTGACGATTCGGTTGTCATCGCGTCCTCCGGTTCTCTTCCCGGCTGTATGCAGAGACTGTGGAAGTCTAAAAGTGAATATACATACCACGTCGAATACGGATTTTCATGCATGGGTTACGAGATTTGCGGCGCACTGGGTGCAAAGCTTGCCTGTCCTGACAAAGAAGTTTATACAATGGTTGGTGATGGCTCGTTCCTTATGCTTCATAGTGAGCTTTACACGGCTGTTCAGGAAAAAGCCAAAATTAACGTAATGCTGTTTGATAACAGCGGTTGGGGATGTATTGAAAACCTTCAGAACAATCAGGGAACCGACACCTTCGGAACTCGTTTCACAAGAAGAACCGAAACAGGTCTTGACGGTGAAGTGATAATCACAGATTACGCAAAGATTGCCGAAGGCTACGGCTGTAAAGCTTACCGCGTTACGAATGAAGAAGAGCTTTATTCGGCGTTGAGTGATTCAAAAAAGCAGACAATTCCTTGCCTTTTCGACATCAAGGTTGCTCATAAGTCGATGTCTGACGGATACGACTCATGGTGGCGCGTAGGTGTTGCCGAAGTTTCAACCAGCGAAAAAGTACAGAAAGCATACGAAGAAATGAAAGAGAATATTGCAAAAGCAAGACTTTATTGAGGAACAGGAGAATAACTATGCTTAACAAAGAAAAAGTTAAACTTGCCATTGCCCCGATTGCGTGGACAAATGATGACCTTCCCGACCTTGGTGCCGAAAATACTTTTGAGCAGTGCGTCAGCGAAATGGCACTTGCCGGCTTTACCGGAAGCGAAATCGGTAACAAATATCCCAAAGATGTTGAAACACTTAAACATAAGCTTGATGTCAGAGGCATGAGAATATGCAACGCATGGTTCTCTTCACTGCTGCTTTCCGAGGGATACGACGCAACTATTGAAGCTTTTATTAAACACAGAGACTTTCTTCATGTGCTCGGCGCAAAGGTCATCGGTGCTTCGGAGCAGGGTAACAGCATTCAGGGTAAGCCGGTTTCAATCTTCGGAGCAAAGCCCGTATATACTGACGAGCAGTGGGCGCTGATTGCAAAAGGCTTTAATGAAATGGGTCGCCTCGCCAAAGAAAAGGGTATGTACTTTACTGTTCATCACCACATGGGAACGGGCGTTCAGACAACCGAAGAAATTGACAAGCTTATGGAGCTTACCGACCCGGATCTTGTATACCTTCTTTATGATACCGGTCACCTTGCTTTCAGCGGAGAAGACGCTGTTGCAGTACTTAAAAAGTATGTTCACCGAGTTAAGCATGTTCACCTTAAAAGCATCCGCCAAAGCGTAATAGACGAAGCAAAGGTCAAAGGTTACAGCTTCCTTGATTGCGTTCGCGCCGGTTCATTCACCGTCCCCGGTGACGGAGACTTTGATTTCACTCCTGTTTTTGATATTCTTTCCGAAGCCGATTATGAAGGCTGGGTTGTTGTTGAAGCAGAGCAGGATCCTGCAAAGGCAAATCCGTTTGAATATGCCGTTCTTGCAAGAAACTATATCAGAGAAAAAACCGGACTTTAATGTCATTTGAAACGGAGTTCCGATAATGAAAGAATTTAATTTTTATCAGATAACAGACCTTCATTATTACGCAAACAAAGAGATAGGCTCATACGGAAAGTATTTTGAGCTTCGCTGCAACAACGATCAGAAATGTGTTGCGGAGTCCGAGGCAATTGTTGACGCAGCTTTCAAAGAAATAGCTGATGACAAGGAAAATGAAATCGTCATAATATCCGGAGACGTTACCTATGACGGTGAAAAAATAAGTCACGATATGCTTGCAAAAAAGCTGTATAAGCTTAAAGAGTCCGGAAAACGCATTTTTCTGACTTTTGCAACACACGACTTTGACAATAACGCCCGTGGGTACACCGAAATCGGAGATTTCAAGCTTGAAGAATATACACGTGAAGAGCTCAGACGCCTTTATAACGATTTTGGTTGGAACGAGGCTGTCTCCGAGCATATTCCGTCATATTCATACGCCGTAAGGATGTGCAAAGGCTGGCGTTTTCTCATGCTAAATGATGACGGCGACGGAAGAACACATTGCGGATATGATGAAACGCTCATCGAATGGATTAAAAATCAGGTGAAAGAAGCCAAAAATGCCGGGGAAAGAATTATAGCGGTAACTCACCATCCAATGCTTCCTCCGGGAGAAATCTATCCTCTGTTTTCACACAGAGACATGCTTTACAACTATGAGACGGTTGCACCGATGTTCGCTGACCTTGGAATTCAGTTTTGCTTTACCGGTCACACACACATGCAGTCGATCACAAAACTTGATACTGCCCGTGGAAACCGTCTTTATCATATCAATACCGGTTCAATTTGCGCATATCCGGCTCCGTACCGGAAAATGGTTGTTTCCGATGACGGAATCGACGTAAAGACGCATAATCTGAAAAGCTTTGATTGGCCTCTTGGCGGAAAATCAACCGATGAATATATGAAAGAACATTTTCTGCACATGATCAGGGATATTTTTGATTCAATGGAGAACGATATTGAGCACTTTAAGGTGCTTGCCAATGGATTCAGCATGGAAGCTGAAACAATTGATGCGATAAAACCTCTCCTTCAACTGCTTGGCAGAATAATAAACGGTTTGACTTTCAAATCGCTCGGCAAGCTTCTTTTTGTCTCATCAAAAATTGACCCGAGCGTTGCCAATGTGAAGGTAAGAGACTTTTTCCTTGAATTGGTTATCAATCTTTACTCAGGTGTAAGAAAGTTTACACCCGATACTGCCGAGTATAAAAGCTTTATGGCAATTCTGTCACGTCTTCCGAAGTTTGCTGCGCTCAAAGATTACTTCGGCAATCCGGTTCCGCTTTGCAGTGTTGTGGAAGATTTACTTTATGACAAAGGGGAGTATGATAATACAAATGCTTTCCTGCCGTTTAAAGAAGCGAGATTATAATAAATAAATATGGCTACATCGAAAGAATACATTGAGTTCGTTTGTGAAAGTATAACCTATACTGCTGAAATCAAATATAAGAAGATGTTTGGCGAGTATATGGTTTACATCAATGAAAAGCCGATACTGCTTGTCTGTGACAACACAGTCTTTATCAAAAAACATCCGGCTCTTGACGAAGTACTGAAAAACGCTGAAACCGGTTTTCCCTATGACGGTGCAAAGGAGCATTATGTGCTTGACATCGAAAACCGCGAACTTGTCAGGCGAGTGATAGAAGTACTGGAACCGATTACTCCGGTGCCTGTCAAACGTAAAAAGAAAGCAAAATGAAAACAGCAGCAATCGAATTTCTTCGATTGCTGCTGTTGTTTTATAACTTGAACGCCTGATTATTTGAAAAGCTTTTGAAACAGGCTTTTCATAAGCTTAATGAATTCATTAAGCGCGTCAAACCATTTTGTAAACATATTGACTTTGCTGCTTTCATCTTTAACAATGGTTGTGCTTGTATTGTCAAATGAAAGGAAGCGCGGATACTGTTCAAACGTATCAACGGTTACTTCTTCGTCGCAATAGAGAATCGCTTCCGCAAGCTCAGTGAGTGAATTGTGATTTGCGGAGTGCTTGAGATCTTTGACAAACCATGTCTTTTCGGGGAACATACACGTTGAAGCGTCAACCTGCTTATTGGGCGAGATATAGGCCGGGTCTTTTGAAGCAATATAGTCTTCGCTGAGCGTCTGTCCAACCGGAGCAACTGTTGCACCGAAAGACGTATAACATGTGTCAATTACGCCGTCACCTGCGGAATCCCATGACGGAGTAATAGGTACTGAGCTGTAACCGTAGGATGAGAACACACCCATTTTACAGCTTTTTTCCGTCGCTTTCAAAAGCTCAACCTTGTTTGCCTTGACGGTAGTATCATATGCTTTTACTTTTGCTATAAGCTTTTCGTAATCAGCCGGATCACTGTCGCAAGCCTCACCGAACACATAGCTGTAAGCCTCGTCAAGGTACTTTTCGGGACACATGGCCCAGATTGTAAGCCAGCGGCAGAACAATGGCATGATTACTTCGGGAATAGCTCTTTCGCGGATTCCGGCAACCAGCTCGTTTGCATAATCTGTAACGAAACCAAGGACGCCGGCTTTCGAAAGCAGTTCCATAACAGAATTGATAAGATTCTCATATTCTGCACCGTCCATGATATATTTAAGGAAATTGAGCACAGAATCTGCTGAAACTTCAATCTGACCGGTCAGAAGCTCGCCGGTATATGTTTCACCGAAAATGGCAGTTGAATCGAAAACAACACCCTTGACCCTGTCGAGCCCGTATTTGCTGATATATGCCATGGTAATTACGCCGCCGCAGGAATGAGCTTCAAGACAAACCTTTTCTTTCCCGGTTACGCGGCAGACATATTCAATATAATCGTTAAGCTGATCGGCAATTACAAGCGGACTGAGACGCCAGTCGTAGCGGAAAGATGTCTCTCTGCTGTTACGGATAACGCCGGCAGACGGAATTTTATAGTCAATTCCGGTGTTGTTGTCAACCTCGCCGTCTTTGTTGAGGCAGGCGGGATCAAACAGCTTTTTAACTTCTGGAATCAGGACATCGCAAAGCATATCCCATTCTTTGGTTGCAGAAGCAACAAGAAGAGTGGGAATTGCTTTTTTGACAGCAGCGATAATATCATCGCTTTTCGGCGGCCATATCTGCTCCTGTTCATCGGTGCCCGGATTCTTATAGAGGTTGTCTGTCATGAAGCCGACAACATATATATGGGGGCAGTCTTTCGAATAGCTTATGTCGGCAGCAAGTGCAGTTGACGGAAGAACCGCCGAGAGAATGAGCACAACTGCCAGAACTGATGCAAAAAATTTTTTAAATCTCACAATAATCTTCTCCTTTTTAAGAATTTGCCATGGCTAATGCAAAGATTATAACCTCAGTAAATATAACACATTTGACAAAAAAATGCAATACGGTCAGGTATGGTTTTACAGTTTTATGAGGTTGATTTTAGAAGCAATATGTAGTATAATGCTTCTCATAATGTTATTCAGAAGGATGGTTATTTCATGGCCGTTAATTTGATATATAAGGCTGTTCCGACAGTAGCATTGAGGGGACTTGTTGTTTTTCCTGGTATGCGGCTGCATTTTGAAGTGGGCAGAAGCAAGTCTATTGCCGCTTTCAAGGCGGCTGTTGCCGAAAATCAAAAGGTTTTTCTTGTTGCACAAAAGAGCATTTCGTATGAGGATCCTACAGGGGATGAACTTTATTCCTTTGGTGTTCTTGCCGGCGTCAAACAGATTATCAAATCACCGGAGAATAAAACAATCCGCGTTGTTGTTGAGGGAATCTGCCGCGCCGAAATTGCCGATTTTCTGCCTTGCGACGCTCATCTGCTCTGCGACATCCGTGAGCGGCGCTCGGCTTCAGTGAAGTCAGGCGAGGCAGATTACTCCGACGCTCTGATAAGAAAAACCAAGGAGATTTTTGAAGAGTATATTGATGTCACTTCAAAGCTTGCCCGTGATGTTGCTATGGAAGTTTTTGTCACAGAAGAGCCTTCACACCTTGCTGATTTTATCGCAGGCAATGCTCTTACGAACTTTGAGGACAGACAGCTTCTTCTTGAGGAACTTAATCCTTTGAGACGTCTTGAAAAGCTCTGCTCAATTCTTTCTCACGAAATTGAAATCTCAAAAATTGAAAACGTGATTGAACAGCGCGTTCAGGAGCAGATGGATAAAAACCAACACGAATACTATCTTCGTGAACAGATCAAAGCAATTTCTTCGGAACTCGGAGAAAGCGATGATCCCTTTGGCGAAAGTGAAGAATACAGAGCGCGTGTTAAAGTTCTGCCGCTCACGGACGATGTGAGAAAAAAACTGTTCAGGGAGTGCGATAAGCTTTCAAAAATGCAGAGCAGCTCACCCGATGCAAACGTCATCCGCAGCTATCTTGACGCTTGCCTTGCTCTTCCTTGGGGAACTTATTCGACCGATCGTTTTGATCTCGTCAGGGCACAGAATATTCTTGATGATGAGCACTACGGACTAAAAAAAGTTAAGGAGCGCTTTATTGAGATGCTCGCTGTCCGTGCGCTAACAGATAAAACAAAAGGACAGATTATATGTCTCGTCGGGCCTCCCGGCGTCGGAAAAACTTCAATTGTCCGTTCCGTTGCCAAAGCAATGGGCAGGAAATATGTACGGATGTCGCTCGGCGGTGTTCGCGACGAGGCAGAAATCCGCGGTCACAGAAAAACCTATATCGGCGCCATGAGCGGACGTATCATCAATGCGCTCACCCAGGCGGGAACCTTTAATCCGATCATTCTTCTTGATGAGATTGACAAGCTCGGAAGTGATTATAAGGGTGATCCGGCTGCTGCGTTGCTTGAAGCCCTTGACCCGGAACAGAACAATTCGTTCCGCGATCATTATATTGAGTTCCCTGTCGATCTCAGTAAGGTTATTTTTATAACGACAGCGAACGACAGCAGCACCATTCCTCCTGCTTTGTTTGATCGGATGGAAGTCATTGAGCTTTCAAGCTACACTGCACAGGAAAAGCTTGTTATTGCAAAGAACCATCTCGTTAAAAAACAAAGGGAAATGCATGGTCTTAACGGCACTACTATACGCTTCTCCGACTCTGCCCTTCGCTTCCTTATCGACTGCTATACACGCGAGGCCGGAGTCAGAAGACTTGAACAGCTTATCGGCGCAATATGCCGCAAAAGTGCCGTAATGCTTTCCTCAGGAAAAATTAAGAGGATTTCCGTTTCTCCCGGACTGATTGAAGAGATGCTCGGTCCGGTTAAGTTCAAGAATGATGAAGCTTTGAAAACCGATATGGTCGGTGTTGTTAACGGTATTGCCTGGACCAGCGTCGGTGGCGAGCTGCTTCAGGTTGAAGCTGTTGTCATGGACGGCAGCGGCAAGCTCGAACTTACCGGCTCTCTCGGCGATGTTATGAAAGAATCTGCCAAAGCTGCTCACAGCTATATCAGAAGCGTTGCGTCATCTTTCGGAATTGAAAGCGACGTGTTTAAAACAAAGGATATTCATATCCATGTTCCGCAGGGCGCCGTTCCGAAAGACGGTCCTTCAGCCGGAGTTACAATTTCAACAGCACTTCTTTCAGCTCTTACCGGCAGAGCTGTCAGACATTCGGTTGCAATGACGGGAGAGATTTCTCTGACCGGCCGCGTCATGCCGATTGGAGGTCTGCGTGAAAAGGCAATGGCTGCTTATAAGAATAAAATCAAACTGGTTGTCATTCCGAAAGAAAATGAAAGCGATCTGTTTGATGTTGATCCTATCGTCAAAGAAAACGTGGAGTTCGTTTGCGCCGAAAAGCTTGACGATGTTTTTGCCGCAGCGCTCTGCGACGAGAAAACTCAGAAAATAGATTTGAAGCATAACACTTCATTCAAAGTTGAGCATAAGAAATCTAAGAGCGACAACATTGCTCAGTGACGGGGGAGAATTATGAAATTTGACAATGCGGTTTTTGAAGCCGCCTTCGGCACACCCGGGCAACTGAAAGGCTCAGACGTTCCTGAAATAGCTTTTTCCGGTCGTTCAAATGTCGGAAAATCTTCATTGCTGAACAAGCTGCTCGGCAGAAAAGCGCTTGCCCGAGTAAGCTCTGTTCCGGGCAAAACGGTAACAATCAACTTTTTCAGGCTTGACAACTGCCGTTTTGTTGACCTTCCCGGATACGGATACGCAAAAGTTCCGGATAAGGAAAAGCTCAGGTGGGCAAAGCTTATGGAAAGCTATTTCCGCTCCGAACGTGATTTGCGACTGATTGTTCAACTCATTGACATGCGTCATGAGCCTACAAAGCTGGATATTGAAATGATTGAGTATATGGTTGAAAATCAGCTGCCGTTCGTTGTTGCTTTGACTAAGTGTGATAAACTCAATAAAACCGAACGCAGTGAAATGCTGATGAAAATCTGTTCAATTCTTACAAAATACGGAAATATCAGCGTTGTTCCGTTTTCAGCAGTAAACGGCGACGGTGTTGACGAGCTGCGCGGTCTCATTGAAAAAGCACTCATGGTTGAAAGGGGATAAACATGAAAGAAACATTTGCACGACTTATGAAAAGCGAGCCGGTTATCGCAACCGTCAAAGACCTTGACAACCTTGACAGCGCAATTGATTCAAAGTGTACTGTCATTTTTCTGCTGTGCGGCAATATTTTCAATCTGAAAAGCATTGTCGATCGCGTACATGAAAAGAAAAAAATGATATTCATTCATGTTGACCTGATTGAAGGATTTTCACGCGATGCAATGGCACTGAAATATATTCATGAGCAAATTGAGCCGGACGGAATTATTTCAACAAAGAACAATCAGTTAAAAGCTGCAAAGGAGCTCGGAATGCTGACTGTCCAGAGACTGTTTATAATTGATTCCCTTTCAATTCAGACAACAGTCAAAACTTCGGCTCTTATTAAGCCGGATGCAATTGAAATAATGCCCGGAATAATGCCGAAAATCACAAAGCGGCTCAGTGAGATTATTGAAGTTCCCGTCATTGTAGGCGGATTGGTTAACGAAAAAGAGGATATTGAAAGAGCCATTGAAAGCGGTGCGCTCGGCGTTTCAACATCATGCAGAGAATTGTGGTGACACTAAGGAGAATAAAAAAATGATAAATATCAGAAAATACGAGCAAAAAGATAAGGAAAACATTAGAAAAATCTGTCTCAAAACTTCGTCTTTTGATGTTTCCGATAAAAAAATGAGCGATTTCATAACTCTTATGTATTGTGATTACTACACCGAAGTCGAGCCGGATTCGTGCTTCGTTGCAACGGATGAAAATGACAACGCTGTCGGCTATATTATCTGCGCGAAGAATTTTCGTGAATACTACAAAATTTTCAACGGTCTTTATATGCCTGAAATCAGAAAGCTCGGCATTAAGTATGAGCTGATGGCAAGAGGAGAAATTGTAATTCACAGGCTGTTTTCAAAAAATTATCCTGCTCATATTCACATTAACCTTCTTGATGTCTGCCGCCATCAGGGAGTCGGTTCGCGGCTTATGAAAGAGCTGAAAGCATATCTTAGCGAAAACCGTATTTCAGGTCTGATGCTTTCCTGCGGATATAATAATAAAAACGCAATCCGTTTTTACGGACGCAACGGTTTTAAAAAAATTGCCAATATTCTCGGCAGCTACGTCATGGCAATAAAATTGTAATTCTGTGAATAATTATCTTGTTTTTCGCAATAATATTGCTGACGGGAATCGAACCCGATTGGTTCTGACTCTCATCAGCAAAAGCAAAAGGAGTGAAAACAAGATGTTAGACAAGCTTTCTCTTTCTCTCACCATTATCGGAGCAATCAACTGGGGTCTTATCGGTCTTTTTCAATTTGACCTCGTTGCATGGATCTTCGGAGGTCAGAGCGCAATCGTCAGCAGAATCATATACACAATTATTGCTCTTGCCGGAATCTGGTGTATTTCGCTGCTGTTCAGAGACAGAGGCGAAGTAATGTCTGCCGGTGAGGACGGACAGAGCAGCAACAGAGCCGCATGACAAAATGTCATCGCTATCGTGTGACCTGCACGGATATGATGAGGTAAAAATCATAAATTACGATTATGCTTCATGAAAAGCCTTGAAATGCATTTGCCTTTCAGGGCTTTGAACTTTGTCTGAATGAAAAGTGCACGGTAAAGCTCATGCGCGTCTCAAACTCTGCCCGGGAGGTGTTTACTTTGCATGTCTTATTTGCTATAATATCAGGCGGGTGGTGGTAAGAATGCCTTACAGAGTTACCGTAATCGGCGCAGTGAACGTTGATATTTGCGGAAAACCTTCAGAAAAATTTGTTGCGCATGACTCCAACGTCGGCTCTGTGTCCCACACAATCGGCGGTGTCGGCTTCAATGTGGCAAGAAATCTTTCGCTGCTGGGCGCTCAGGTGCGTTTTGTTGCCGCTTTGGGAAATGATTCGTATTTGCCCGAAATTGAAGCAGAGGCAAAACGTTTTTCAATTGACATGTCGCTGTGCAGAAGAATGGAAAGCGAGCGCAATTCCGTTTATCTCTTTGTTACTGATGAGCACGGAGATATGCTTGCCGCTGTCAATGATATGCGCATTAACCGGCATCTGAACAAGGACTTTTTTAAGCCGATTATCAATGAAATTTCTAACTGCGACGCTGTTGTTGTCGATGCTAACCTTGAAAGTGAAACGCTGTTGTTTCTGTGTGAAAATATCAGCGTGCCGATTTTTGCTGACGCCGTATCGGCAAACAAGGTTATCAGGCTCATGCCTTGCCTTTCCCATCTCAGCGTTTTTAAGCCAAATGCCATTGAAGCGGGCGTTTTGTGCGGCTTTGAGATCAATGATTATGAATCGGCGCAAATGGCTGCGGAACATCTTGTCAGAGTCGGAGGCGTCGGTCAGATATATATAACCCTCGGAGCAAATGGCTGCGTTGCTTATGACGGGAAAAACACGGTAATCAAAAAACCGGTTTCCTTTGAAATAATTAACACTGCCGGAGCAGGGGATGCATTTTTCTCCTGTTGCGTTATTGCAAAACTAAGCGGTAAAAGTCTGGATGAAAGCTGTGAGTTTGCCTTGAAGGGCGCATCATGCGCTTGTCAGAGTGAACAGGCAGTCAACATAAATATTAAAACAATTACAGAAAAGGAATGATGAATATGAACAAGTATCTTGAAATCTCCCCGGAGGTCAAAAAAGCACTTGATGAAAACAAGCCCGTTGTAGCTCTCGAATCAACTATAATTTCTCATGGCATGCCATATCCTCAGAACGTCGAGACTGCGCTGAGAGTTGAAGAAACCGTCCGCAAAAACGGCGCCGTTCCCGCAACAATTGCAATCATCGGCGGCAGACTCAAAGCAGGACTTTCAAAGAACGAAATCGAGTATCTCGGTAAAAAAGGCACAAAGGTAATAAAAGCATCAAGACGTGACCTGCCTGTTCTGATTGCAAAGGGCGAAGACGGCGCAACAACGGTTGCAACAACAATGATTATTTCCGCAATGGCGGGAATTAAGGTCTTTGCAACAGGAGGAATAGGCGGAGTTCATCGCGGAGCTGAAGTAACCATGGATATTTCAGCAGACCTTGAAGAACTCGCAATGACACCGGTTATGGTTATTTGCGCCGGAGCAAAGTCTATTCTTGACCTCGGTCTTACACTTGAATATCTTGAAACAAAAGGTGTTCCGGTTATCGGTTATCAGACACATGAGCTTCCGGCATTCTACACAAGAAAGAGCGGCTTTTCAGTTGACTATCGTCTTGACTCGCCCAAGGAGCTTGCTGACGCTTTTTCAGCTAAAATGAATATGGGACTTCGCGGAGGGATGCTTGTAACAAACCCCATTCCGGAAGAATACTCAATGGATGCCGGCGTTATAAACGAAGCAATTGACCGCGCCGTTGAAGAAAGCCGCAAGCTTGGTATTCACGGAAAAGAAACAACACCGTTCCTCCTTGCAAAAATTAAAGACATTACCGGCGGCGACAGTCTTTCTTCAAATATTCAGCTTGTTCTCAATAATGCTGCTCTTGCTGCAAAAACAGCTGCTGAGCTGGCAAAAGCTTAAACTGCTTACTGTAAATAATGAACAATAATAAGTTAGGATATTGAAAAATGAAAACAAGTCGGAAATTATTGCTTTTTGCTTGTACTTTATGTATGCTGACGCTCGCTTTATCGGTTAGCATTATTTCGAATGCTGCCGATATAAAAACAGTTCAACTCACCGCGGTGTCAAACAGTAAAAATGGTTTATCTGTCAGTTGGAAAAAAGTCGGCGGCGTTGACGGCTATATAATTTATCGTCAAAGGATGGGCTCTTCCGGGTGGAAACGACTTGCAAAGATTGAGAAAGCAAGTGTTGTTTCCTACACCGATAAATCCGTCAGAAACGGTGTCAGATATACTTATACCATGAAAGCCTATGTCGGTTCGGGCAAGTCTGAAAGTTCGAACAGAATTTCGAGAGTTTACTGCGCCGTTCCCACAGTCAGCTCTGTGAAAAATATCAGCAACGGTGTTTATCTCAAATGGAAGGAATGTGCCGGGGCTGACGAATACAGAATATACCGGAAAAGCTCCGGCTCCGACTGGAAACGGATCGCGTGTGTCAGCCCAAAGAATCTGAGTTACACTGACAGTCGGGTGAAATCTGCCGTCAGATATATGTATCAGATAAGACAGGTTTGCTCGAAAAACATAAGCGCATCGGGAGGAAACCAAAAAACCGTAACTTTTATTTCCGCACCGAAGGATCTGTGCGCTACCGCTTCCGTCAGCGGAATACAGCTGTCCTGGAAAGCTGTTATGGGTGCTGACAGATATTATGTATTCAGAAAAAGTTCAGGTGAAAAATCCTGGAAAAAAGTTTCTGAAATTAAAGGAAGCTTAACCGCATGGACGGATAAGTTCGCGCCAAAAGGGAAAACCGGCTATTACAGATTAAGAGCAGTTATTCTTTCACCGAAAGCCACGAGTGCTTATTCTTCAAAAGCCGGCGCAGCAAGACTTGACAAAAGCACAAAAATGGTTGCTCTGACCTTTGATGACGGACCATACAGACCTGTTACCAATCAGATCCTTGATGTGTTGCAGAAGTATAATTCAAGAGCCACTTTCTTTGTTGTAGGCTCGAGAGTTTCAACTTACAGCGATTGCATCAGACGCGCAGTATCTCTTGGCTGTGAAATCGGTAATCATACATATAACCATACTACTCTGACTACAGCTTCTGATTCACAGATTCTGAAAGAAATTTCTGATTCAAACGATGCACTGAAAAAATATACCGGCTGCAAAGCTTCGATTGTCCGTGCGCCGGGCGGATCTGTGAATTCACGCGTTTTGTCGCTTGTGCCTTATCCGTTCATCAGCTGGTCTGTTGATACAATGGATTGGAGTCACAGAAGCGTATCCCGGACTGTTCAGAACATAAAAAACAACGTCAGAGACGGCTCAATTGTTCTGATGCACGATCTGTATTATTCAACCGGTGATGCGACCGAAATCATAGTTCCGTGGCTGATTGATCAGGGCTATCAGATTGTAACGGTGTCAGAAATGATGAAATATAAAGGAACCGGATTAACGAACGGAAAAGTATATTATCAGGCGTGGTGAATAATAGTTGAAAATTGTTATTATCAGGCATGGTGACCCTGATTACCGTCTGGATTCTCTTACAAAGAAAGGCAGAAAAGAGGCTTCTCTTCTTGCCGAAAGAATTGAAAAGCTGAATTCCGACTATATTTATTGCTCGCCGCTGGGTAGAGCGAAAAAAACGGCAAAGCTTGCAACAAAGCTAATTGACAGAAATATTA
>JAEDIL010000127.1 GCA_016292455.1 Clostridiaceae bacterium
TCTGGGGGTTGTTCAAAAAGCTGGTTATAGCTGACAGGCTGTCACTTTTCGTCAGCACATTTTTTGACGCACCTAAAAATTATTCGGGTCTTATTATGGCTCTTGCGGCTGTTATGTATTCAATTCAGATTTATGCAGATTTTTCCGGTTGTATAGACATTGTTTCCGGTGTTTCGGAGATGCTCGGCATAAAGCTATCCAAAAACTTTGATCACCCATATTTTTCAAAAACTATTCCGGAATTCTGGCGCAGATGGCATATTTCACTCGGTGAATGGTTCAAGGATTTTGTATATTTCCCGGTTTCAATGTCATCTGCGGTTAAAAAGCTAAAAAAGTTTTTCAAAAAACGCGGGCTCAAAAAAGGGGAGCTGTTGGTTGCGTCGTGCGTGCCAACGATTGTTGTTTGGGTTATAACAGGACTGTGGCACGGAGCAAGCTGGAACTTTGTTGCTTGGGGTGCGTTTTACGCCGTCTTGATGGTTGCAGGAAATGTTTTTGGTGAGTTCAATCAAAAACTTACAAAAAAGCTTGCAATAAATACCGATGCTTTCAGTTGGAAGCTTTTTCAGATGCTCAGAACGTTTGCACTATGCACAGTCGGGCGCATTTTCTTCCGTTGCGAGGGCCTTAGGCAATCATTGATTTATTTTAAAAATATGTTTTCCTCTTTATCTCTCAAATATATTCTTGAAGACAAGCTTTTTAATTATGGCCTTGACAGAAAGAATTTTGCTGTTGTTATCGCCGCGATTCTTATTTTACTGCTTGTGGATATTATGCAGGAAAGAACATCTGTCAGAGAGTTACTTTCAAAGCAAAACATTGTTTTTCGGTACGCGGTTGTTATGTGCGGAATCTTTGTTGTGTTGGTCTTTGGAATATACGGTCCGCAATTTGACGCAAGCCAATTTATATATGAACAGTTTTAAGAAAATAAATAATTATATAAAGGATGGTAATTACTATGGAAAAACTGCTTGAACTTCTCAATTCGCTTTATTCGGAAATTGATTTTAAGAACGAAAAAAAACTGATTGAAAATCATATTCTTGATTCAGCTTCTGTGGTTTCAATTGTTTCGGAAATCGAAGATGAATTCGATATTTCAATTCCGATGGAGTATATTCAGCCGAAGTATTTTGAGTCGGTTGAAGCTATGTGGGAAATGATTGAGGAATTGTCATGAAAAACAGAAAGAGATTGATCAATCTGGTGATTGGACCCGTATTGCTTGTTCTCTCACTGATTTTTTTGCCGCAGGGTGTTTTTTCGGAAACTGCATCAAAAGCAGCAGTCGGTACTGTTGCATGGATGGCCTACTGGTGGATAACGGCTCCGGTTGACTTTGCGGTGACTGCCTTTCTTCCGATCGCTGTCAATGCGTTTATTAAGATGGCGGATATGAGTGCTGTCATATCAAACTACTCCTCTGAAACAATTATGCTTCTGCTCGGAGCGTCAATTCTGACGGTTTCCTGGGAAAAGACGGGACTTGATAAGAGAATTGCCGCAAAGTGTCTGTCGCTTATCGGTAGCAATCTGCGCTTACAAATCGCCTTTTGGTTTTTTCTTTCTTTTATTCTTTCTTCGGTGTTACCGAATGCTGTTGTTTGCGCAACAATTACACCAATTGCGTATTCAATGCTCAAATATGTTGGCGAGGGAGACATCGCTAACAGCCACAAGGGTTCAATGATCCTTATAACTATCGCCTATGCCGCCGGTGTAGGCGGGCTTGCCACGCCGCTTGGCGGGGCGATGAATCTCATAACCGTTGATTATATTCAACAGTTGACCGGCGAGGAGTATATGTATACTTCGTGGGTAATTCGTTTTCTGCCGATAATACTTGTCCTTGTAGCCAGCAATGTAATTTTTTTGGTTCTTAAAGTTAAGAAAACCGATAGAATCGGAATAAGCAAGGAATACTTCAAACAGCAGTATAAAGAGCTCCCGAAAGTGTCAAAGGAGGAAGCGCTTTCGTTTGTTCTTTTCGTTGTTGCAACTGTGGCTTCGTTCACTCGTCAGTTCTATCAGAATGCTTTGCCCGGATTGAAGCCGGCGTATGTTTTCATAATTTGTGCCATTATTTCTTTTCTTATCACCTATAAAGACGGGAAAAGACTTATGGTATGGAAATCTGTTCAAACAAAAATTGTTTGGGAACTGATATATATTTTTGCAGGCGGACTTGCAGCCGGAACACTGATAAACAACAGCGGAGCAGGCGAGGAAATTGGAAAGGCTGTTGCGAATACCGGACTTAGCGGCGGATTTGGCACTGTTTTAGTCATAGTAATTTTGACTATTGTTCTGTCAGACGTTACGAGCAACACGGCAACAGCTGCTGTTTCAATTCCGATTGTAATAAGTATAATAAACGGTATAGGCAAAAATCCGATACCGTACATATATATCGCTTCGATCGGTGTAAATCTTTCGTATATGTTGCCCACGTCAATTCGTGCAATTCCGGTTGGTTACGGTCTCAGACCGAAATTTATGATGAAGCACGGTGCTGTTTTGACGCTTATTGTTATTGTGCTTATGAGTGTACTTGGGTATTTTCTTCTAAAATACTGGCCGGCATTTTCAACAGTATAAATTTTATGAAGGAGTGATTTTTTTGGCTGACTCTGTTTTTGAAGCGGTATATATCAACGCAAAAAAGCATCCGGATAAGCTGTGCGTTGCAGATGAAATGACAGCTGTCAACTATCGTGAGTATATTACATTGTCGCTAAAGTTTTCATCATTGCTATTGTCGCTCGGAGTAGAAAAGGGAGACAGAGTGGTTGTTGAGGCTGCTCAGAGCGTTAAATATCTTGCACTCCAGCTTGGTCTTGAAGCAATAGGTGCAATTTTTGTGCCGCTCGAACGCGGCTGCGCACACCGGAAAATCAGGAATATTGCTGAGGTTACCGAGGCGAAAATTGCTGTGGTTTCATCTTCCGGTACTGATGGCTTTTACAGTCTCGATGAGCTTTTTGAACGCGCTCAGGAAGAGGAAGAGTATGATTTTCAATCTTTTCCCGATGGAGATGCGGTTTGTGAACTGCTTTTCAGCACAGGAACAACGGGAAAAGAAAAAGGAATCATTATCGCAAATAAAAATAATATTGCTCTTGCAGAGAATGTTATGTACGGAACCGAAATGAAAGAGGACAACGTTGAACTGATTCCGTCACCGCTCAATCATTCGCATGCGCTCAGAAGTTATTATGCAAATATGCTTTGCGGCGGCAGTGTTGTTCTTCTTGCCGGCATTATGAATGTTTTCGGCTTTTTCAGTGCAATTGAAAGGTTTGGAGTCAATTCAATAGATCTTGTTCCATCGGCACTTTCAATTCTGTTGAAGCTCTCAAAAAATAAGCTCTGTGAGTATAAAAACACGCTTAGATATATTGAATTTGGCTCTGCTCCGATTATGCAGGCGGACAAAGAAATCATAAAAGAGCTTCTGCCGGATACAAGACTTTATAATTTTTACGGCAGCACAGAAAGCGGACGAATTGCTGTATATAATTTTAATCGTCTTGAAGATAAAAAAGGCTGCATCGGAAGACCTACCAAAAACGCAAAAATCTTTGCCGTTGACGATGAGCGCAATCCGGTTGAGACAGGAAAAGGAAAAACCGGTTTGCTTGCTGCAAGCGGAGAAATGAATATGCTCGGTTATTGGCATGATGAGAGTGAAACGCAGTCT
>JAEDIL010000128.1 GCA_016292455.1 Clostridiaceae bacterium
CGGTATTGTCTACCAGTTAATAATAACAGAATGAGTGTGCAAAGTCAAGGAAAAGTTACAGTTTTTTGAATTGAAAATAAATAAAAATTAAGAACAGCTTACTTTTCAAGCTTCGCAAGCTCACGAATAACGTCTTTTTTAAATTGGTTTATCCCGTCTCTTTGCTTTTCGGAATAGCAGATAAACTCATAGTACTTTACATCTTTATATAAATATTCCTTCTTTTTTGAAAGAACAGGCGGCTCTGTCATGTCCGTGCCGAAAAAGGACACATCATCACACTTCATAACGTAAACTTTCCTTTCAAGCGTTTGCTCATATGCCGGGTGGTAATCCTTTTTGTCTGCAAAAATTATGTAGGTTTTGCCCTCCTGCATCGGCATAAAATGATAGACATTTCCGAAAATCCATTTGCCGTTAAATTCATCGAAAAACGCCTTGTTGTAGCAGTCGATAAGCTCGCCCGGCTTTGCATCGCCTTTGTAGACCTTTTTAATTTTCAGCGTGTCAAGGCAGGCCTCATACTCCCATTTTGCTTTTCCGCCCGGTTCAACCTCGGCTATAAGCTGAGCGTCCAAAAGGTGTTCAACGCTTGGTTGAAAATCATCGCTTTCATCTACGTCCTTGCCGGGAATACCGGTTGAAATATAGTTCAACACAGCGCGATTTTGCACGTTCTCATCGTTGCTATAATCGGTGAAGCTCCTTTTTGTTGCAACGGAAAAAGCAACCGAAACCGCAAGCAGAAGGATAAAGAAAACCGCAAAAAACTTTTTCATTCTTCGCTCTCCTCCTCCGACTTAGTGAAAACGCCGCTTTTAACCTTAATAACCTCGTCCCATATTCCGCCGAACAGCTCCGGCGAATGGCTCGAAAGGAGAATAAGACAGCCCCTTGCCTTTTCCTCGGCAACAATTTTTTTGAGCAGTTCAACTCCGTCGTCGTCAAGCGAGTTTGTCGGCTCGTCAAGAATGAGTATGTCCGGTTTTTCCATGATTGCCTGAGCAAGAACAAGGCGCTGCTTCATTCCGAGGGAAAACTTTGAAAACGGCTTTTTGCTCTCCGGGTCAAGACCGACGCGGCTTATTGTTTTTTTAATCTCCTCGTTTCCGACCTTCTTTCTGATTTTTGAAAGTATCTTCAAATTTTCAAAAGCGCTCAGCTCCGGCCAAAGGGAGTTGTTTTCAATCATTACGCCAACATCGCAGGGAAGCGGCTTTCCGGGGCGCAGAACAGCACCGCCGATTTCAATGCTGCCCTCGCTCGGAGTAATAAGACCAAGGAGAGTGCGCATCAGCATTGTTTTTCCGCTTCCGTTTTCACCAACAAGACCGTAGGTTCTCCCCTTTTCAAGCGAGAGGTTAACATTATTCAAAATTGTTTTTCCTTTTATCGTTTTGCTAAGGCTTTTAATTTCAATATATGCCATTTATTCTTCCTCCAAAATTCCGATGTCAAGCCGGTCGTTAAGTATCATTCCGGCAAGCAAAATCAGCGCGATACAAAGAACAAAATACACCGCGCTTTTTTCAAGGGTGATGTTCTCAAAAATATAAGGATCAACTATAGACCTTTCAAACTCCACAGTCTGCGCGTGGAAATAATAGGTTGCATGAACATAAGGGTTAATCGAATTTGAAAACCCAAGCTTCAACTCCGCAACGGAAGCCATTCCGCTGCCCAAAACGAGAATCACGCCGATTGCAACAATATAGCGAAGCTTCACCGCGATTGAAACAACGTTCAAAAGCAGAGCAAAAAAAGCGTTGAAAAAAAACCTCAGCGCAAAAAACCAAAGGAGCAACGAAACATTCTTCCTGAAAAAGCCGAAGCTCAAAACTCCCTTTGAAATCACAGAAGCAGAAATTGTCACAAAATACACAGCAGTGCTGACAAAGGAAAGGAAAAGCACCGAGCCGGTCTTTTTGAAGAACCAGCTTTTCCTTGAACGGTATCTTGTTATGCAATACCAAAGCTCCGTCCCGTAATCCCGCTTAAAAACGCTTAGCAGAGGAATGAGCGGAACAAACATCATTGCGGAAATTGTTATACTCAGTGAAAGGTCGTCGTTGCTATCGATGAAGAAAAACGCGCTCACTGCCGTCGCAATACTGTCGTTTTCAACGAAACCCGGATGAACATTAAGAGGAAAGAACAAGGAAGCTAAGGTGGAAAAAAGGACAGTCAGTAAAACTACTTTGTAATTTCTCTTTATCCAAATCAAGCCGCTCACCCCCAGCATTTTTTAATCCGCTTTTCGCAGGGAACGAAAAGAACTCCGATGAGAACCGCCGGAACAATGAAAAGGAGCGGCAAAAACCAGAGCGCCCTTCCGCTTTCGGAGTTAAACATTGTGAGGTAATAAAACGGAGCGAAGCAGGATATTTTTTCAAAGGCTATTGCGGTCGAGGCTATTATAAGCAGGGTGTTGACGATGAAAAACAGCGCAAGAATCAGCACCCTTGAGCGGGAAAAGAAAAACGAAGCCTCGCACACCAAAACGGCCATCAGCGCGCAGAAAATTCCCGTCAAAAGGATTGAAAGCAGGCAAAGCAAATATGGGTGACTCACAGTCAGCGCAGGGAAAAGCAATCTTTGCATCCTGAATGTGCCGAAATACCATGACTGGTCGGCAGAGATCTGTGAAAAATTATTGATTTCAACCGGAAAGGTTGCCATGCAAAGAATTAAATTCAAAAGCAAAGGAACGCAAACAACAAAAAAAGCGGAAGCCGCAACAGCAATGAGCTTTCCGCCGAGATATTTTCTTGCACCGACGCGGGGAAGAAAAACCGGAAGCATATTGCGTTCCTTTTCAGCTATATATGAATCGGCAAAGGGAAGCACGCTGAGCACCGGCAGAAGAAAAAACAGCATTAGGAAAACTCTGTCTTCTCCAGTTCCCCAAATAAACAGCTTTTCCGCCGAGGCAATGACGTTGATTTCATGACCGTAACATTCGATGCAAGCCAAAACGAACGAAAGGACGCTGAAAAACAAAGCAACCGAAAATGCAACCCAAAAGCTTCGTTTTTTAAAGGCTAAATTTAATTGAAACATTTTTGTCTCCTTATTAAATGCCCGGCTCAAGTTATTCATAAGCCGGGCAAGTGATTTTAAAGTACGATTTTACCGGCAGCTGTTTTTGAGAGAACATTTTTTTGATAGCCTGTTGCAAGCACTACAGCCTTATTTTTATTGGGCTGGAGCCTATAGATAACAAGGAATGAAATTGCTCTTTTTGATTTTTTCATTTACTTAAATCCTCTTGTGTTTTTGTATAGAATAATTTTTCCGGTTGCTATTTGGCAATTAAGCTAAAGAAACCGGCACAGTGGACTCATTTATTTTCATGTTTGGGGCACTTACAGTATAATACGTTTTTGCATAAAAATCAATTCTAAAGCGGCACAAAAACCGGCATGAATTTACAGCTATATTGCACAAACGCATATACATATTGCATAAAAAACATATAGAAAAATGTTATTAATGATTGAAAGCTTGAAAAACCGATATTGTTTCATTAAATTGGTATAGCATATAACGATGTTTAATTGTAGCAAACGGATAAACATTGCCGTATCTGTCAAATATTAAATGAAGAAAAGCGCGTTCTTGTCAGAATATATATTTTTTATTCGGCGAGAGGCGACATTTTTT
>JAEDIL010000129.1 GCA_016292455.1 Clostridiaceae bacterium
AACAATCTAAAATATCTGACCATTGCCGCTTTGTTTGCCGCAATGACCGCTGTTTTTATCACACTTGTGCATATTCCTTACAGCTCCACGGGAAACATAAATCTCGGAGACGCCGTAATTTACCTTTCGGCCGTATTGCTTCCGACGCCCTACGCCGCAATTGCCGCGGCTGTCGGAGGTGCAATTGCCGACGCAGCAAGCGGCTACCTTGTTTATGTTATTCCTACTCTGATTGCAAAAGCGGTAATTACCCTTCCATTCACTTCAAAAACTCCAAAAACGCTTTGCAAACGAAACATACTCGCATTATTCATCGCGGCAGCCTCCTCAATTGCGGTATACGCCGTTGCTGAATATTTTATCGGAATCACAGTCAACGGACTGCCTTCGGCCGGTGCACTCACCGTTGCTGCCGGAACAATTTTTCAGAATTTCATTCAGGCTCTCGGCAGTTCTGTTCTGTTTCTTGCCCTTTCTCCGGCTGTTGACAAAATCAGAAAAAAAACACTCAGCCGATTCTTCAGCTGACGGACAAATATCAGAAAGAATATGGCAGCCGGCAACAAAAGCGAGGAAGTGTTGCGATTTGAAATAGAGCATCTTCAGCTTCTCTCGGAAAAGCACCCGGACAAGTTTGAAATTCTTCACTGCTGCGCCATTGCCGGGCTGAAAAGAATCAGATAAACTATTTACCGCAAGGAGTCGATTATTATGACCGGTATTAAAACACAAGCTGAAAAAATAATCAGGGAGCTCGTTGAAAAAAGCGGGCTTAAACAGGGCGATCTTCTTGTTGTCGGTTGTTCATCAAGCGAAATCGTCGGCGAAACAATCGGCAAGGGATCTTCCCTTGAAGCAGCTCAGGAGGTTTTTGCGGGAATATATCCCTACCTTAAAGAAAGAGGAATCTTTCTTGCCGCGCAGTGCTGTGAGCACCTCAACCGTGCGCTCATACTTGAAAGAGAAGCCGCGGAAAAGAGGGGTTATGAAATTGTCTGCGTTGTTCCGAAACCGAAAGCGGGCGGAAGCTTTGCAACAACTGCGTTCGAAAACCTTGAAGACCCGGTTGCAGTTGAAGAAATCAAAGCCGACGCGGGTCTTGATATTGGTCTGACTCTTATCGGCATGCACCTGAAACGCGTTGCTGTTCCGCTGAGACTTTCTGAAAACAGAATAGGCGAAGCGCACATTTCTGCCGCAAGAACAAGACCGAAATATATCGGCGGCGAAAGGGCGCATTACGCTTGATATATTCATCTTTTATGCTATAATGGTGCTGTGCCCTGTGCACAGCACTTTTTTTGAGAGGTAACAATATGCCGATTAAAATCAACGACAAACTTCCCGCAAAGGAGAGCCTTGAAAACGAGAACATTTTTGTAATGACGGAAACGAGGGCAAAAACTCAGGATATTCGTCCGCTGAAAATAGTCATTCTTAATCTTATGCCAACAAAGGTCACAACGGAAACTCAGCTTCTGAGAATGCTTTCAAACTCCCCTCTTCAAATTGACATTGAGCTCTTGCAGACCGCAACCCACAAAGCTTCGCATGCTGACGAAACACACATGCTCACGTTTTACAAAACCTTTGACGAAATCAAAGAGAACAAATATGACGGCATGATTGTGACCGGGGCGCCGGTTGAACAGCTGGAATTTGAGGAAGTTGACTATTGGCCCGAGCTTTGCAGAATTTTTGAATGGTCGAAAACAAGCGTTTATTCGACCTTTCATATCTGCTGGGGCGCCCAGGCAGGACTTTACTATCACTACGGCATTCCGAAATACAATCTGCCGAAAAAGGTCTTCGGCGTTTTCCCGCATAAGCCGCTTGACCTTTTTCACCCGCTTATGCGCGGCTTTGACGATACATATTTTGTTCCGCACTCGCGCCATACGGAAACCCGCTTTTCAGACATTGCTCTTTGCAAAAGCCTCCAGATTCTCTCTTATTCTGAAATGTCCGGAATTCACCTGATTTCAGACCTTGATTGCCGTAACTTTTTTGCAACCGGCCATTCGGAGTATGATGCCGATACACTTGCCAGGGAGTATTTCAGAGACAAAGCAAAAGGTCTTGACATCTCTATTCCGTATAACTATTTTCCGGACGATGACCCCACAAAAAAGCCGCTCATGACGTGGCGAAATGTCGGAACGCTGATGTTCACAAACTGGCTGAACTATTTTGTCTATCAGAGAACCCCCTATGACATCAACAAAATCTGAGAGCTTCCATAGTTTTTAAGCTGTTTTTTAGTTAACAGTGATAAAAAATTCAAAAAGTACTTTATTTTTATGTGAAAATCTGCTATAATACAGATGAACCTGAAAAGGTAACAGCTCCAAACGGTTTTTCTGTTCGGAGTTTATATAAAGGAGGTAGAGTTATGAAAACAACCATCATCGGACGAAAGTGCACACCGAGAGACTCATTCAAGGAAAGAGCCGAAAAAAGGCTCAAAAAAATTGAGAAATTCTTCGGTTCCGACGCCGAGGCAAAAATTACTGCAACGGTTGAAAAGAATGAGCAGATCGTCGAGGTTACTGTCTTTTATAATTCAATGATCTTCCGCTCTCAGGAACGCGCCGCCAATATGAACGATGCCCTTGACCGCTGCGTTGACTCGCTTGTGCGCCAGATTCGCAAAAACAAAACCAGAGTTGAAAAGAAGCTTCGCTCCGGCGCCTTTGAAGCGTTTGACGCTATTGACGAGTTTGACAGCGAGGACAACTTTGAAGTTGTTCGTTCAAAGGAAATCGTTCTCAAGCCGCAGAGCATTGATGAAGCAATTTTGCAGATGAATCTGCTTGACCACCGCTTCTATATGTTCCTCAACAGTGAAAACGAGAAGATCTGTGTTGTCTATGCAAGAAATGACGGAGGCTACGGTCTCATTATTCCCGATATTGATTGATTTTAATTTCATAATGTGATAGAATCTTTCAGCGGTGGGTGTCCCACCGCTGATTTTTTGTTTCGGTTGCCTTTAACCGTGAAAGTAGGTCAAAATGAACATAAATTTTGTTATCCCCTGCCTTCTGGGACTCGAAAAGCTTATTGCCGACGAAATGAAAGCACTCGGTGCGCAAAACGTCATTGCCGAAAACGGACGGGTTCTTTTTTCCGGCGACGAGCATCTTCTTGCACGCGCCAACATCTGTTCGCGCCACGCAGAAAGAATTCAGATTCTTGTCGGCTCCTTCACGGCAATGAGTTTTGAAGAGCTGTTTCAGGGCACAAAAGCTCTTCCGTGGGAGGAGTGGATCGGACGGCTTGACGCTTTCCCCGTCAAAGGATACTCAATAAATTCTGCGCTGTTTTCGGTCAGCGACTGCCAGTCAATAATCAAAAAAGCCGTTGTTGAGCGGCTTAAATCAAAGTATTCAATTTCGTGGTTTGACGAAACGGGTCCTGTTCATCAGATTCAGTTTTCAATAATGAAAAACACTGTAAGTCTGCTCATTGATACCTCCGGAGTCGGACTGCACAAAAGGGGCTACCGCCTTGAAGCGGGCGGAGCGCCGATTAAGGAAACGCTTGCCTCGTCAATCTGCTCGCTTGCAAGAGTCCGCGATTATCACACGCTTTATGATCCGATGT